>NZ_JAAVVD010000003.1:0-456182 GCF_018449755.1 Variovorax sp. dw_954 | reverse complement strand
GCGCGGCGCACCGGCGCTGGCGCCGACGATCCCGCACCCGATCCGAATTCGCTGCCGGCGCCCGCGCCGCGCGATCCGCGCCCACCGCGCTCGCCAAAGCCCGAGTCCGTCGACGAACCGGTGGATGGCAAAGGGGTTGCCGCGAATCGCGACGTGGAAGGCAGGCTCGCCGCCTCCATCGGCACGTCCGCCAGCAGGACGAATGTGCGATTCGACCGCGCATCGCAGCCGGCGCGCACCGTGACGTTGACCACCGGCTCTTCAATTGCAACGGTTGTGCGCACATGCAATCGCGGTGCGGCCGCCGATGCACCCGGTTCAAGGGATAAAGTCACCCGCTTGTCGTCAATGCGTGTATCACCCTGCACTACCTCGCCCTCGATGCACAAGGAGTTTCCTTCGCCGTCACCCAGCGTCAGAGGAATCACCAGATCGAGCGGCTTGCCGATCCATGCCGCACCTTGCGGGCGGCCGATCGTCAAGGCGAACGATGGGAGTGCGAGCCCCAACAGAATCAGGGTTGCCGCGGTGCGTCGATGTTTCAAGATTGGATGGGTACTCTGCAATCTAAAGTAAACACATTTTGACACGGTGATACACCAAATTCTTTCAGCAGGAGACTTTTATCAAATGACCGTGAATTTTTCCAATGTCGCCATTGTCGGTGCAGGCGCCATGGGGCGGGGAATCGCCCAAATGGCCGCGCAGGCCGGCAGCGAGGTATGGCTTGTCGACAACATGCCCGGCGCCGCCGAACGCGCCTTGGGCACGCTCGCCGAGCAGTGGGGAAAACTGCACGACAAGGGCCGGCTCGAAGCGACTGAGCGCGATGCACTCGTTGCAAGGGTTCATGCCGCCACAACGACCCGGGAGCTGGCGCATTGCGATCTGGTGATTGAGGCGATCATCGAAGACCTTGAAGTGAAACGCCAGTTGTTTCGCGAACTGGAAGATATCGTCGCGCCTTCAACGGTGTTGGCGACCAACACCTCGTCGCTTTCTGTAACAGCAATTGGCAAGGCATTGCGACATCCCGAGCGCTTCGCCGGTTTTCATTTCTTCAACCCGGTTCCGCTGATGAAGGTTGTCGAAGTTGTCGCCGGGTTCAGGACGTCCACCGACGTCTGTGCGCGCCTGGCCGGGTACGCCGGGCAGATGGGGCACAAGGCAGTCCAGGCGCAGGACACGCCGGGCTTCATCGTGAATCACGCTGGCCGCGCCTATGGCACCGAGGCGTTGCGCATCGTCAGCGAAGGCGTGGCCGATTTCGCCACCATCGACCGCATCCTCCGCGATCAGGCTGGCTTCAAGCTGGGTCCGTTCGAATTGATGGACCTCACCGGGCTGGACGTGTCGCATCCGGTGATGGAGTCGATCTACCGGCAGTACTACGAGGAGCCTCGCTATCGCCCGAGCGCGATCGCGGCCCAGCGCGTGGCGGCCGACGTGCTCGGCCGCAAGACATCGGAGGGCTTCTACCGCTACGCCGACGGTGCGATGCAGGTGGCGGCCGAACCGCCAGCGCCGGTGGTCGATGCGCTTCCCTCGTTCTGGATCTCGCCACGCGCCTCGCGCCGTGCCGAGTTGATCAAGCTGGTGCACGAACTCGGCGGCCAGATCGAGTCGGGTGCGACGCCCTCCCCGGCTGCGCTGATCCTGGTGGCGCCGCTCGGTTTCGATGTGACGACGGCGGCTGCCGTGGAACGCCTCGACGCCACGCGCACCGTGGGTATCGACATGCTGATCGACGACGCTGCCACCAAGCGCCGCGTGCTGGCCACCAACCCGGCCACGCGCATCGACATGCGCAATGCGGCGCACGCGCTGTTTGGCCGTGACGGCAAGCCAGTGAGCGTGATTCGCGACAGTGGCGGCTTCGTCACGCAGCGCGTGATCGCGTCCATCGTGAACATTGCGGCCGACATGTGCCAGCAGCGCGTGTGCACGCCGGCCGACCTGGAAGTGGCCGTGACGCGCGGCCTCGGCTATCCGCAAGGGCCGCTGGCGATGGGCAACCTCTACGGCCCGACCAACATCCTCGAAGTACTGTTCAACCTGCAGACCGTCTATGGCGATCCGCGCTATCGCCCCAGCCCGTGGTTGCGTCGGCGCGGTGCGCTGGGATTGAGCATGTTGCACGAAGAAGAATAGGGAGACCCATGACCGCAGAACTCAAGAGCCGCACCGAAGGCCAGACCATGGTGCTGACGATCAGCAACCCGTCGATGCGCAATGCGCTCGGGCCGGAGATGTATGCCGCGGGCGTGGAAGCGCTGAACGGAGCCGACAACTGCGCAGACGTGCGCAACGTCGTGATCGTCGGCGAAGGCGCCTGGTTCTGCGCCGGCGGTTCGCTGCAGCGCCTGGCCGGCAACCGTGAACGCGATCCGTCGGTACAGGCCGAAAGCATCGACGGGCTGCACAACTGGATCGACTCGATCCGCGCATTCCCCAAGCCGATCATCGCCGCCGTCGAAGGAGCGGCTGCGGGTGCGGGCTTCTCGCTCGCGCTGGCCTGCGACTTCGTGGTCTCGGCGCGCGATGCGGTGTTTGCCGCGTCATACAGCAACGTCGCGCTCTCCCCCGATGGCGGCCTGAGTTGGCAACTCGCGCAGGCGCTGCCGCGCCAGATCGCCAGCGAATGGCTCATGAACGGCGAGCGCATCGCGGCCACTCGGCTGCACGAGTTGGGACTGGTCAACAAGCTAACGGAACCTGGCCAGGCCCTGCAAGGGGCAATGGCCTTGGCCGACACCCTCGGCGCACGCGCACCCAATGCGCTGGCCAGCATCAAGGAACTGCTCAACGAAGCCAGGGGCGCCACGCTGGTGAACCATCTGGCGCAGGAGCGCGATCATTTCGTGCGCAACCTTCACCATGCGAATGCCGGCATCGGCATTGCCGCCTTCCTCGCCAAGACAAAGCCGCGCTACGAATAGCACCGGGTCGCGGCAGCGACAATCCGACCCCTTTTCAGTCGCCGACAGGACAGACCAATGGACGACCCCATTCTTACCATCGAAGAACGAGAAGCGATCAACTCCGGTCGCTGGTTCTCATCTCTCTCACCCTCGCTTCGTCACGACATCCTCCGATGTGCTTTCGTCAAACGCTACAAGGACGGCGACCTGCTGGCTGCACGCGGCGATCCGCCCGAATGCTGGATCGCCTGCGCCAAGGGCGCGGTGCGAGTGAGCTCGACGGCGGTGTCGGGCAAGCAGGTCACGCTCACCTATGTGGAACCGGGCATCTGGTTCGGCGATGTGGCGATGTTCGACGGGGACAGGCGCACGCACGATGCCTATGCACGCGGCGACACGACCACGCTGAACGTGGCGCGTGCCGATTTCCAGAAGATCCTCGCAGCCCATGTGGAGCTCTACGAAGCGCTGATGCGGCTGCAGGCGCGCCGCATCCGCACGCTCTTCGGACTGGTGGAAGACCTCAACACCCTGCCCTTGCGCGCACGCCTGGCCAAGCAACTGATTCACCTGGTGCGCAGCTATGGCGTGCCCAACCTGGACGACGGCAGCCAGATGCGCATCGGCCTGCAACTCGCGCAGGAAGAGTTGGCGCAATTGCTCGGCGCCTCGCGCCAGCGCGTCAACCAGGAACTCAAGGCCATGGAGCGGGAGAACGCGATCCGCATCGAACCGGGCGGCCTCGTGGTACTCGATCGCAGCGCGCTCATGCGCATCTCGGACGCAGATATTTGATGACCACCCCTGAACGCGCCTGCGACACACCGACATGACCGACTTCCAGAATTTCATCGGCACGCGTGCCGTTTCGTCGCAGCATGCCTTCGACATCGAGGCCCTGACCGGCTGGCTCGAAGCCAACCTCGACGGCTTCAAGGGCCCTCTGACGGTCGAGATGTTCAAGGGCGGCCAGTCGAATCCGACCTACAAACTCATCACGCCCGGCCAGGCCTATGTGATGCGCGCCAAGCCCGGCCCGGTGGCCAAGCTGCTGCCCTCCGCGCATGCGATCGAGCGCGAGTACAAAGTCATGAGCGGGCTTGCCGGCACCGATGTGCCGGTGCCGCGGATGTACTGCCTTTGCACGGATGAAAGCGTCATCGGCCGCGCCTTCTACGTCATGGAATTCATGGCCGGCCGCGTACTGTGGGACCAGTCGCTGACCGGCATGCGCAACGAAGAGCGCGGCAAGATCTACGACGAGATGAACCGCGTCATCTCCGCATTGCATACGGTCAAGTTCGCCGATCGCGGCCTGGCCGACTACGGCAAGCCGGGCAACTATTTCGACCGGCAGATCGGTCGCTGGAGCAAGCAGTACCTCGCCTCCATCACACAGCCGATCCCCGAGATGGACAAGCTCATGGAATGGCTGCCCGCCAACATGCCGGCCAGCGCGCGCGACGAGAAGATGACCAGCATCGTGCATGGCGACTTCCGGCTCGACAACCTGATGTTCCACGCCACCGAACCGCGCCCGATCGCGGTGCTGGACTGGGAGCTTTCCACGCTTGGGCATCCGCTGGCGGACTTCAGCTACCACTGCATGTCGTGGCACATCCCGCAAGGCATGTCGCGCGGGATCGGCGGGCTCGACCACAAGAGCCTCGGCATTCCGACCGAGAGCGAATACATCCGCAAGTATTGCGAGCGCACCGGCCTCACCACGCCCGAGGCGCTGGCGCCCGACTGGAACTTCTACCAGGCCTACAACCTGTTCCGCATGGCCGCGATCCTGCAAGGCATTGCCAAGCGGGTCGAGGCCGGCACCGCGTCAAGCGAGCAAGCCGTGGCATCCGGCCGCGGCGCACGCCCGATGGCCGAGATGGCCTTGGCCTTCGCCCAACGCGCCTGACGACCCTTTTCACCCCTGGAGACAGCAAAGATGGACTTCGAGTATTCGGCCAAGACACAAGAACTGCAAAAGCGCGTGCGCGCTTTCATGGACGAGCATATCTACCCGGCCGAGGCCGACTACACCGCCGAACTGGCCGCCAACACGGCAGCCGGGAAGCGCTGGAGCGCCTTGAAGACTGTCGAGAAGGTCAAGGAAAAGGCCAAGGCGCAGGGCCTCTGGAACCTGTTCCTGCCCGTCGACAGCGCGCATGTCGCCGGCTATGCGGGTGCGGGCCTCACGAACCAGGAATACGCGCCGCT
The DNA here is from genome assembly GCF_018449755.1 of Variovorax sp. dw_954. Taxonomy (NCBI): domain Bacteria; kingdom Pseudomonadati; phylum Pseudomonadota; class Betaproteobacteria; order Burkholderiales; family Comamonadaceae; genus Variovorax; species Variovorax sp. dw_954. Next base: position 451,044 of record NZ_JAAVVD010000003.1, on the reverse strand, counting down.
CGCCGAGATCATGGGCGCGGTGCCCTGGGCCAGCGAGGCCTTCAACTGCTCCGCGCCGGACACCGGCAACATGGAAACGATCGCGCGCTACGGCTCCGAGGCGATCAAGGCGCGCTGGCTCAAGCCGCTGCTGGACGGCGAGATCCGCTCGGCCTTCGCGATGACCGAGCCTGCGGTTGCGTCGAGTGACGCCACCAACATCGCGACCCGCATCGAGCGCCAGGGCGACGAATACGTCATCAACGGCCACAAGTGGTGGATCTCCGGCGCGGCCGATCCGCGCTGCGCCGTGTACATCACCATGGGCAAGACGGACCCGGACGCGCCGAAGCATTCGCAGCAGAGCATGGTCATCGTGCCGGCCGACGCCAAGGGCATCCGCATCGTGCGCCCGCTCAACGTGATGGGCTACGACGACGCACCGCACGGCCACGTCGAGATGCACTTCGAGAACGTGCGCGTGCCTGTCGACAACATCCTGCTCGGCGAAGGCCGTGGCTTCGAGATCGCCCAGGGCCGCCTTGGCCCGGGACGCATCCACCACTGCATGCGCCTGATCGGCGTGGCCGAGCGCGCACTCGAACTGATGTGCAAGCGCGCCTCGTCGCGCGTCGCCTTCGGCAAGACGGTCGCCTCGCAAACCGTTACGCAGGAACGTATCGCCGAAGCCCGCTGCAAGATCGACATGGCCCGCCTGCTGACGCTCAAGGCTGCCTGGCTGATGGACGTGGCCGGCAACAAGGTCGCCAAGAACGAGATCGCGATGATCAAGGTCGTGGCGCCGAACATGGCTTGCCAGGTTATCGACTGGGCCATGCAGGTGCACGGCGGCGGTGGCATGAGCGACGATTTCCCGCTCGCCATGGCCTACGCCCACGCACGCACGCTGCGCTTTGCCGACGGTCCGGACGAAGTGCACCGCAATGCGATCGCCAAATGGGAACTGGGCAAGTACTCGGCCGACAAGCGCGAAGCGGAGATGCCCATCACGCGCTTCTGATCTATCTTCCTCCCTCTCCCTCCGGGAGAAGGCTGGGGGTGAGGGCCGCGGTGATCGATTCGCCGCGGCCTTTTTTTGTCAGAGCTTCTTCTGCATGAACACCGCAGTGCCGAAGGCCGGATCGAGCGAATAAGGCCCGAAACCTTCACGCTCATAGGCGCGGATCGCGCTGGCATTCCCCGACAACACTTCGAGCGTGAGCTTGCAGGCGCCGCGCACCCTCGCCTCCTGCTCCACACGCTCCAGCATGCGTTGTGCGACGCGCTGGCCACGATAGCGCGGCAGCACCACCACGTCATGGACATTGACGAGCGGCTTGCAGGCGAAGGTCGAAAAGCCCTCGATGCAATTCACCAGGCCGATCGCCAGGTCGCCATCGATCGCGAGCACGGTGAAAGCCTGCGGCCTTTTCGCCAACTCGCCCGGCAAACGCGTCAGCAGCTTGAGCGGAATGGCGGCGCCACCGCCCGCCGGATCGCGCGCATAGGTGTCGAGCAATGAAATGACGGCGGCGCCGTCCGCCGAATCGCCGTAGTCGGCCAGCCTGATCTCGATCACAGGGGCTTCCCGTTCAACCGGCCTCGACCGTGGCCACGAGCCGGCGCGCGCAGCTTTCCGCCTGGGCCGGATCGCGCGCCTCGACCATCACGCGCAGCAGCGGCTCGGTGCCGCTCGGGCGGATGAGCACGCGGCCACCGTCGCCGAGTTCAGCCTCGATGCGCCGGGTCTCGTCCGCCAGTGACGCGTTGCTGCGCCAGTCCTGCCCATCACGCAGGCGCACGTTCAGAAGCGTCTGGGGAAACAGGGTCACATCGACCAGCAACTGCGCGAGACTCTTGCCGGACCGCACGCACGCCTGGAGCACTTGCAGGGCGCTCACGATGCCGTCGCCGGTGGTGTGGCGGTCGAGCGCCAGCAGGTGACCCGAACCTTCGCCGCCCAGCACCCAGTTGCGCTTGGTCAGTTCTTCCAGCACGTAGCGGTCACCCACCTTGGCCCGCACGAAGTCGATGCCCTTGCCACGCAGCGCGACTTCCACCGCCTTGTTGGTCATCAGCGTGCCGACCACGCCTTGCAGTTGTTCGCCGCGTGCAAGGCGTTCGTTGGCCATGAGGTAGAGCAACTCGTCGCCATTGAAAAGGCGACCGCTGGCGTCGACCAGTTGCAGCCGGTCGGCGTCGCCGTCGAGGGCGATGCCGTAGTCGGCCTGCTGCGTCCTGACCATGTCGATCAGCGCCTGCGGATGCGTCGCGCCCACGCCCTTGTTGATGTTGAGCCCATCCGGCGCGCAGCCGATGACCGTGACGTCGGCGCCGAGTTCATGGAACACCTGCGGCGCCACCTGGTACGCCGCACCGTGGGCCGCATCGACCACCAGCTTGAGGCCACGCAGCGTCAGGTCGTTGGCGAAGGTGCTCTTGCAGAACTCGGTGTAGCGGCCGGTCGCGTCGTTGAGGCGGCGCGCCTTGCCGAGGTTGGCCGAATCGGCCCACACCGGCGGCGCCTCGATCGCAGCCTCCACGGCCAGTTCCCAGTCGTCATCGAGCTTGGTGCCCTGCGCGCTGAAGAACTTGATGCCATTGTCCGGAAAGGCGTTGTGGCTGGCGCTGATGACGACGCCCAGGCTGGCACGCTGGGCCCGCGTGAGATAGGCCACGCCCGGCGTGGGCAGCGGGCCGAGCAGCACGACGTCGACGCCCGCAGAATTGAAGCCGGATTCCAGCGCCGACTCCAGCATGTAGCCGGAAATGCGCGTGTCCTTGCCGATCAGCACGGTTGGCCGCGCCTCCTTCTGCTTCAGCACGCGGCCGACGGCGTGCGCGAGACGCAGGACGAAATCGGGCGTGATGGGCGGTACGCCGACCATGCCTCGAATGCCGTCGGTGCCGAAATACTGGCGTGTCATGTTGGGTTCTTCCTCGGTTGTTCTTGATTCATCGCACGCCACACGGCGAGCGCTTCCACCGTTTCGCGCACCTCGTGCACACGCACGATGCGCGCGCCGCGCTCCACCGCCAGCACCGCCGCCACCACACTGGGGAGCAGCCGGGCCGACGCGTCTGCAATGCCCGTCACCGCGCCGAGCGAGGACTTGCGCGACCAGCCCGCCAACAGCGGATAACCCGTCGCGAGCAATTCGTGCTGGCGCGCGAGCAGCGCGAAATTCTGGGGCACCGTCTTGCCGAAGCCAATGCCCGGATCGAGCACGATGCGCGAGGCATCGATATGCAGTGCCCGCAATTCATCCGCCGCGTCGACCAGGAAGGCTCGAACCTGCGGCACCACATCGCCCTCCATCGGCGACAGCTGCATGGTTTGCGGGTCGCGATGCATGTGCATCAGGCACACGCCGCAAGCCGGATGGGCGGCAACCACCTCGCGCGCGCCGGGTTGGCGGAATGCCCGGATGTCGTTGACGATGTCCGCGCCGATGTCCAGCATCGCGCGCATCACCTCGGGCTTGTAAGTGTCGACGGAGATCGCCACGCCGAGCGCCACGGCCTCCCGCACGACGGGCGACACGCGCGCCAACTCCAGTTCGAGCGGCACCGCCGGGCTGCCTGGCCGGGTCGATTCGCCACCGATGTCGAGGATGTCTGCGCCCTGCGCGATCAAGGCTTCGCAATGCCGCAACGCGGCCGAAGTATCCGCGTAGCTGCCACCATCCGAGAACGAATCAGGCGTGACGTTGACGATTCCCATCACGCGCGGCTGCGTGAGGTCGATACGAAACCGGGAGGTCTGCCAGAAGCTCATGGCCGACCGCTGCCTCCAAGAAAAAACGGGGCCGATGGCCCCGTTGCTTGCCGACGCAAAACGCTCACGCTGCAGTCGGCGCCGGGTCCGGCTTGACGGTGGTACCACCGGTGCCGCCACCGCTGCTGCCCGAGGGCGGAATGCGCGGCGTCCAGTCCTTCGGCGGACGCGGCTCCTTGCCGGCCATGATGTCGTCGAGTTGCTCGGTATCGATGGTTTCCCACTCGAGCAAGGCCTTGGCCATGGCGTGCATCTTGTCGCTGTTTTCCTCGATCAGGCGGCGCGCCAGGGCGTACTGCTCGTCGATGATGCGGCGCACTTCGGCGTCGACCTTCTGCATGGTCGACTCGCTCATGTTCGTCGTCTTGGTGACCGAGCGGCCAAGGAACACTTCGCCTTCGTTCTCCGCGTAGACCATCGGGCCCAGCGATTCGGTCATGCCGTAGCGCATCACCATGTCGCGGGCGATCTGCGTGGCGCGTTCGAAGTCGTTGCTGGCGCCCGTGGTCATCTGGTGCATGAACACTTCTTCTGCGATGCGGCCGCCGAACAGCATGCTGATCTGGTTCAGCATGTAGTCACGGTCGTAGCTGTAGCGGTCTTGCGCCGGCAGGCTCATGGTCACGCCCAAGGCGCGGCCGCGCGGGATGATGGTGACCTTGTGCACCGGGTCGCACTTGGGCAGCAGCTTGCCGATCAACGCATGGCCGGACTCGTGGTAGGCCGTGTTCCGGCGCTCTTCCTCGGGCATGACCATGCTCTTGCGCTCGGGGCCCATGAAGATCTTGTCCTTGGCCTTCTCGAAGTCCTGCATCTCGACGACGCGGGCGCTGCGGCGGGCAGCCATCAGGGCGGCCTCGTTGCAGAGATTGGCCAGGTCGGCGCCGGACATGCCAGGCGTGCCGCGGGCAATGATGCTCGGGTTCACGTCCTGGCCGAGCGGCACCTTGCGCATGTGCACGCCGAGGATCTGCTCGCGGCCACGAATGTCCGGCAGCGTGACGTAGACCTGGCGGTCGAAGCGGCCGGGGCGCAGCAAGGCGGCGTCCAGGATGTCCGGGCGATTGGTGGCAGCCACGACGATCACACCGAGGTTGGTTTCGAAGCCGTCCATCTCGACCAGCATCTGGTTCAGGGTCTGCTCGCGCTCGTCGTTGCCGCCGCCGAGGCCCGCGCCGCGTTGACGGCCGACCGCGTCGATTTCATCGATGAAGATGATGCAGGGTGCGTTTTTCTTGGCGTTCTCGAACATGTCGCGCACACGGGCCGCACCCACGCCGACGAACATTTCGACGAAGTCGGAACCGGAGATCGAGAAGAAAGGCACCTTGGCCTCGCCCGCGATCGACTTGGCCAGCAGGGTCTTGCCGGTGCCGGGAGGGCCGACCAGCAAGAGGCCGCGCGGAATCCGGCCACCGAGCTTCTGGAACTTCTGCGGGTCTTTCAGGAAGTCGACGACCTCCTTCACTTCTTCCTTGGCCTCGTCGCAACCAGCAACGTCGGCGAAGGTGACGGTGTTGCTGTTCTCGTCGAGCATGCGGGCCTTGCTCTTGCCGAAGCTGAAGGCCCCGCCCTTGCCACCGCCCTGCATCTGTCGCATGAAGTAGACCCAGACGCCGATCAGCAAGAGCATTGGCCCCCAGCTCACGAGCAGCGTCATGAGCAGCGAACCTTCTTCGCGGGGACGCACGTCGAACTTGACGTTGTTGTCGATCAGGTCGCCGACCAGGCCGCGGTCCAGGCCGGTGGAATTGGTGCGTATCTTTCGGTCATCGGTGCTGACCGCGACGATCTCGCCGCCCATCAGGCTCTCTGGGATGGACGCCGTCTTGATCTGCTTGCTGCGCACCATGTCCAGGAATTCGGAGTAGCTCACCGCGCCAGCACCGGCGCCGCCGCGGGTGTCGAACTGCTTGAACACGGTGAACAACACCATGGCAATGACGAGCCAAACGGCAATTTTCGAAAACCACTGATTATTCAAACCGAAGCTCCAGTCAGGCGGTGCGTGTGACAAGACGGGAAATCCGCGCACCAAGCAGGCAATTGGCGGCCATTTTAGGCTTTTCAAGCTGCGAAATAGCCTCTATTCACCCCAGCAGCCACAGGCTAAGCACGGTTATGTCCCGAAATGGGCCGTTATTCGTCGGACGTATCAATGCGTATCTGTAGTCCGGAGCCCGATGCCCACGAGGAAGGTTTCCGCCGACTTGTCGCGCGAGGCCTTCGGTTTCACCTTCTTGACCACCTTGAACGTGTCCTTGAACAGCTTGTTCAGCGGGTCGTAGCTGCTGCCGTGGAACAGTTTGGTCACCAGGGCGCCTTCGGGCCTCAGGTGCTGATTCGCGAAGTCGACCGCAAGTTCCACCAGATGCGCGATGCGCGCTGCATCGGCCGACGCAATGCCCGAGAGATTGGGTGCCATGTCGGAGACCACGACGTCGGCCTTGCGGCCTTGCATTGCCTCTTCCAGGCGCGCCAGCACCTCCGGCTCGCGAAAGTCGCCGAGCAGGAAGTTCACGCCCTCGATCGGCTCCATGGGCAGCATGTCGAGCGCGATGATGGTGCCGTCCAGCTGGCCCGATGCCGCCCCGCCCGGAGCCATGCGGCGCCGGGCGTACTGGCTCCAGGCGCCTGGTGTCGAACCGAGGTCGATGACGAGCTGGCCCGGCTTGATCAGCCCGAGCGTCTCGTCGATTTCCTTGAGCTTGTACGCGGCGCGGGCGCGGTAGCCCTCGCGGGTCGCCAGCTTGACCCAGGGGTCGTTGATGTGGTCGTGCAGCCAGGCCTTGTTGACCTTCTTGCCGGTGGACTTGGTGCTCATGGGAAACGGATCTGGTGGGCTGCGCAGCGTCGAAAAGCAGGGAATGCAAGGGATCGTTTCACAGTGGTTCGATAATACGGCCATGCCCGCCATTCAATTGACCCCCGCCCAACGCAAGGAGCACCGCTCCGAAGCGCACCACCTGAACCCCATCGTGATGATTGGCAGCGACGGGCTCACCCCCGCCGTCACCAAGGAAGCCGATGCCGCGCTGAAGGCTCATGGCCTGATCAAGATCCGCGTGTTCTCGGACGACCGGCTCGCGCGCGACGCCATGCTGCATACGCTGGCGGACACGCTCGGCGCCGCGCCGATCCAGCACATCGGCAAGTTGCTGGTGCTCTGGCGCCCCAAGGTGGAGAAGGTCAAGGAGATCGACGAGGACCGGATGCCCGGCCCGCGTGACATCAAGGTCGTCAAGTACAGCAAGCGTGCCGGCCAGCGCCCCGAGATCAAGACGCTGCGGGTGCTCGGCAACCAGCGCCTGACGGCCGGCGGCAACATCAAGCGCGCCAAGCCGCGCAAGCCGCTCTCGGTCAAGAAGCAGCGCCAGGCGGACTGAGCGATGGCGGCGGAGCCAACGGCGCAGCCGATGCGCCACGTCGTCTGCATGAAGTGGGGCACGAAATACGAGGCCACCTACGTCAACAAGCTCTACGCGATGGCACGCCGCCATCTGACGGGTGACTTCCGTTTCATCTGCCTGACGGACGACAACGTCGGCATCCGCAGCGAGGTCGAGTGCTTTCCGATTCCGCGCCTCGACATCCGCCCCGAGGCCGCCGGCGTGCGCGACCGCGCCTGGCGCAAGCTCACCACGCTGAGCCGCGACCTGCCCGATGTCTATGGATTGCATGGCCAGGCCTTGTTCCTCGACCTGGACATCGTGGTGGTCGGCAGCCTGGACGAATTCTTCACCCAGCCCGGCGAGTTCGTGATCATCAAGGACTACCGGCGTCCGTGGCGCGTGACCGGCAATTCATCGGTGTACCGCTACACGATCGGCGCCCATGCCGACGTGCTGGACTACTTCCGCGCGAACGAAACCGCCATGCGCGAGAAGTTTCGCAACGAGCAGACCTACCTGTCGGACTATGTGCACGCGCAGGGCAAGCTGTCGTACTGGCCCAGCGACTGGTGCCCGAGCTTCAAGTACGGCGGGATTCCGATCTGGCCAAGTAACTACTGGCGGCGGCCCTTCGTGCCGGAAGGCGCACGCGTGATGATCTTCCACGGCGAATGCAATCCGCCTGATGCACTGGCCGGCCGCCGTAACCGCCGGTTCCGCTTCATTCGCCCCGCCACCTGGGTGGCCGAGCACTGGCACGAATAGGCGATCAGTTCAGCGGTGGGTCCGACTGCCGCAGCACGCGCCAGAGCACCACCGCCGCGCAGACCCATTGCAGCAGGTACATGCCGCTGCCGACGGCATGCCACAGCGGCAGGTTGTCGCGGGCCACGATGCGCGGCGCGACGCCGAACTCGCCCAGCAAGGCCAGCAGAAGCCCCGACAACACGAACGGCAATGCCGCGTGGACCCGCGCTGCCACATCAGGCATGCGGGCGGACCGGCTCATCATCAATAGCAACATGGCGCAGCCCAGCGACACCCAGGTCTGCGCCGTGAACAACCGGGCTGCCATGCCGCCCGCCATGGCGGGGGTCGGCAGGTTCTTGAACAAGAGCGGCACGACCAGGAAACCGATCGTGCCCAGGCTGCCCCACCAGAGCGCCGCGACAAATCCGGGCAGGCGCGCAACGAGGCCGCGCATCCTCGTCAGACGTAGTGAACCGCGACGATTTCGTACCGCTTGAGGCCGCCGGGCGCCTGCACTTCGGCGGTGTCGCCCTCTTCCTTGCCGATCAGCGCGCGGGCGATGGGGCTGGAGATGTTGATGAGGCCCAGCTTCAGGTCGGCCTCGTCCTCGCCGACGATCTGGTACTTGACCGCTTCGCCGGTTTCTTCTTCCTCCAACTCGACCGTGGAGCCGAACACGACGCGTCCACCCGCATCGAGCGCCGCCGGGTCGATGATCTGGGCTGCCGAAAGCTTTCCTTCGACTTCCTGGATGCGGCCTTCGATGAAGCCCTGGCGGTCCTTGGCGACTTCGTATTCGGCGTTTTCGCTCAGGTCGCCCTGGGCACGGGCCTCGGAGATGGCATTGATGACCCACGGGCGGTCGACCGTTTTCAGACGGTGGAGTTCTGCGCGAAGCTTCTCTGCGCCGCGCTTGGTGATCGGAATAGTGGCCATGGTTTGTAGTCTCAAAAAGCGAAACCGCCGAACGTCGCCGTTCGGCGGTGTCAGAGGGTGCGGATCAGACGAGGGTTCGTCCAGTCAGCCGGCTCAGGATCGCCAGCGGACTTGCCTGCGGATTGTATTGGCTTGCAGCGGGCAAATGAAGGGTCTGCTCCGCCATGAACTGGCCCGACATCACGGCATGCGAAGTCTGGTCAGAGAAGCAAACCCACACCGATCCCGGGGGGAACGGCACGGTCTCCTGCGGCGACGATTTCTGGTAGTCCATGTCGGACTTCATTGCGTCGTGGAGTTGCAGCATCAGGTGGTCGTATTCGCTGCGGAAAGACTTGGTGACGTGCAATATCTTGAGCACGCTGGCTTGCAGGTGCGAATAGGGCTTGGCGCGTGGCAAGAAGCGCTGGGCAACGGCCTCGAAGGGCTCGCCGACGCGCCAGACGCGCGGTGCACCCTGGGGATTGAGGTTGGTGAACACGCGCAGGATGCGCTCGCCGTAATTGGGGCGCGACGGAAAGGAATCGACATGCAGGCGGCGATCGTCGGCACGCCACGATTGCACGCGCGATTCGACCTGGGCCGGCCTGTAACTGGTCGGCGCCATGCGCAAGGATGGGCTGTAGTGCGGCAGCAATCCGTCGATGAGCTGGCGCGCCTGCGAACGGAACCGCCCGATCATGGCTTCGGCGGCACGCTGGACGGATTCGTCGCCCTCCACGCCCTTCAGCTTGCCGCCGCCATCGAGGCTGATGTTGCGCACACCCTTCGCCAGCAGCGCCGGGTCGAGCAACCTGGCTTCGGATGGCAAGAGTTCGAAACCCAGGCGCGGAAAGTAGAGGACCTTGCCGGCTTCGAGCGCGGTGATCCACGCATCGTTGGGCCGCGCACCCGCCCAATCGGCCAGATCGACTTCTACAACTTGAGATTCCATGGGGCCGGTACTCCGTTCAGAACCATGGCGAGACCGACGTCCGCCGGCCCGCTGAAATCGCCCACGGAAGTGGACAAACACGAAGGTTACTGCACAAGCTGCGCGTGCATTTCCTGCACCGAGATCACGCTCAGCTCGTTCATGTGCTTCATGCCTTCGACAGCGGCTTCCGCGCCGAAGATGGTCGTGATGGTCGTCACGCGCGCGAGCAGGGCCGAGGTTCGGATCTGGCGCGAGTCGGTGATCGCATTGCGGCGCTCCTCGACCGTGTTGATCACCAATGCGATCTCGTTGTTCTTGATCATGTCGACGATGTGCGGGCGGCCTTCGGTGACCTTGTTGACCACCGCGCAGGTCACGCCAGCCGCGTTGAGCGCCGCCGCCGTGCCCTTGGTGGCGATCAGGTCGAAGCCGAGCGTGGCCAGCCCGCGCGCGACTTCAACGGCGCGCGCCTTGTCGTTGTTCTTCACCGAGATGAAGACCTTGCCGGACTTCGGCAGGTGCGTGCCGGCGCCGAGCTGCGACTTCACGAAGGCTTCGCCGAAAGTCTTGCCCACGCCCATGACTTCGCCGGTCGACTTCATCTCGGGGCCGAGGATGGTGTCCACGCCCGGGAACTTGACGAACGGGAACACGGCTTCCTTGACGCTGAAGTACGGCGGGGTGACTTCCTTCGTAACGCCCTGCTCGGCCAGCGACTGGCCGGCCATGCAGCGTGCCGCCACCTTGGCGAGTTGAATGCCGGTGGCCTTGCTCACGAAGGGCACGGTGCGCGAGGCGCGGGGATTGACTTCCAGCACGTAGATCACGTCCTGGCCGTCCTTCTCCTGGATGGCGAACTGCACGTTCATCAGGCCCACCACGTTCAGCCCTTCGGCCATCGCGGCGCTCTGACGCTTGAGTTCGGCAATCGTGGAAGCCTTGAGGCTGTACGGCGGCAGCGAACAGGCGGAGTCGCCCGAATGCACGCCGGCCTGCTCGATGTGCTCCATCACGCCGCCGATCAGCGTGGCGCCGGTGGCGTCGCGGATGCAGTCGACATCGCATTCGACGGCGTCGTTCAGGAAGCGGTCCAGCAGCACGGGCGAATCGTTGCTCACCTTCACGGCCTCGCGCATGTAGCGCTCGAGGTCGCGCTGCTCGTGCACGATTTCCATCGCACGGCCGCCGAGCACGTAGCTCGGGCGCACGACCAGCGGATAGCCGAGTTCGGCCGCCTTGGTGAGCGCTTCGGGTTCGGCGCGCGCGGTGGCGTTCGGCGGCTGGCGCAGGCCCAGCTTGTGCAGCAGTTGCTGGAAGCGTTCGCGGTCTTCGGCCGCATCGATCATGTCGGGCGAGGTGCCGATGATCGGCACGCCGTTGGCTTCGAGGCCAAGCGCGAGCTTCAACGGCGTCTGACCGCCGTACTGCACGATCACGCCGACGGGCTTTTCCTTGTCGACGATCTCCAACACGTCTTCCAGCGTCAACGGCTCGAAGTAAAGGCGGTCCGACGTGTCGTAGTCGGTCGACACGGTCTCGGGATTGCAATTGACCATGATGGTCTCGTAGCCGTCTTCGCGCATCGCCAAGGCTGCATGCACGCAGCAGTAGTCGAACTCGATGCCCTGGCCGATGCGGTTCGGTCCGCCGCCGAGCACCATGATCTTCTTGTTGTTCGTCGGCGCGGCTTCGCACTCGTCCTCGTAGGTCGAGTACATGTAGGCGGTGTTGGTCGCGAACTCGGCTGCGCAGGTGTCGACGCGCTTGTAGACCGGGCGCACGCCCAGGGCGATGCGCTTCTCGCGGATGGCCGTGTCGGTGGTCTTCAACTGGAATGCCAGGCGGCGGTCCGAGAAGCCCTTCTTCTTGAGTGCCAGAAGCGTGTCACGGTCGATGTCGTCGAGCGTCTTGGTTTCCAGCTCAAGCTCGATCTTCACGATCTCCTCGATCTGCACCAGGAACCACGGGTCGATCTTCGTCAGCGCGAAGACTTCATCGACGCTCAGGCCCATTGCGAAGGCATCGCCGACGTACCAGATGCGCTCGGGGCCGGGCTCGCCCAGTTCCTTCTCGAGCACTTCGCGGTCTTGCGTCTTCTCGTTCATGCCATCGACGCCGACTTCCAGGCCACGCAGCGCCTTCTGGAACGATTCCTGGAAGGTGCGGCCCATGGCCATCACCTCGCCAACCGACTTCATCTGCGTCGTCAACCGCGAGTCGGCCTGCGGGAACTTCTCGAAGGCGAAGCGGGGGATCTTCGTGACCACGTAGTCGATGCTTGGCTCGAACGATGCAGGCGTGGCGCCGCCGGTAATCTCGTTGCGCAGTTCGTCGAGTGTGTACCCCACGGCCAGCTTGGCCGCGACCTTGGCGATCGGGAAACCGGTTGCCTTGGAGGCCAGTGCCGATGAACGCGACACGCGCGGATTCATCTCGATGACGACCATGCGGCCATCCTTCGGGTTGATCGAGAACTGCACGTTCGAACCGCCGGTGTCCACGCCGATCTCGCGCAGCACCGCCAGCGAGGCGTTGCGCAGGATCTGGTATTCCTTGTCGGTCAGCGTCTGTGCGGGCGCCACGGTGATCGAGTCACCGGTGTGCACGCCCATCGGGTCCAGGTTCTCGATCGAGCAGACGATGATGCAGTTGTCCGCCTTGTCGCGCACCACTTCCATCTCGTACTCTTTCCAGCCGAGCAGCGACTCTTCGATCAGCAGTTCGTTGGTCGGCGAGGCTTCCAGGCCGCGCTTGCAGATGGTGTCGAATTCCTCGGGGTTGTAGGCGATGCCACCGCCGGTGCCGCCGAGCGTGAAGCTGGGACGGATGACGGTCGGGAAGCCGACCGTTTTCTGCACAGCCCAGGCCTCGTCCATCGAATGCGCGATGCCCGAACGCGCCGAACCCAGGCCGATCTTGGTCATCGCGTCCTTGAACTTCAGGCGGTCCTCGGCCTTGTCGATGGCTTCGGGCGTGGCGCCGATCAGTTCGACCTTGTACTTGTCGAGCACGCCATTGCGCCACAGGTCCAGTGCGCAGTTCAGCGCGGTCTGGCCGCCCATGGTCGGCAGGATCGCGTCGGGGCGCTCCTTGGCGATGATCTTCTCAACTGTCTGCCAGGTGATCGGCTCGATGTAGGTGACGTCGGCCGTGGCCGGGTCGGTCATGATCGTCGCGGGGTTGCTGTTGATCAGGATGACCTTGTAGCCTTCTTCGCGCAGTGCCTTGCAGGCTTGCACGCCGGAGTAGTCGAACTCGCAGGCCTGGCCGATGATGATCGGGCCGGCGCCGATGATGAGGATGCTCTTGAGGTCTGTGCGCTTAGGCATTCTTGTTCTCCGCCTTGTTCTTTTCCATGAGTGCCGTGAAGCGGTCGAACAGGTAGCTGATGTCGTGCGGGCCAGGCGACGCTTCCGGGTGGCCCTGGAAGCAGAAGGCCGGCTTGTCGGTGCGCGCCAGGCCTTGCAGCGTGTTGTCGAACAGGCTGATGTGCGTGGGGCGCAGGTTGGCCGGCAGCGTCTTCTCGTCGACTGCGAAGCCGTGGTTCTGGCTGGTGATGCTCACGCGGCCGTTGTCGAGGTCCTTCACCGGATGGTTCGCACCGTGGTGGCCGAACTTCATCTTGAAGGTCTTGGCGCCGGAGGCCAGCGCCATGATCTGGTGGCCCAGGCAGATGCCGAAGGTCGGGATGCCGGTCTCGATCAGTTCCTTGACGGCATCGATCGCGTAGTCGCAAGGCTCCGGATCACCGGGGCCGTTGGCCAGGAAGATGCCGTCCGGTTTCAGCTTGAGCACGTCGGCCGCGGGCGTCTGCGCCGGCACGACGGTGATGCGCGCGCCGCGCTGGGCGATCATGCGAAGGATGTTCTTCTTCACGCCGAAGTCGTAGGCGACGACGTGGAACTTGGGCGTGATCTGCACGCCGTAGCCCGACCCCAGCTTCCACTCGGTCTGGTTCCATTCGTAGGTCTGCTTGACCGACACGACCTTGGCCAGGTCCAGACCCGACATGCTCGGTGCACCCTTGGCGGCAGCGATGGCCTTGTCGATCAGCGCCTGCGTCACCGCTTCGCCTTCGGCCAGCCCCAGGATGCAGCCGTTCTGCGCGCCATTCGTGCGCAGGTGGCGCGTGAGCTTGCGCGTGTCGATGTTGGCAATGGCGACCGTCTTGCCGGCCACCAGGTATTCACTGAGCGTCGCCGTCTTGCGGAAGTTGGATGCGACGAGCGGCAGGTCCTTGATGATCAGGCCAGCGGCGTGGATCTTGTCGGCCTCGATGTCTTCCAAGTTGACGCCGTAGTTGCCGATGTGCGGATACGTGAGCGTCACGATCTGCTGGCAATAGCTGGGGTCGGTCAGGATTTCCTGGTAACCGGTCATGGCGGTGTTGAACACCACTTCGCCGGTGGTGGCGCCGGTGGCGCCAATCGAGTTGCCTTGAAAGACCGTGCCGTCTGCAAGCGCCAGGATGGCGGGCGGGAAAGCTCCCTTGAGAGACAAAAGCACTGGGGTTCTCCGAATGGATGACGCCCAGAGTGCACCCAGGATCTGACTCGAAGGGTGCGACTTTCGTCGAGGAGTACGGCTAGTGCGCTGTGGGCGGGGGGTGTATGCGGGAAAGCCCTTGATTATAGCCGGCGCAGTTCAGGCTTTTGCCGAGGCTGCGCTTGCGTGAAGGCATATCGCCGCCGCAGCGGCAACATTGAGTGACTCTTCGCCGCCCGGTTGCGCGATGCGGATGTGGTGGGTCGCGCGCGCTTCCAGTTCGGGCGATACGCCCTGCCCTTCGTGCCCCATGAGCCAGGCGCAAGGATGCGGAAGGCGGGCCTTGTGCAGCCAATCGCCCCGGTGCGAACTTGTCGCCACCAGCGGCACCCGCAACGCATCGAGCGCGTCGACCGTGATACCTTCAATCAGCCGCAGAGCGAAATGCGCGCCCATGCCGGCCCGCAGCACCTTGGGCGCCCAGAGCGCGGCGGTGCCCTTGAGCGCCACCACCTGCATGAATCCGAACGCCGCGGCACTGCGCAGGATCGAGCCCGCATTGCCCGCGTCCTGCAGCCTGTCCAGCACGACCGTGGGCGCATCCGCGATCAGTTCCGCCCGGGCCGGCAGTTCGAGCACGAAACCCATCGGCGCGGGCGACTCGAGTCCGCTGACGGCGGCCAGCAGCGCGTCCGCAACGACGACAGTCTTGCCGGCGGACCGCGACCAGTCCGGCGGCGCCGACGGCCAAAACGACTCGGAGAAGACGGCAACGGCCGGGCGCACGCCACGCGCGAGCGCCGCGCGGCACAAGTGGTCGCCTTCGAGCCAGAGCCTGCCCAGCTTGCGATAGGCTCCAGGGTCCTGCGCCAGTTTGCGAAGCTCCTTCAGCAGCGGGTTGTCGCGCGACGTGATGTGCTGGACTTCGGGCGAGGTCATTGCGCGGCCACGATCCCGGTCGTCCCGACGACGACCCCATTCGCGACCACGACCTCATGCGTGACGGCGATGTTGCCCGTGCCCATGCGCGCATATGCAGCCGCAACGGGGCTGAACGAACGTCGGTGATGCACGCAGGCTCCGTGTCGTTCCAGCGCCTCCATGTGCTCCGGCGTGCCGTAGCCCTTGTGATTGGCAAAGCCGTAGTGCGGAAACTCCAGGTGCAGCTGCTCGCACAGGCGGTCGCGGTGCACCTTGGCCAGGATCGAGGCGGCCGAAATGGCTTTCACCCGCGCATCACCCTTGACGATGGCTTCGGCCAGCACGTCGAGCACCGGCAGCCGGTTGCCGTCGACCAGCACTTTCGCCGGCTTGAGCCGCAGGCCGTCCACGGCGCGACGCATGGCCATCATCGTCGCCTGCAGGATGTTGAACTGGTCGATCTCGTCGACGCTCGCCTGCGCCACCGAGCAGCAAAGCGCCTTCGCCATGATCTGGTCGTGCAAGCGCTCGCGTTGCAGCGCGGTCAGCGTCTTCGAATCGGCCAGTCCTCGAATGGGCCGCAGGTCGTCGAGGATCACCGCGGCGGCAACGACCGGGCCGGCCAGCGGGCCGCGGCCGGCCTCGTCCACGCCGGCCATCAGGCCCGGCGCATCCCAGACCAGCGGGGCCTGTTCAGCCTTCAAGAACTTTCTGGATCGCATCGGCGCAAAGTGTCGGGGTGTCGCGGCGCAATTCCTCGTGCACCGTCGCAAAACGCTGCTCCAGCGCCGCGACCTTGTCCGGCGAAGACAACCAGGTCAGCGTGGCATCGGCCAGCGCTTCCGGCGTGGCGGCATCCTGTAGCAACTCGGGCACGACGAATTCGCCGCACAGTATGTTCGGCAATCCGACCCACGGTTGCAACTGCTGCCGCTGCATGAGCCGCCACGAGAGCGAGTGCATGTTGTAGGCGATCACCATCGGCCGCTTGAACAGCGCGGCCTCCAGCGTGGCGGTGCCGCTGGCGATCAGCGTTGCGTCGCACGCGGCCAGCGCAAGGTGCGACTGGCCTTCCAGCAGCTTCACCTTGCCGGCCATCGGACTGACCGTCAGCATTTGCTCGAGTTCGGCGCGCAAGGCAGGAATGGTGGGTGCGATGAACTGGACTTCAGGGCGTGCACGCTGCATCAGCGCCGCCGCCGCGAAGAACCTCGATGCGAGGTAGCGCAGTTCGGAACGCCGGCTGCCTGGCAGCAGTGCGACGACGGGCACGTCGGGCTCGATGCCGAGCGCAGCGCGCGCTGCGGCCCGGTCCGGCACCATCGGCACCACGTTGGCAATCGGATGACCGACGTAGCTGGCGGCAATACCCAGCTTTTCGAGCAGTGCCGGTTCGAACGGAAAGATGCACAACACGTGGTCCGCTGCCGCACGGATCTTGTCGGCCCGGTCGGCACGCCAGGCCCAGATCGAAGGGCAGACGAAATGAACCGTCTTCATGCCGCGGCTGCGCAATCCGGCTTCCAGGTCGAGGTTGAAGTCGGGTGCGTCGACGCCGATGAAAAGTTGCGGCCACTCGCGCAGCAGGCGGGCCTTGAGCTGGCGGCGAATGCCGGCGATCTCGGCATAGTGGCGCAGTACTTCGATATAGCCGCGCACCGCGAGCTTCTCCTGCGGCCACCAGCTTTCAAAGCCGTGGGCCAGCATTCCAGGACCGCCGATGCCGACCGAACGCATGTCCGGCCAACGCGCCTGCAAGCCATCCAGCAGCAGGCTCGCCAGCAGATCGCCGGACGCTTCACCCGCAACGAGTGCGAACCGGTGTTGTGCCGAAGAGCTCGTCATTTCAGCGTGCCATGGCGCTGCGCGCCGGGGGCGCAGGCGGGGAGGCCGTCACCGTGCGATGCCGCGCGTGCTGGCGGCGAGGAAGTCGCTCATCAGCGCGACATCGGCCGCAGCCTCGGGCACCTCGGCGGCCAACGCACTGATCGCGCTGCGCGCATCGTCCAGCGTGCGGCCCTGGCGATACAGCAGGCGGTGCATCTGCTTGACTGCTGCCAGCCGCTCCGCCGTGAAGCCGCGACGGCGCAAGCCGATGACGTTGAAACCCCGCACCGCCATCGGATTGCCGTCGACCAGCATGTAGGGCGGCACGTCCTGCGACACCGCCGTGGCAAAGCCGACCATCGCATGCGGGCCGACCTTCACGAACTGGTGGATTCCCACCAGGCCGCCGATCGTCACCCAGTCGCCCAGGTCGACATGTCCCGCCAACGTGGTGTTGTTCGACAGTGTGGTGTGGTTGCCGACATTGCAGTCGTGCGCAATGTGGCAGTAGGCCATGATCCAGTTGTCATCGCCGACGCGCGTGATGCCTCCCGCCCCGGGCACGCCCAGGTTGAAGGTGCAGAACTCGCGGATGATGTTGCGGTCCCCGATGACCAGTTCGGTGGGTTCTCCGGCGTACTTCTTGTCTTGCGGAATCGCGCCGATCGAGGAGAACTGGAAGATCCGGTTGTCGGCGCCGATGGTGGTGCGCCCTTCGATCACGCAGTGGGCGCCGATGGTCGTGCCCGCCCCCACCCTCACATGAGGACCGATGACCGCATAGGGGCCCACGGTGACCGTCTGGTCGAGCTGCGCCCCGGAATCGACGATGGCCGTCGCGTGGACTAGCGTCATGCCCGCGCAGCTCAGTTGATTTGACGCATCGCGCACATCAGCGTCGCTTCGCAGGCGAGCTCGGTGCCCACCAGCGCGCGGCCGCTGAACTTCGAGATGCCGGCCTTCATGCGGTCGATGGTGACCTCCAGCGTGAGCTGATCGCCCGGCTCCACCGGCCGCTTGAAACGCGCGCCGTCGATGGCGGCAAAGTAATAGACCGTGTTGTCGTCGGGCACCATGTCCAGCGAATGAAAAGACAGCAGCGCGGCAGCCTGCGCCATGGCTTCGAGCATCAGCACGCCTGGCATCACCGGCCGGTGCGGAAAGTGGCCGTTGAAGAACGGTTCGTTCATCGTCACGTTCTTCAGTGCCGTGATGCGCTTGCCCTTTTCCATCGAGAGCACCCGGTCCACCAGCAGGAACGGATAGCGGTGCGGCAACAATTTAAGAATCTGGTGGATATCGAGCGTCGTCATGGTTCCTGTCCTGCAATCACTTCTTTTCGAGGGCCTTGATCCGGTCGCGCAAGGCATGGAGTTGCCGCAGCGTGGCCGCGTTCTTCTCCCACGCGGCATTGTCGTCGATGGGGAACACGCCGGTGTACTGGCCAGGCTTGAGGATGGAACGCGTCACGAGCGATGCAGCCGAGATATGAACGCCTTCGGCCAGCGTGAGATGACCCAGCACCATGCCCGCGCCACCGACCGTGCAATGCGGCCCGATGACCGCACTGCCGGCGACGGCCGAGCATCCCGCCATGGCCGTGTGCTTGCCGATGCGCACGTTGTGGCCCACCTGGATCAGGTTGTCGAGCTTGACGCCGTCCTCGATCACGGTGTCTTCCAGCGCGCCGCGGTCAATGCAGGTGTTGGCGCCGATCTCGACATCATCACCGACGCGCACCGCTCCCAGTTGCTCGATCTTGACCCACGTGCCCCGATCCGGTGCCAGGCCGAAGCCGTCGGCGCCGATCACGACGCCGGGATGCAGCAGGCAGCGCGCACCGATCTGGCAATCCTCGCTCACGGTCACGCTCGACTTCAGCACCGTGTCGGCCCCGATGCGTGCGCCCCGCTCCACCACGCACAACGGGCCAATCCGTGCCGTCGGATCGACGCGGGCCTCCGGGTCGACCACCGCGCTGGGGTGTATGCGCGGCTGGCTGTCCGGCCTGGCGTGGGCACGCTTCCAGAATTGCGTGAGCCGCGCAAAGTAGAGATAAGGATCGGGCGTGACGATGAAGGCGCCGCGCGCCGCTGCCTGCTCGCGCATTGCCGGCGACACGATCACGCAAGCCGCGAGCGAAATGGCCAGTTCCTTCACCAACTTCGGATTGCTCAGGAAGCTGAGCGAATCGGGACTGGCGTTTTGAAGGGGCGCGAGCCGCGCAATCTCCAGGTCCGCGTCGCCCTGGAGTTCTCCTCCGAGGGCATCGACTATGGCTCCGAGGCGCAACGCCACTCCCGTCGCCGCCTTACTTGCCTGGACCGGCGCCCGTACCCGTACCCGTACCAGCCGCCGTGGACGCGTTCAGCGCCTTGATCACCTTGTCGGTGATGTCGTGCTTGGGGTTGATGTAGATCGCCTCCTGGAGGATGGCGTCGTACTTCTCGGCCTCGGCGACTTGCTTGACCACGCGGTTGGCGCGCTCGTACACGGCCTGCAATTCCTCGTTCTTGCGCGCGTTCAGGTCTTCCTGGAATTCGCGGCGCTTGCGCTGGAACTCGCGATCCTGGTCGACCAGCTGGCGCTGGCGCGTGGCGCGCTGTGTTTCGGTCAGCGTGGGCGCCTCGCGCTCGAACTTTTCGGAAGCGGCCTTCAGGGCCTCACCCTGCGCCTGGAGATCCTTGTCCCGCTTGGAGAATTCCGCTTCCAGCTTGGCCTGGGCCGCCTTGGCGGTCGTGGCCTCGCGCAGCACCCGATCGGGATTCACGAAGCCGACGCGAAAGGTCTCCTGCTGCGCTTGCGCTGGCGCCGCGCACAGCGCAAAAACGGGGATCAACAGGGTGCCAAAGGCACGGGCCAAATGAGTCATTAAAAGGCGGTTCCGATCTGGAATTGAACGCGCTGAATTCTATCCTTGGACACCGCCGGCGGAAGCAGCGGATTGTTGGTCGCATTCGGGATTTCCTTTTGCTGCTTGACCGGGATCGCGTACGCGATCCGCAGTGGGCCGAGCGGCGAAACCCAGCTGATGCCGAGGCCCACGGACGCGCGAATTTTTTGCTGTGCATCCCATTGCGCATCGGTTTCGGTCGTCCTGTGGTCCGCGAACACATTGCCGGCATCGAAGAAGCCATAGAGGCGCAGCGTGCGGTCGTTGCCCGCCCCGGGGAACGGCGTGCCAAGCTCGGCGTTGAAGATGGCCTTCTTGGTGCCACCGACCGCGGCGCCTTCGGTCTGGCCCGGGAACGGGGTGTCCTTCGGGCCCAGCGAGTTCTGCTCAAAGCCGCGAACCGAGCCCAGGCCGCCCGCATAGAAGTTCTTGAAGATCGGGTAGTCCTTGTTGCCGTAGGCCTTTCCATAGCCAACCTCGGTGTTGACAGCGAAGGTGTACTGCTTGTTGATCGGGAAGAACTGCTGGTACTGGTAGCTGCCGCGGTAGTACTGCATGTCGCCAGCCACACCCACTTCAAGGTTGGCGCGTTGAAGCCTGCCGCGCGTCGGCACCAGTGCGCTGTCGCGATCGTCGCGAGACCAACCCACCGTCAACGGAATGCCCCACTTGTTGTTGTCCGAACAGTTGAACCCGGACACTGTGATACCGCAGCCGAAGTAGTCCTTGTAGGACTGCGGCGTATACAAGGCCGCCTGGCTGCCCGGTTTGAACTGGTAACTCTCGGCGCCGACCCCGAAGAACACCGTGTCGACTTCGCTGAACGGCACGCCGAAGCGAATGCTCCCGCCGGTGCTGTTGAGGCGGTAGGTGCCGTCCACCGTGTCGTTGTAGGGGCTGGTCGAGGTGTGAAAGACGCTGAAGGTGCGCGAGATACCGTCCTTGGTGAAATAGGGATCGGTCGTGTTCAGCGAAATGACGCGGTTGTACTTGCTGGTGTTGACGTTCAGGCCCAGGAAATTGCCGGAACCGAAGGCGTTTTCCTGCGTGATGCCGAACGTGATGGAGACCTTGTCCGCCGTGGAGAAGCCAGCCCCCAACTGCAGCGTACCGGTCGGCTTTTCAACCAGGACCACACTGAGGTCGACCTGGTCCGGGATTCCGGGGATTTCCTGCGTGTCGACGTTCACTTCGGTGAAGTAGCCGAGCCTGTCGATGCGGTCGCGCGACAACTTGATCTTGTCGCCGTCATACCACGAGGCCTCGAACTGGCGGAACTCGCGCCGGACCACTTCGTCGCGCGTGCGGTTGTTGCCGGCGATGCTCACCCGGCGCACGTAGACGCGGCGCGCCGGCTCGGCCACCAGGTTCATGGTGACGGTGTTGTTGGTGCGGTCGACATCCGGACGCGCCTGCACACGCGCGAACGCATAGCCGAAGGTGCCGAAGTAGTCCGTGAAGGCCTTGGTGGTCTGGGCCACCGCCTCGCCGTTGTAGGGCTCGCCAGGCTTGATCGTCACGAGCGACTTGAACTCGTCGTCGCGGCCCAGGTAGTTGCCCGCAAGCTTGACGCCCGCAACCGTGAACTTCTCACCCTCGGTGATGTTGACCGTGATGGAGAGATCCTGCCGATCGGGCGAGATGGCGACCTGCGTCGAATCGATGCGGAATTCGAGGTAGCCGCGCGTGATGTAGTAGGAGCGCAGCGTCTCGAGGTCGGCGTTGAGCTTGGCCCGCGAGTACTGGTTCGACTTGGTGTACCACGAGAGCCAGCCACCGCTGTCCTGGTCGAACAGGCCCAGCAGGGTCGACTCGCTGTACTCCTTGTTGCCGACGATCCGGACTTCCCTGATGCGGGCGGAATCGCCTTCGTTCACCGAGAAGGTCAGGTTCACCCGATTGCGCTCGGTCGGCGTGACCGTGGTGATGATGGTTGCGTTGTAGAGGCTGCGGCTGATGTACTGGCGCTTGAGCTCCTGCTCCGCGCGGTCCGCCAGCGCCTTGTCGAACGGCCGGCCTTCGGCCAAGCCGATCTCGCGCAGTGCCTTGGTCAGGGCTGCCTTGTCGAATTCCTTGGTGCCCGCGAAATCCACACTGGCAATGGTGGGCCGCTCCTCGACGATGACCACCAGCACGTTGCCGTTCACGTCGATGCGCACGTCCTTGAACAGGCCCAGGTCGAACAGTGCGCGGATCGCAGCGGAGCCGCGTTCGTCGCTGTAGGTGTCGCCCACCCGGAACGGCAGCGAAGCGAAGATGGTGCCGGGTTCGACGCGTTGCAGCCCTTCGACGCGGATGTCGCGCACCGTGAAAGGCTCAACGGCCCAGGCGGCGGTGGCGGCCAGCGCGCCCGCAACCAAAGCGACCACGCTGCGCATACGAAAGCGACTGTTTGACTTATTCATCTGAGAAGTAACCGGCGCGGAAAGGGCCGGTGGAAAGTTAACCAAAGAGCCGTGAGACGTCGTTGAAGAGTGCGATCGACATCATGACCAGCAACAAAACGAGCCCGCCATTCTGAAGCCCGTTCATCCATGCCGTGGAGACGCCCTTGCCAGTCAGCCCCTCCCAAAGATAATACATCAGGTGTCCTCCATCGAGGACCGGCAACGGCATCAGGTTCAGCACGCCCAGGCTCACGCTGATCAGGGCCAGGAACAGCAGGTATTGCGTGAAGCCTATGCTGGCGGACTTGCCAGCGTAGTCGGCGATCGTGAGCGGTCCGCTGAGGTTCTTCAGCGACGCCTCGCCGATGACCATCTTGCCCATCATTCGCACGGTCAGCGCGGACACTTCCCAGGTTCGCACCACGCCGTGCCACGCGCCATCGACGAGGCCCTGCCGCACCGTGACCATGTCGGGAGCGGTGCCCACATAGGCGCCGATCCGTCCGACCTTGAGTTTGCCTTCTTCGCGCACCTCGGGCGTGACATCCAGCGTCATGCTGTGGCCGCCCCGTTCGATTCGCCATGGCTGCGTGCGCGGCTTGTCAACGTCGACAGACGCGCGAATGACGTCTCGCAACTGCTGCCCGTCGACGATCGCCTCGCTGCCGACCATCCGCACCACGTCGCCGCGTTGCAGGCCGGACCTGGCGCCAGGGCCGGCCGGCACCACTTCACCGATCTCCGGCCGGGTCAGGGGTGCGAGCACGCCAATCTTGCGGAACATCTGCGCATCGGCATCCTTGGCTTCGATGCGGCTCAGCGGGAGCATCAGCATGCGCGACGGACGCCCCTGCTCGCCCGCGATTTCGAGTTCGAGGTCGTGACCGTCCAGCGCAGCACGCGTCATGCGCCAGCGCAGGTCTTCGAAAGACTTCACCGGCTCCAGTGCATCGCCGGCATACGCAGCGGCGCCGATGAGTTCACCGCCGCGCAAGCCGGCCTGCTCGGCGATCGACGCCGCCGCCGGCCGCCCCAGTCGCGCCACCGGCTCCAGCACGCCGATCCAGTTGACCAGCGTGTAGAGCAGCACCGCGAGCAGCAGGTTGGCGATCGGGCCGGCGGCCACGATGGCCACGCGCGAGCGCAAGGGCTGGTTGTTGAGCGCAAGGTGCAATTCCTCGGGCGCGACGTCGCCTTCGCGCTCGTCCAGCATCTGGACATAGCCGCCGAAGGGAAACACGCCAAAGGCAAACTCCGTGTCCTGCCCTGGATGCTGCCGCTTCGGCTTGTAGGTCCACACCGGCTTGCTGATGCGCCAGAGGAAGCGCGAGGCGATGTTGGGGCTGTCGGGGTCGCCGAACGGCAAAGTGGCAATACCGAAGCGCTTGACCCTCACGCCGCACGCCACCGCCACCCGGTAGTGGCCGTATTCGTGCACCGTGATCAGCAAGCCGAGCGCGACGACAAAGGCAACGAGGGTGAGCATCGGGATTCCTCTGTAGTGCGATGCCGCGCGTCAGTGGGCGAAGCGTTGCGCCGCGGCGTTCGCGGCGGCGCGCGCCTCGGCGTCGAGCGCCAGCAGATCGGCCAGCGATGCAGGCTTGGACGGCTTGACCGTCTCCAAAGTTTCAAGATTCACCGCGTGGATACGGTCGAAGCGCAGCCGCTGCGCCAGGAAGGCCTCGACGGCGACTTCATTGGCCGCATTCAACACCGCCGTGGTGCCGGGCAAGGCGCGCAGTGCGTGCCACGCCAGGTGCAAGCCTGGAAAGCGCGCAGCATCCGCCTCTTCGAAAGTCAGGGCAGACAACGCGGCGAAATCCAGGCGACCCGCGCCGCTCGCGATCCGTTCCGGCCAGGCCAGGCCGCAAGCGATCGGCACCCGCATGTCAGGCGTGCCGAGTTGCGCGATGACGGACGAGTCCTGGAACTGCACCATGGAATGGATGATCTGCTGCGGGTGGATCACCACCTTGACCTGTTCGGGCGTCAGGTCGAACAGCCACCTGGCCTCGATCACCTCGAGCGCCTTGTTCATCATGGTGGCGGAGTCGACGGAGATCTTCCGGCCCATCGAGAAGTTCGGATGCGCGCATGCCTCCTCGGGCGTGATGGCACCGAGCGTCTTCGGGTCGCGCAGCCTGAAGGGGCCGCCTGAAGCCGTCAGCAACACATGATCGACGCGCTCGGCCCAGGTACTGCGGTCTTCCGGAAGGCACTGGAAGATGGCCGAATGCTCGCTGTCGATGGGCATCAGGTTGGCGCCGCCGTCGCGCACCGTGCGCATGAACAGCTCGCCGCCCACGACGATGGCTTCCTTGTTGGCCAGCATCAGGCGCTTGCCGGCGCGTGCCGCGGCCAGGCACGGCCCGAGGCCGGCCGCACCCACGATGGCGGCCATCACGGCATCCACCTCTTCATGCGAGGCGATCATTTCCAGGGCGCCCTGTGCGGTTAACACGGTCGTTCCGAGGCCGTTCTGCTTGAGCTTCTCGGCCAACTGGGCAGCGTGTGGCGCGCTCGCCATCGCGGCGTAGCGCGGCTTGTAGCGCGCGCACTGGGCCAGCAATTCATCCACTTTCGTGGCGGCCGAGAGCGCGAACACCTCGAATCGCTCCGGATGGCGCGAGATCACGTCCAAGGTGCTGACGCCGACCGAACCGGTCGACCCGAGCACCGTCACGCGAAGTTTCCTTCCCTCCGTCACAGCGACACCAGCATCATCGCAAGCGGGAGCACCGGCAGCAGCGCATCGACCCGGTCCAGCACCCCGCCATGGCCTGGCAGCAGGTTGCTGCTGTCCTTGGCCCCCGCGGCGCGCTTGATGAGGGACTCGACCAGATCACCGACCACGCTCATCGCAGCCAGGAACACCACGCCGATCAAGAGCAACCACCAGCCGCGCGCATCCAGGCGCGAGTAGAGGCTCTGCACCGACGCATCCAGCCGTCGATCCGACCAGACCCAGGCAAAGGCCAGCACCACCACGCCCGCCATGCCGCCCCACACGCCTTCCCAGCTCTTGCCGGGGCTGATCGACGGCGCGAGCTTGCCCGTCGTGAACTTGAGTCCAAACGCGCGCCCCGCGAAATAGGCGAACACGTCGGCCACCCAGACGAGCAAGAGGATCGACAGCAGGAAATTGATGCCTTCGATGCGCGCCTGCACGGCCGCCAGCCACGCGACCCACAAGGCCAGCAGACCGCCGACGAGGCGAACCGCACGCGGAATCTTCGGCCAGCCCGGCACGGCCACGCGCAACAGCGCCGCACCTCCGAGCACCCATGCCGCGCCCGCAATGATCCAGACCAGGTTCAGGGACTGATCGAGCAGGCCGCCCCACCAGGACAGCGCGCACAGCAGCACCATCTCGGCGCCCAGCATGAGCGACAGGCGCGGCCCGTAGCCGTTGAGCCGACCCCACTCCCAGGCAGCGGCGCCGATCAGCACCAGCATGACGACCGCAAAGGGTTCGTACGACTTGTAGAACAGGGCCGGCAGCAAGACCGCCAGAAGCGCCAGCGCGGTGATGATTCGTTGCTTGAGCATGCGCCTCAGGCCGTTTGCCGCGGCGATTTCGGCGCGC
The DNA here is from genome assembly GCF_018449755.1 of Variovorax sp. dw_954. NCBI lineage: Bacteria > Pseudomonadati > Pseudomonadota > Betaproteobacteria > Burkholderiales > Comamonadaceae > Variovorax > Variovorax sp. dw_954. The sequence goes on along the minus strand of NZ_JAAVVD010000003.1, from coordinate 425,194 downwards.
CACCGGCGATCTGCGCCGAGGTCTTGCCGAAGCGGCGTTCGCGATTGCTGAACGCGGCGATGGCTGCGTCCAGCGCGGCCTCGTCGAACTCAGGCCACAGCTTGTCGCTGAATACCAGCTCCGCGTAGGCACTCTGCCAGAGCAGGAAATTCGACAGCCGTTGCTCACCACCGGTGCGGATGAAAAGGTCCGGGTCGGGCACATGGGCCAGCGCCATCGCACGGTCGAGGTTGGCCTCGGTCAAGGGCTCGCCACGCGCGGCCAATTGCGCGGCGGCACGGGCGATGTCCCAGCGGCCGCCATAGTTGAAGCAGACGTTGAAGACAAGCCGTGTGTTGTGGGCCGTTGCGGCCTCGGCTTGCACCAGGCCGGCGATCATCTTGTCGGACAGGCCGCCCCGCTCGCCGATGAAATGAAGCTGCACGCCGTCGTCGCGGAGCCGGGGCACTTCCCGGCCGAGCGAGCCGACCATCAGGTCCATGAGCCCGGACACTTCTTCGACCGGTCGATTCCAGTTCTCCGACGAGAAGGCAAAGACGGTCAGCACGCGGACGCCGCGATCCGCGCAGGCGCGCACGCAACGCCGCAGCGATTCCACGCCCTGCTTGTGGCCGGCCACGCGCGGCAGGAAGCGCCGCGTCGCCCAGCGACCGTTGCCGTCCATCACGATGGCGATGTGATGGGGGACGGCGGGTGAAGGCGTCATGTCAGGAGCAGCGCCGGGCCGCCCCAAGCTGCGAAAGCCCCCTCGGGGGGCAGCGAGGACACGACAGTGCCGAGCGTGGGGGCCATACCGAGCAGCGCCGGGCCGCCCCAAGCTGCGAGAGCCCCCTTGGGGGGCAGCGAGGACACGACAGTGCCGAGCGTGGGGGCCATTTAAACAGCCATGATCTCGGCCTCTTTGGCCGCGATCAGCTTGTCGATTTCCGCGATGTGGCGGTCGGTCACTTTCTGGATGTCGGCTTCGGCGCGCTTCTGGTCGTCTTCCGACGCAGCCTTGTCCTTGACCAGCTTCTTGACCGCTTCATTGGCGTCACGGCGCAGGTTGCGCGTGGCGATCTTGGCGGCCTCGCCTTCGTTGCGCACGAGTTTGGTCATTTCCTTGCGGCGCTCTTCGCTCATCGGGGGCATCGGCACGCGGATCAGGTCGCCCATCGACGCCGGGTTGAGGCCGAGGTCACTCTCGCGAATGGCCTTTTCGATCTTGGCACCCATGCCCTTTTCCCACGGCTGGATGCTGATGGTCCGTGCGTCGAGCAGCGCCACGTTGGCGACCTGGCTCAGCGGCACCTGAGAGCCGTAGTAATCGATATGGATCGAATCGAGCAGCGCCGGATTGGCGCGGCCGGTGCGGATCTTCGTCAGGTTGTTCTGGAATGCTGCAAGCGACTGATCCATCTTGGTGTCGGTCGCCTTGCGGATGTCTGCAATGGTCACTTCAATTACTCCTCAAGCCTCAAGCATGGACCAGCGTGCCTTCGTCCTCGCCCATCACGACGCGCTTGAGCGCGCCATTCTTGAAAATCGAGAACACCTTGATCGGCAATTTCTGGTCGCGGCACAGCGCGAAAGCGGTGGCGTCCATGATGCCAAGATTCTGCGCGATCGCTTCGTCAAAGCTGAGCGTCGCATATCGCGTGGCGCTCGGGTCTTTCTTGGGGTCGGCGGTGTAGACGCCGTCGACCTTGGTGGCCTTCAGCACCAGTTCGGCACCGATCTCGGCGCCGCGCAACGCGGCCGCCGTGTCGGTGGTGAAGAAGGGATTGCCGGTGCCCGCCGCGAAGATCACGACCTTGCCCTCTTCGAGGTACTGCAGGGCCTTGGGACGCACGTAGGGCTCGACCACCTGCTCGATGGCGATCGCCGACATCACGCGTGCGGTCAGCCCCTGCTTGTTCATCGCGTCGGCCAATGCCAGCGCGTTCATCACGGTGGCCAGCATGCCCATGTAGTCGGCCGTCGCGCGGTCCATGCCGACCGAGCCGCCGGCCACGCCGCGGAAGATGTTGCCGCCGCCGATGACCACGGCGACTTCCACGCCCATGTTCACCACCTCGGCCACTTCCTCCACCATGCGGACGATCGTCGCGCGGTTGATGCCGAAGGCATCATCTCCCATCAGCGCCTCTCCCGACAGCTTCAACAAGATGCGCTTGTGGGCTGGGCGGGCATTGGGCATGAAGAGATTCCTTGAAGTGGTTGGCGGGGGGAGTTTAAGCGGGGGGAGAGTGACGGCACCGCACGTGCGGCGCCATCGGTCACGGCGGTCAGGCGGCAGGCTTTTCGCCCTTGGCGGCAGCCACCTGGGCAGCCACTTCGGCGGCGAAGTCGTCGACCTTCTTCTCGATGCCTTCGCCGACGATGAACATCGTGAAGCCCTTGATCGAGGTGCTGGCGGCCTTGAGCATCTGCTCGACGGTCTGCTTGTCGTTCTTCACGAAAGGCTGGTTGTGCAGCGAGACTTCCTTCAGGAACTTCTGCACGCCGCCTTCGACGCGCTTGGCAACGATCTCGGCCGATTGCGTCGGCTTGCCGGCAGCTTCGGCGACCTTGCGGTCTTCCTCGGCCTTGCCCATGGCAACGGCGCGCTCTTTCTCGATCAGGTCGGCAGGCACGTCGGCGGTCGACAGCGCGACCGGCTTCATGGCGGCGATGTGCATCGCGACGTCCTTGGCAGCCGTGTCGTCGCCTTCGAACTCGACCAGCACGCCGATGCGGGTGCCGTGCAGGTACGAAGCCAGCTTGGCGCCGGAATTGAAGTGCTTGAAGCGGCGGAACGTCATGTTCTCGCCGATCTTGCCGATCAGGCCCTTGCGCACGTCCTCGAGCGTCGGGCCGAAGCCGTCCTGCTCATAGGCAACTGCGCCCAGCGCGGCGACGTCGGCCGGGTTGTTCTTGGCAACCAGTTCGGCGGCGGCCTTGGCCATGGCCAGGAAGCTGTCGTTCTTGGTGACGAAGTCGGTTTCGCAGTTGATCTCGATCATGCCGCCGGAGGTGCCGTCGACGTAGGCGGTCACCACGCCTTCAGCGGTCACGCGAGCCGAGGCCTTGCCAGCCTTGTTGCCCAGCTTGATGCGCAGCAGCTCTTCGGCCTTTTCCATGTTGCCTTCGGCCTCGGTCAGGGCCTTCTTGCATTCCATCATGGGCGCGTCGGTCTTTGCGCGAAGTTCGCCGACCATGCTTGCGGTGATTGCAGCCATTTGATTTCTCCGGTTTTTCTCAGTATTCAGATTAAAAAAAGGGGCCACAAAGCCCCTTCTTCAGGCGCGCGTGAGCGCCTTATCAGGCGGAGGCGCCTTCTTCGACTTCAACGAACTCGTCGCTGTTGCCTTCGGCGATGGCCTTGACCACGTCGCCGGTGGCGCTGTTGCGGCCTTCGATGATCGCGTCGGCGATGCCGCGGGCGTACAGCGTGACGGCCTTCGACGAGTCGTCGTTGCCGGGAATCACGTAGTCGATGCCTTCAGGCGAGTGGTTCGAGTCGACCACGCCGATCAGCGGGATGCCGAGCTTCTTGGCTTCGGCGACGGCGATCTTGTGGAAGCCCACGTCGATCACGAAGATCGCGTCCGGCAGTGCAGCCATGTCCTGGATGCCACCGATGTCCTTTTCGAGCTTGGCGATTTCGCGCGAGAAAGTCAGTTGCTCCTTCTTGCTCAGCGAATCGAGACCGGCTTCCTGCTGGGCCTTCATGTCCTTCAGGCGCTTGATCGAAGTCTTGACCGTCTTGAAGTTGGTCAGCATGCCGCCGAGCCAGCGGGTGTCGACGAAAGGCACGCCGGCGCGGCGGGCTTCGGCTGCCACGATCTCACGGGCCTGGCGCTTGGTGCCGACCATCAGGATGGTGCCGCGGTTGGCGGTGAGTTGCTTGGCGTACTTCATCGCGTCCTGGAACATCGGAAGCGACTTTTCCAGGTTGATGATGTGGATCTTGTTGCGATGGCCGAAGATGTACGGGGCCATCTTGGGGTTCCAGAAGCGGGTTTGGTGACCGAAGTGGACACCGGCTTCCAGCATTTCGCGCATGGTGGTCGACATAGGAATAACTCCAAAGGTTGTGTCTTAAATCCAGCCCGTTTTGCTGTCACTTGCGAATGACGGCAACACCTTGAGTGGGCTGGTTTGCGGATGTGTTTCTAAACCGAAGGTTGCCTGAATTGTCCGGGTAGATCCGGATGGCGCCCTCTCAGCGAAACCCAAGGAGTATAGCATGGGGGCATGCACGACCTTCATGCCACACGCCTCGCGCTGCGCGCGGGCAGGACCGACGCGCGCGCCGAGATCGAGCACGCCATCGCAGCCGCCGGATCGCCGGCCTGCGCCCATGTCTTCACGCGCCCGATGTTCGACCAGGCGCGCGAAGACGCGGGTCGCGCCCGACCTGAACAGCCTCTCGCCGGGCTCGCCTTTTCGGCCAAGGACCTGTTCGACATCGAGGGGCAGGCGACGCCGGCCGGGTCCAAGGTGCTGGCTCACGCGCCGGCGGCAAAGGCCGATGCGCCTGCCGTCGCCCGCCTGCGTGCAGCCGGCGCGGCCCTCGTGGGCCGCACCAACATGACCGAGTTCGCCTTTTCGGGCGTGGGCGTGAACCCGCACCATGGAACTCCCGCCAATGCGAGCGATGCGGCCACGCCGCGCATTCCGGGCGGATCGTCCTCCGGCGCCGCCATCTCCGTGGCCACTGGGGCGGCCTTCATCGGCCTGGGCTCGGACACCGGCGGCTCGATCCGCATTCCGGCCGCGCTCAATGGCATCGTCGGCTTCAAGAGCACCGCCCGGCTCGTGCCGGCCGATGGCGCGCTGCCGCTGTCGACCACGCTCGACACCGTGTGCGCGATGACGCGCTCGGTGCGCGATGCGGTCATCGCCCACGAGGTCCTGGCTGCGCGCGGCGTCACGCGCGGCAACGCGCCGCTGGCCGCCTACCGCCTCGCCGTTCCCACCAACGTGTTCCTGGATGGCCTTGAACCGCCGGTCGCCGCCGCCTTCGACGGCGCCCTGGTTCGCCTGCGTACAGCCGGCGCCCGGGTCGAGGAGATCAGCCTGCCGCCGCTGGCCGACCTGCCCTCCATCAACGCGACGGGCGGCTTCTCGGCCGCCGAGGCCTATGCCTGGCATCGCCTGCTGCTCGAGCGCAGCGCGGCCGGCTACGACCCTCGGGTCGCCAGGCGCATCGTGAATGGCGCCCACATGAAGGCGCACGAATACATCGAGCTGGTCCATGCACGGCGCGCCTGGATCGAACGGATGGAAGGCTTGCTGTCGCCGTTCGACGCCCTGCTTTCCCCCACCCTGCCGATCACGGCGCCGACCATCGCCAGCGTGGCGCCCGGCGCCGAGCGGGACGACGAGTTCTTCCGCATCAACGGCTTGCTGCTGCGCAACCCGTCCATCATCAACATGCTTGACGGCTGCGCGATCTCGATCCCCTGCCCCGTGGGCGGGGGCTTGCCTGTCGGCTTGATGATCTGGCACGCCGCCTTGCATGACGACGCCGTGCTGGCGATCGCCGCCCAGGCCGAGCAGGCACTGCAAGCGGCGTAGCGCGCATCGGCATAGGTCCAATCGCGAGTGGTCAACGCCGCCCCCCGTTGCGGCGATGGCACAACGCCGCATCGAATCCGCCCCCGCCGTCCACCGCAGCGCCCCTCGCGTCGTCTATCCTCGGCGCTTGGCGCGCAACGCCGCGCCCTCTTCTGAATTTTCGAATCCAATGAAAATCGCAATCGTGGGCGCCGGCATCATCGGTGTCACCACTGCCTGGGAATTGGCCTGCGACGGTCACGAAGTCATGGTGTTCGAGCGCCGTGGCGCCGTCGCGGAAGAATCCAGCTTTGCCAACGCGGGCGTGGTTGCGCCCGGCTACATCACCCCTTGGGCCGCGCCTGGCATGCGCGCGAAGGTGCTGCGCTCGCTGCTGTCAAGGCACGGCGCCGTCAAGGTGCGCTGGCCGCTCGCCATGCGCGACTTCGCATTCATGAGCCGTTGGCAGCGCGCTTGCAAGCTCGAAACCTACCTGGCCAATCGCACCCGCATGCAACGGCTGGCTTTCTACAGCCGCACCCGCCTGCACGAGGTCACCGAGGCCTGCGAACTGAGCTACGAACGCAGCGACGGCTACATGGTGCTGTTGCGTTCCAAGCGAGACCTCAAGATGGTGCAGCCCGGCCTCGACGTCCTGCGTGCCGTGGGCACCAAGTTCCAGCAGCTCGATGCCGACGAGGCCCGCAACATCGAGCCCGCACTGAGCACCGAGACCTCGCTCAGCGGCGCCATTCACCTGCCCGACGACGAGGTCGGCAACTGCCGCCAGTTCGCGCTGCTGCTCAAGCGCGAGGCAGAGGCGCTCGGCGTTCAGTTCCATTTCGGCTGCGACATCGCACCGCTGTCGCGCGCCGCGCCGCGGGCCATCTCGCTCGCTGGTGGTTCCGAGGCGCATGAGTTCGACGCCATCGTGATGTGCGCCGGGGTCGACTCGGCCCGCATGCTGAAGCCCCTCGGCTTGCGGATCCCGCTCGCGCCTGTCTATGGCCACTCGATCAGCGCCAACATCCGCGAGCCGCTCAACGCCCCGCGCAGCGCAGTGATGGACGAGCGCTACAAGGTCGCCATCTCGCGGCTCGGCTTGCGCGTGCGCGTGGCTGGCAGCGCCGAACTCGGCGGCGCGCGCGACCAGGTCAATCCGGCCGCCCTGCGAACGCTGTACAAGGTGCTGCACGACTGGTTTCCCGGCGCGGTGACGCTGCAGGCCGGCGTGCAGCAATGGAAAGGTGCGCGCCCAATGCTGCCCGACGGTCCGCCGATCCTCGGACCCAGCGGCATACCCGGCGTCTGGCTCAACCTGGGGCACGGCTCCAGCGGCTGGGCGTTGTCCTGCGGGAGTGCGCGCGTGACGGCCGACCTGATCGGCGGCAACGATCCCGGCGTCGACCTCGAAGGCTTGGGCGTCGAACGCCTGCTGGTGCACTGATCCGCGCGGAGCATCGGGTGCTGCACATCACTTCATCGACCGTTGCAGACCTGTTCGACGTGGCGGGCACGCGCAGTCTGGAGCAGGCTGCGGCTGCGACGCTGGCGCCCCACACGCTGATGCAGCGGGCTGGCCTCGCTGTCGCCCGGCTGGCGATGGCGATCACGCCGCACGCGGGCACGATCTGGATTGCCTGCGGCCCCGGCAACAATGGTGGCGATGGACTGGAAGCAGCCGCGCAGCTGGCGCAGCGCGGCTTTGCGCCGGTCGTCACCTGGCTCGGCCATCCGGAACGCTCGCCACCGGATGCCCTGGCCTCGTTCCAACGCGCCCAAGCCGTGGGCGTGGCCTTCGCGGATTTGCCGCCAGCCACCTGGGATCTCGCGATCGATGCACTGCTCGGCATCGGCGCCAGTCGCCCGCCGGACGGCGCGATGGCGCAATGGCTTCGCCAGATGCACGCCGGGCCAGCGCCGGTTCTCAGCGTCGACGTGCCGTCGGGCCTGGACGCTGGCACGGGCTGCCTTGCGGCGGACACGATGCCACCAGGCGTCAACGGCGCTGCGCGCGTCTGCCTCAGCCTGCTGACCCTGAAGCCCGGCCTTTTCACCGCCCAGGGCCGGGATGCCGCCGGCGAAGTGTGGCTCGACGACTTGGGTTGCGATGCTTCCGCCGCGACGCCAGCGGCCCGGCTCGCCGGCGCGCCGCCTCCTCGACAACGCTTGCAGGCCTCGCACAAGGGCAGCTACGGCGACGTTGCCGTGATCGGCGGCGCAGCCGGCATGGCGGGTGCGGCATTGATGGCGGCTTCCGCGGCATTGCATGCCGGGGCGGGACGGGTCTTTGCGGGCCTGCTCGATGGCCGCGCGACATTGGACACTTCCCAACCCGAACTGATGCTGCGCGACCCCGCTTCGCTGGACTTGGGTCGGATGACAGCCGTCGTGGGATGCGGCGGCGGGGATGCCATACGCGCCTTGCTGCCCCGTGTGTTGTCGACGGCGCGTCAGGCGGTGATCGACGCCGACGCATTGAATGCCATCGCGTTGGATCCCGCGTTGCAGCGGTTGCTGGAAGCGCGCGGCCGCCGGGGTCAGCCGACCGTGCTCACCCCGCATCCACTGGAAGCCGCGCGCCTGCTGGGCGCCGGCACGTCCACGGTCCAGGCCGACCGCCTCCGCGCTGCGCAACAGTTGGCGGATCGCTTCGGCTCCACGGTCGTACTCAAGGGGTCGGGCACGGTGATCGCCGCGCCGGGCGAACGACCCTCCATCAACCTGACCGGCAATGCCCGCCTGGCTTCAGCAGGCACCGGCGACGTGCTCGCCGGCATGGTCGGCGCCGCCTTGGCGAGCGGCCTGCCGGCGCTGCCAGCCGCACGCGAAGCGGTTTGGCTGCACGGCCACCTGGCCGACCATTGGCCTGCCGAGGTGCCGCTCACCGCCGGCGCCCTGGCACGCGGCGGCGCACGCTAGTGCAGTGTTCCATTCTGTTTGGAGCTTAAGCGGCGGTTTGCGCGAATGACCTTCTGCAAGATGTCGCGGGCGCTCTTGGTCCAGATGAATGGCTTGGGGTTGATGTTGTGATGAGCGACGTATTCGTCGATGGCCTGGACGAGTTCGGGCACGCTGGTGAACACTCCCCGGCGCAATCGCTCGGTGGTGATGTCGCGGAAGAACCGCTCGACCATGTTCAGCCACGACGCCGAGGTGGGCGTGAAGTGCATGGTGAATCGGGGATGCTTGGCCAGCCACGCCTGCACGGCCGGATGCTTGTGCGTGGCGTAGTTGTCGGCGATCAGATGCAGCGACTTGCCTTTGGGTGTCTCGCGATCGATCTGGCGCAAAAACTTCAGCCACTCGACGTGGGTATGGCGCTGCTGGCACTGCCCGATGACCTGACCGTCCAGCACGTTGAGCGCGGCGAACAATGTGGTCGTTCCATGGCGCTTGTAGTCGTGCGTCATGGTGGCCGCACGCCCCTTCTTCAGCGGCAACCCGGGCTGCGTGCGGTCCAGCGCCTGCACTTGGCTCTTCTCGTCGCAGCACAGCACCAGTGCATGCTCGGGTGGGGACATGTACAGCCCCACGATGTCTTCGAGCTTTTCGACGAACTTCGGGTCACGCGAGACCTTGAAGCCGCGCACGATGTGCGGCTTCAAGCCGTGAGCGTGCCAGTGGCGCATGACCGTGCTGGCGCTCACGCCCAACTCGGCGCCCATCTTGCGCGTGCTCCAGTGCGTGGCCGCCTCGGGCGTGCTCCGGGTTGTCAGTTCCACCAGCCGCGCCGCGTCCACCTTCATCGGCGGCGCACCGCGCGGCAAATCGCGCTCGATGCCGGCCAGCCGGGATTGCACATAGCGCTCACGCCAACGCGCGACCTGAACGCGCCCGATGTCCAACTGTTCAGCGATGTCCTTGTTCTGGATTCCATCAGCCGCCAGCAGCACGATGCGCGCGCGCTGCGCCAGCCTCACGCTGGTGAGTTTGGATCGCACCAGTCGTGTCAACTCGGCGTGCTCTTCATCGCTCAACACTACTTCGGGGGCAACTCGCATGGGCTCTCTCCAACCTGGATGGCAGTAGAGCATGGGAGATGCCAATTTCATTTAAGTTCAATCAAGAATCGAACACTACACTAGAACGGGGATCAGCCGCGTCCCACGAAGGGCATCTTGGTCGCCATGATCGTGTGGAACAACACGTTGGCTTCCAGGGGCAGGTTGGCCATGTAGAGCACCGAACGTCCGACGATGTCCACGTCGATCACAGGCTCCACCGCGATCTCTCCATTGGCCTGAGGCACGCCGTTCGCCATGCGCCCGCCCATCGCAGTCATCGCATTGCCCACATCGACCTGGCCCACGGCGATGTCGTACTTGCGGCCGTCCAGCGACGCCGTCTTGGTCAGGCCCTGCACCGCGTGCTTGGTGGCGGTGTAGGCGATCGAATTGGGACGCGGCGTCGTCGCCGAGATCGAGCCGTTGTTGATGATCCGCCCACCGCGCGGCGACTGTGCCTTCATCGTCCGAAACGCCTGCTGGATGCAATAGAACATGCCGTTCAGGTTGATGTCCACGACACCCTTCCACTGTTGCGCGGTCCAGTCCTCGAACGGGCCGGGCGGGTTGCCGGTGCCGGCATTGTTGAACAGCAGGTCGACACGGCCGAATTGCTTCACCGCCGTTGCGAACAGCGCCTCGACGGATTGCGGATCGGCCACGTCGGTCGGCACCGCGATCACGCGCGAACCGGCGCCGGACTCGTCGGCAACGGCTTGCAAGGGCTCGGCCCGGCGCCCGGCCAACGCGACGCTCCAGCCGTCGCCCAGCAGGGCCAGTGCGGCGGCGCGCCCGATGCCGGTGCCGGCGCCGGTCACGACAGCGATGCGCGAGGTCGAGGTTGTCTCTGCAGTCATTCAGTCATCACTTTCTTCTTGGTTGGGTGTGGATCGGTCAAGGACGGCGCGGCTTGCGCCCTTTCATCTTGTTGGCGGCCTTCTTCACCGCCGACTTGAACGCCTGCATGGCGCTTTGCTGCGCGGGGCGATCGGTGCCAGCCATCACAGCGGCAGCGGCCTCGGCCTTGCTGTCGCTGTGCGAACGTGGCTGGCGCGACGAAGCCCGGGCAGAGGACCTGGAGGTCGAGCCGCCGCCGGGGCCGGACTTTTCCTTCACGCCCTTTTCCTTCATCGCCCGCGCGACGAGGTCCTCGCCTTCACGGATCAGGCGGAAGTCGATCTTTCGGCCGTCGAGGTCGACGCGGCTGACCTGCACCCGCACGCGCGTGCCGATGGCATAGCGGATGCCGGTGCGCTCTCCGCGCAGTTCCTGGCGCTGCTCGTCGAACTTGAAGTACTCGCCGCCGAGTTCGGTGATATGCACGAGGCCTTCCACATACATCGCATCGAGCGTGACGAAGATGCCGAAGGTCGTGGCCGCGCTCACCACGCCGCCGTATTCCTCGCCCAGGTGCTCGCGCATGTACTTGCACTTGAGCCAGGCCTCGACGTCGCGGCTCGCTTCGTCGGCGCGCCGCTCGTTGGCGCTGCAATGCAGGCCTGCAGCCTCCCACGCCTGCACTTCCTTGGTCGGCGCGACGGTGGCCTTGGCCGGCTTGGCGGTCGGCGCCTTCACGCGCGATGCAAGGCGCTTGGCCAGCTTGGCATGCGCCTCGCCGGGCGTGGGCAACATCGGCAACTGGTAGCGGCTCTTGCTCAAAATTGCCTTGATCACGCGGTGCACCAGCAAATCCGGGTAGCGCCGGATCGGGCTGGTGAAGTGCGTGTAGGCCTCGTAGGCGAGGCCGAAGTGGCCGCTGTTGATCGGCGTGTAGATCGCCTGCTGCATCGAGCGAAGCAGCATGGTGTGGATCTGCTGCGCGTCGGGGCGCTCCTTGGTGGCGTCGGCGATCGCCTGGAACTCGCCGGGCTTCGGATCGTCGGTGATCGACAGGCCCACACCCATGGCCTTGAGGTAGCCACGCAGGATTTCCTTCTTCTCCGGCGTCGGCCCTTCGTGCACGCGGTACAGACCCGGATGCTTGCCTTCGGCGATGAAGTCTGCACTGCAGACGTTGGCCGCGAGCATCGCTTCCTCAATGAGCCGGTGCGCCTCGTTGCGCGTGCGCGGCACGATCTTCTCGATGCGGCCCGCGTCGTCGCAGACGATCTGTGTCTCTGTCGTTTCGAAGTCCACGGCGCCGCGCTTGCCGCGCTGCTTGAGCAGGGCCTTGTAGACGTCGGACAGGTTGAGCAGGTCCTTGACCCGGTCCTTGCGCTTGGCCGCTTCCGGGCCGCGTGTGTTGGCGAGGATGGCAGCCACTTCCGTGTAGGTGAAGCGGGCGTGGCTGAACATCACGGCCGGGTAGAACTGGTAGGCGTAGATCTCGCCATCGGCAGCGACCAGCATGTCGCAGACCATGCACAGGCGCTCGACTTCCGGGTTGAGCGAGCAGAGGCCGTTGGACAGTTTCTCCGGCAGCATCGGAATGACGCGGCGCGGGAAGTAGACGCTGGTCGCGCGATCGTAGGCATCGATGTCGATGGCCGAGCCGGTCTGCACATAGGCACTGACATCGGCAATGGCCACCAGCAGGCGCCAGCCCTTCGCGCGGCCGACCTTCGCGGGCTCGCAGTAGACGGCATCGTCGAAGTCGCGTGCATCCTCGCCATCGATGGTGACGAGCGGCACGTCGGTGAGGTCGATGCGGCCCTTCTTGTCGGCGGGACGAACCTTGTCGGGCAGCGCCTTCGCGGCAGCGATGCAGGCTTCGGAGAATTCGTGCGGCACGCCGTACTTGCGCACAGCAATCTCGATCTCCATGCCTGGATCGTCAATCTCGCCGAGCACTTCCTTGACGCGTCCCACGGGCTGGCCGAACAGCGCAGGCGGTTCCGTCAGTTGCACGACCACGACCTGCCCGGTCTTGGCCGTGCCGGTCGCGCCCTTCGGAATCAGTACGTCCTGGCCATAGCGTTTGTCTTCCGGCGCGACGAGCCAGATGCCGCCTTCATGCAGCAGCCGTCCGATGATGGGTTGCTCCGGCCGCTCGACGATTTCAACGACCCGCCCCTCCGGACGCCCGCGTCGGTCTTGCCGCACGACACGCGCCTTGACGCGGTCCTTGTGCAGCACCGCGCGCATCTCGTTCGGGGGGAGGTAGATGTCAGCTTCGCCGTCGTCGCGCTGCACGAATCCGTGCCCGTCACGATGGCCTTGGACAGTTCCTTCAACTTCATCCAGCAAGCCGCTGGGATGGGTGCTATTTTTGATGATACAATCTCTTTCTACACTGAAATCAAAACATAACTGCTTATGCAGTCATGTGGGCCCAGATGGCGGAATTGGTAGACGCACTAGTTTCAGGTACTAGCGAGTAACATCGTGGAGGTTCGAGTCCTCTTCTGGGCACCAAGTTAAAAAGATCCCCTACCAGGATCTTGCAAATGAAGCCACCGGTCTCCGGTGGCTTTTTTGTTGCCTGAACGGCAGCGCCTCGGCGCATTTTTACAGCGCCCTCATACAGGCACCGCCACCAGGTCGTGGCCCTCGGCGCCGACGATGCGGGCACGGGTGAACTCACCGACCTTCAGCGTCTTGCTGATCTTCTCGGGCGGCAACAGGCGCACGACGCCGTCGATCTCCGGCGCATCCGCGTAACTGCGACCCACCCCGCCCTTGCGTCCCATGCCGGGCGCCGAATCGACCAACACCTGCATGCTCGCGCCGATACGGCGGCGCAGGCGCGCGATCGACACCGACTCCGCCACCTCCATGAACCGCGCACGGCGCGATTCGCGTTCGGCCTCGGGCAGCATGCCGGGAATCTCGTTCGCCGCCGCACCCGCCACCGGGCTGTAGGCAAAGCAACCCGCGCGGTCGATCTCGGCCTCGCGGATGAAGTCGAGCAGGTGTTCGAATTCTTCTTCGGTCTCGCCGGGAAAACCTGCAATAAAGGTGCTGCGGATCACCAACTCGGGGCAGATCTCCCTCCACTTGGCGATGCGCTCCAGGTTGCGCTCTCCGCTCGCCGGCCGCTTCATGCGCTTGAGCACTGCCGGATGACTGTGCTGCAGCGGCACGTCGAGGTACGGCAGGACCTGACCGCTGGCCATGAGCGGGATGACCTCGTCGACGCTCGGATACGGATACACGTAGTGCAACCGCACCCAGGCGCCATAAGGCTCCGCAATCTCGCCCAGCGATTTCACAAGGTCGAGCATGCGCGTCTTCACCGGCTTGCCGTTCCAGAAGCCCATGCGGTATTTGGTGTCGACACCGTAGGCCGAGGTGTCCTGGCTGATCACCAGCAGTTCCTTCACGCCGCCTTCGAACAAGGCCTTGGCCTCGTTCAGCACATCACCAATAGGACGCGAGACCAGATCGCCGCGCATCGACGGGATGATGCAGAAGGTACAACGATGGTTGCAGCCTTCGCTGATCTTCAGATAGGCGTAGTGCCGCGGGGTGAGCTTGAGGCCCGCGATGCCGAAGGTGTTCGGCACAAGGTCGATGAAAGGGTCGTGCGGCTTCGGCAGGTTGGCATGGACCGCATCCATCACCTCCTGCGTCGCATGCGGACCGGTGACTGCGAGCACGCTGGGGTGCATCTGGCGCACCATGTTGCCGCCGTCGGCACCGGACTTGGCGCCGAGGCAGCCGGTGACGATGACGCGGCCGTTGGCGGCCAGCGCTTCGCCGATGGTGTCGAGGCTCTCCTTCACCGCGTCATCGATGAAGCCGCAGGTGTTCACGATGACGATGTCAGCGCCCTCGAAAGTCTTCGAGGTCTCGTAGCCTTCTGCGCTCAGTTGGGTCAGGATCAGTTCGGAATCGGTCAGGGCCTTGGGGCATCCAAGGCTGACAAAGCCGACCTTGGGTGCGGCGGACGTGGCCGCGCGTTCGGGGAGTGCAACTTCGCTCATAACCCCGTATTGTCCCAGCTATCGCCGGTCGTGCCAGTTTCAGGGACGCTTGATGCCAAAGGCGCCCAGGACCTGCTCGGTGTTCTTCTGCATCTGCTCCTGCATCTGCAGGAAGACATTCTTGGACTGCTCGACGTAGTTGCCCATGAGGCCCTGCAGCATCGGCGACTGCATGCTCATGAAGTTGGCCCACATCTCGGGGGTGAGCCCTTGGGCCTTTTCCTTGAGCAGCGCCTGCATCTCGGTCATGGCCTGGATGTTCTTCTCCAGGTAGGGGCCCATGTATCCCTGCATGGCCTGGCCGTAGAAACGGATGATGCTGGCGAGCACCTGCTCTGTGAACATCGGTGCGCCGCCGGCCTCCTCTTCCAGGATGATCTGCAGCAGGATGCTGCGCGTCAGGTCGTCACCGCTCTTGGCGTCGCGCACCACGAATGATGCCTTTGACATGACAAGTTGCTTGACCTCCGCCAACGTGATGTAGGTGGAGGTGTCAGTGTCATAGAGCCGCCGATTCGGGTACTTCTTGATGACCCGTATGGCCGGCTTTCCACCGACTTTCTTACTCTGCACTAGATCTCCTTGAGGTCGGAAGCGACCACGCCCAAGGCATTCTAGGGAGCGGGTTTGCTGCACTGCGCCAAGGTTTACCCTGACGGACAGCGTCGTGAGTTTCGAGGGTTGCGAGGCTATTCGAGGGAGCTGGTGTACTCCGCGCCGCAGACCTTGCAGATCGCGGTTTCAGGGCGGTCTTCACTGGCCTCGCGGAAGTGCAAAGGGCTCTTGATGCCATTGAAAACCCAGCAGCGCGGGCAGTGCTCGTGGCCTGCGACGGGAAGGTAGGCGCGGGCTCGTTGCTCGGCACGTTCGCGCGTGACCGGCACGCCCTGGCGCACGGTGCGGGCGACTTCTTCGGCCGCCATGGTGCCGGCACGGCCACTGGCCCGGTCATTCAGGCCATACACCACGCGTGCAAATTCAAGCGGGGCCTGTCGCAGCAGGGAAGCGAGCCGAAGTTCTTCGGTCGCCGGATAAGGCGGCGTCGAGGGCATGATTCGCTTGGTTTCCGGGTTGTCACGAGAGACACTAAAGCTAACACAACCAGTGCTGCAAACGCCACTGAGCTAATGGGCTAACTACCTCGTGAGGTGGAGGATCGAATGATCCGCCAAAGGAAAAAGCCACTCGACCGAGTGGCTTTGATCCGTTCAACACCGAGAAATTTGGTAGGCCCAGACGAATTCGAATCGCCGACCTCTTCCATGTCAAGGAAGCGCTCTAACCAGCTGAGCTATGGGCCTGATGTGTGAAGCCATCGATTATAGCATGGGTTTTTGCGCCAGCCTAGCCAACGTCATCAACGACGGCGCGCGTGACGCACCCCGTCGACCATGCCGACGACGCCCAGGACTTGCGCGAGGCGCGCGGCGTCTGGAATCTCGACGGTGAAGGTCATCCACGCAGTGCCCTTGATCGACTGGGTCTGCACGCCGATCACATTCATCTTCTCCCGCGCAAAGACCTCCGAGATGTCCCGCAGGAGACCCTGGCGGTCCGACGCCTCCACGGCCACGTCGACGGCGTAGACGGCGCCCTCCTCCCCCTTCTTCGCGCCCCACTCGACCTCGATCACGCGCTCGGGATTCTGGGTGCGCATCGTGCGGAAGTTGCTGCAATCCGAACGATGGATGCTGACTCCGTGTCCGCGCGTGACGAATCCGCTGATGGCATCCGGCGGTGCCGGCCGACAGCATTTGGCAAGCTGGGTCATGAGCGACGACACGCCGACCACCAGCACGCCGCCCTGCACGGCCTTTTCATTGGCGCGCGGCTTGCGGATTTGCACTCCGTCGTCGGGGCTCGGCGGCGGTTCGGGCGGGCGCAGGAGGGTCTCGATGGTGCGCAAAGAGAACTCATCCTTGCCAACGACCTCGAACAGGTGATCTGCCGACTTGAAGCCGAGCCGGGACGCCAGGTCTTCCAGCTTGAGCGCCGTCTTTCCTTCGCGCTGCAGCAGTTTTTCGACAGCCTCGCGTCCGCGCGCCACGGTCTCGTGCGTGACCTGGGCATTGAACCAGGCGCGAACCTTGGCACGCGCCCGATGGCTGGCCAGGTACCCGAGTTCGGCGTTGAGCCAGTCGCGCGAAGGGCCACCCTCCTTGGCCGCGATGATCTCGACCGTCTGGCCGTTCTGCAGCGGCGTGTTGAGCGGCACCATCGCGCCGTCGATGCGCGCGCCGCGGCAACGGTGGCCCAGGCTGGTATGCACCGTGTATGCGAAATCGACCGCCGTCGCGCCTTGCGGCAATTCGACGATGGCGGCGTCGGGCGTCAGCACGTAAATGCGGTCGTCGAACAGGCCCTGCCCTTGCTGGCCGCCGGACAGGTCGCGTTCCCATGCCAGCAGTTGGCGCAGCACGGCGATCTTGGCGTCGTACTCGCCGCCGGCCCACACGCCGACATAGCCCTTGGGACCCGCCTCCTTATAGGCCCAGTGCGCGGCGACGCCATGTTCGGCATGGTCGTGCATTTCCTCCGTGCGGATCTGGATCTCGATGGGCTTGCCCGCGACGCCGTCCACCACCTCACGCACCACCGTGTGCAGCGACTGGTACCCGTTCGCCTTCGGGCGCGCGATGTAGTCGTCGAACTCGGCATCGATCGGCTGGAAGTGCGAATGCACCCAGGCCAGTGCGGCGTAGCAGTCCTTCACGTCCTTCACCACCACGCGGAGGGCGAGGATGTCGAACACCTGCGCAAAGTCGAGCGACTTGCCGCGCATCTTCTTGACGATGCTGAAGATGTTCTTCGGGCGGCCTTGCACCTTGGCCGGCACGCCTTGCGACTGCAGGTCCGCTTCGAGTCGAAGGCGCAACTGCTCGACGTAGCCTTCGCGCTCACGGCGCTTTTCATCGAGCAGGCGCGCGATGAGCTTGTAGGTTTCGGGTTCGAGAAAGCGAAACGACAGGTCCTCGATTTCCCACTTGACCTGCCAGATGCCCAGGCGGTTGGCCAATGGTGCAAACACCTGCAACGACTCGCGCGCCACGCTTTCCGCCACGGGCCGCTTGCTGGCCGCGGCGTAGCGCAGCGTCTGCAGCCGCGAGGCGAGCCGCAGCATCACCACGCGCAGGTCGCGTGAGAACGCGAGCAGCATCTTGCGCACGTTCTCCGTCTGGTTGCTGGCGCCGTCGGTGTGCGCGCCGACGGCGGCCGAACGGGTCTGCTTCTGGACATGGACCAGCTTGGTCGTCTCGACCGCCAGCGCGGCAAAGTTGTCGCCGAACACCTTGGCGATCACTTCGAGCGGACGGTTCAGGTGCTGGCACGAATAGACCAGGTAACTGGCCGCCTGCATCGCCTCCGAGCCGCCCATCGCGGCGACGATGGCCGCGACGGCGTCGGCATGGGCCATCGTGTTCTCGCCGGTGTCGAGCGTCTCGTCGGCGATCAGCGGTTCGGCGAACGCGCGGGCGCGCGCCAGCATGTTGGCCTGCACGGGCGTCTTGTCGGCCGTGGCGGCGGACAGGGGGTAGTCGACGACCATCGACTCCGATGATTTTCCGGGGACAGGACTGCCGAGTTCGCGCTTCACGGGGAAAGCAGGAACGAATTGACCGCGTCGTGCTGATCCGGCGCCACGAGGGTCGGTGCATGTCCGATACCCTCGAATTCGACGAGCTTGGCGCGAGGGCCGCGCTGCGTCATGGCTTGCGCCGTCGCAGGAGAGAGCAGATCCGACACCGCGCCGCGCAGCAACAGGGTTTGCGCGGTGATGCCGTCATAGAGAGACCACATGACGGCTTCGGATTGAGCGATGCCTTCCGGCGTGAGCGCGCGCAGGGGCGCGCCGATCGACGGGTCGTAGTGCAGCAGGAAGGCATGGTCCTCGGGGTCGGCTTCGGGCGTGACCTTGGCGCGCCCGTCGGCGCTGCGCCGCGAGGCCGGTACCACCATGTGGCGGGACAGCTCCATCCACTGTGTCGGCGTGTGCGGGCCGAATGTCGTCGAGATCGACCACATCGCGGCAGCAGCGTCGGCCACCGAGGCGAATCGCCCGCTCTGGCCCACGTAGGCGCTGATGCGCTTGATCGCCTCCGGATTGATGACCGGGCCGACGTCGTTGAGCACCAGGCGACGGATCGGCGCCGGCAATGGCAGTTCATGATTGCCCGTGAGCACCATGCCGATCAGGCCGCCCATGCTGGTGCCGACGTAGTCGAAGGTGGCGATGGGTTGTTCGCGCTGCAATTGCGCGAGCAGCGCGAGCATGTCGGCCGCATAGAGCGGAAGCTGGTACTCGTTGGGGTCGCGCAGCCAGTCGCTCGCGCCGCGGCCCACGACATCGGGGCAAACCACGCGCACGTTGCCGTCGGCGCGCGCGAGCAAAGCCTTGACGAGTTCATCGAAATCTCGCCCTTGCCGGGTGAGGCCATGCACGCACATCACGAGGTGCGGACTTGCGGGATTTCCCCATTGCCACCAAGCCATGCGGTGGCCGCCTGCCGCGTCGTTACAGGGGATGAAATGGAGGGTGGGTTCGGTCATGAAAAGAGGCCGCTGCGGCTGCTGGTAATCTTGTCGATGCATCCTAATTCATCCGGAGATTGATCAACATGCTCAAAGGCAAGACCGCCCTCGTGACGGGGTCCACCAGTGGTATCGGACTGGGTATCGCGAAAGCATTCGCGCAACAAGGCGCGAACATCGTGCTCAACGGTTTCGGTGACGCGGAAGGACCGCGGTCGCAAGTTGCCGCGCTGGGCGTGCAAGTCGAGTACCACGGCGCGGACATGAGCAAGCCGGACCAGATCGAGGACATGATGAAGTTCGCCGCGTCGAAGTTCGGCCGGGTCGACATCCTGGTGAACAACGCCGGCATCCAGTACGTCGCCAATGTCGAGGACTTTCCGGCGGAGCGCTGGGACGCCATCATCGCCATCAACCTGACGAGCGCCTTCCACACCACGCGTCTTGCCGTGCCGGCCATGCGCCAGGCCAACTGGGGGCGCATCGTGAACATCGCCTCCGCACATGGTCTGGTGGCTTCGGCACAGAAGTCGGCCTACGTGGCGTCCAAGCACGGGATCGTCGGCTTCACCAAGTCGGTGGCGCTGGAAACGGCCAGGACCGGGGTGACCTGCAATGCGATCTGCCCCGGCTGGGTGCTGACGCCACTGGTCCAGAAGCAGATAGACGATCGCGCCGCGCGCGAAGGTATTTCGGTGAGCCAGGCGCAGGAAGAACTCCTGGGCGAGAAGCAGCCATCGCTGCAGTTCACGACGGTCGATCAGCTCGGCGGGCTCGCCGTGTTCCTGTGCTCTCCGGCGGCCGATCAGGTGCGCGGCGTGGCCTGGCAGATGGACGGCGGCTGGACGGCGCAGTAGCAGGGCGACCGCGCCCTGCGAAGCGCCGACGGTCCCCAAGGTCAGGCCGCGCCGGCCCTCGCGGGATCGAAGCTCAAGCCGCATCAACCGCAGCGGCGGTCACTTCAACTGCACGGAGCCGGACACGTTGACCACGACGCTGGTCTTGCCGGCCTCGATCGGCACCGCCGAATCAGACGCCATCGACTTGGCCTGCGCGGCCATCATGCGCGGGCGAATCGGGTCGCCGCTGCTCGCGTTGACCGACACCTCACGCAGCGTGTAGCCGGCGAAGCCGAAACCCTTCGCGAGTTCGTCGGCCTTCTGCTTGAAGGCGTTGATGGCGAGCGTCTGGGCTTCGGCCTCCACCTTGGTGCGCTGTTCGCGGCTCAGCGCGAATCCGACGTTGCCCACCGTGAGCGTGGTGATCCGGCCTGCCACCTGGGTGATGCGGGGAAAGTCGCGCCCTTCGAGCACGAGTTCGGCATAGCCGGCCCAGCCGCTGATCTTGCCGTCGCGCGTGTAGCGGGGGGCCAGGTTGAAGTTCCCGGTGCGGACATCGAGTTGCCCGGGCTGCGCGTTCTTGCGCGCTTCCACCAGCGCGGCGTCGAGGGCGCTCTTGAGTTGTCCCTGGATGGCGGCGGCGTCGGCGCCGTCACGCGTGGTGGACAGCGTCATGCTCAGCAGGTCTTGCTGCACTTCGACCGTGCCGCTGGCGGACAACTGCAGGACGTTCTGGGGCGGCGGGGTCTGCGCGGAGGCCGCGCTGGCGCCGGCCAGCACGGCACAGGCCGCGATCCATCGAATGGCGTTCAAGGGGTGGACTTTCGAGTGGGAGGCGCAGGCGTCAATCAGGGCCGCTGGTTTCGCTCCGTGCCCGGGAGCGTACGGATGGGCTGGGCGTCGGCGATCGGAGTCGCGGTGGGCGCAAGAGCGGGCGCGGGAATGATGCGCCCGGCCGATTGCGATTCGGCCGGGCGGGGTGGAGATGCATTGGCGGATTCGGACCACTGCCGTCGCACTTGTTGCCGCAGTTCGAGGCGCTCGGCGGGGTTGAGATGGCGCCCCGCCATCGCGTCCTCGCGTTGGACCTGGGCCACCTGCGCGGCGCGGTTCAACTGGACTGCAGTGCGCAATTCGCTGCGGTGGGCGCTTTCGCCGACGACCACTTCGTGCGTCGCATGCGCGTGCGCACAGACGGCGACGAGGACCAGGGACAAGGTTCTGAGGACGGGCTGCATTGGGTGCCAAAAGTCTTAACAGACCCACTCTGCCACCGTCAACGGCCAGGCTGGGAGAGGTAAAGCATGCTTCCGCAAGTTTTGTAACTTAGTGTCAGACAAATGCCAAAACTACCTCAATGGGGTGACAACGCATACAGAATCAGCGTTGTTACAAATTCACCGTTGCTGAAATGACTCAAGTTCCTGCCCGCACCGACAAGATCGTCATCGTCGACGACGACGCCCGCATCCGAGATCTGCTGCGCCGGTACCTGACGCAAGAAGGGTTCGAAGTGATCGTCGCGGAGGACGGCAAGGCGCTGAATCGAATCCTGTTGCGCGACACCGTGGACCTGATCGTGCTGGACTTGATGATGCCGGGCGAAGACGGCCTCTCGGTCTGCCGCCGCCTGCGCGCCGCCAACGACCGCACGCCCATCATCATGCTGACCGCCAAGGGCGAGGACGTGGACCGCATCGTCGGCCTGGAAGTCGGCGCGGACGATTACCTGGGCAAGCCTTTCAATCCGCGCGAACTGCTGGCGCGCGTGCACGCGGTGCTGCGTCGGCGGCCGCCGCTGGAAGCGCCCGGTGCGCCTTCGACCGACAACGAGACGGTGAATTTCGGCCCCTTCAGCTTCGACCTCGGTTCGCGCACGCTGCGCAAGGACGGCGAGGAGCTCTCCCTCACCACCGGCGAGTTCGCCATGCTCAAGGCACTGGTGCGCCATCCGCGCCAGCCGCTGTCGCGTGAAAAGCTGGCCCAGCTGGCGCGCGGCCGCGAATTCGAGCCTTTCGACCGCAGCCTGGACGTGCAGATCTCGCGCTTGCGCAAGCTGGTTGAATCCGACGCCGCGGCGCCACGCTATATCCAGACGGTCTGGGGCGTCGGCTACGTCTTCGTGCCGGACGGCACGACCTGAGCAGCGTGCCTCCACCCACCGGACCCCGGACCACACAAGGCGCCCCGCTGCCCGAAGACAGCTCGCAGCTGACCCTGCCGAGCCCGCTCGAGAGCGTCGGGTCGGCTTCGCGCGGCGCGCGGCTGAAGGTCGGCTTCAGCCTGTTCTGGCGCACCTTCTTCCTGCTGGCGCTGTTGCTGGTCGGCAGCACCGTGGCCTGGCTGCAGACCTTCCGGCAACTCGAGTACGAGCCGCGCGCCATCCAGACGGCGCACCAGATCGCCTCGCTGGTCAACCTGACGCGGGCGGCGCTGGTGTATTCGGACGCGATCACGCGCGTGTCGCTGATCAAGACCCTGGCCGACCAGGAAGGCGTACGCATCCTGCCGCGCGAACCCGTCGATCGCTTCGAGCCCTACACCAGCGGCACGCTGGACGAGCGCGTGACGGAGGAACTGATCGACCGGCTCGGCGAAGGAACGGTGGTCGCGAGCCAGGTCAACAACCAGGCGGGACTGTGGATCGGCTTCACGATCGAGACGGACAACTACTGGCTGCTGCTCGACCCGACGCGCTTCAGCCGGGTTGGCGGGCGCACCTGGCTGGTCTGGCTGATCACGGCGATGGCCCTGTCGCTGGCCGGCGCCGCCTTGATCACGCGATTCATCAACCGGCCGCTGAGCCAGTTGTCGCGGGCGGCGCGCGAGGTGCGCGACGGCGAGTACGAGGCGCACCGGCTCGACGAGCGCGCCCGCACCAACGAGATCCGCGCGGTGAACATCGGCTTCAACCGCATGGCCGACCAGCTGGCCAAGATCGAGCAGGACCGCGCGGTAATGCTGGCCGGCATTTCGCACGACCTGCGCACGCCGCTGGCGCGCCTGCGGCTCGAGACCGAGATGAGCGTGGAAGACGAGGACGCGCGTGCGCACATGGCCGCCGACATCGCCCAGCTCGATTCGATCATCGACAAGTTCCTGGACTACGCGCGGCCGGACCACGTGGACTTCAAGCCGGTGATGCTGCGCGACGTGATCGACGCCTGCACCTATGCCGTGCAGGACCATGAGGACGTGAAGATCAAGGTCGACGTGGCGCCCGACCTGGCGGTGATGGCGGACGAAGTGGAGCTGACGCGGGTGATCTCGAACCTGGTGGAGAACGCGCGGCGCTACGGCAAGTCGCCGGCCAGCGGCGTGGCGGACATCAACATCCAGGCGCAGGCGCACAACGACGCGGTGCTGATCAAGGTGCGCGACCATGGTGCGGGCGTGGCACCCGCACTGCTGTCGCAGTTGACCAAGCCGTTCTTCCGGGGCGATGCAGCGCGGACCTCGGCTGCGGGGGCGGGGCTGGGCCTGTCGATCGTGGCGAAGAACATCGATCGCATGGGCGGGACCTTTGCACTCACCAGTACGCCGGGGCGCGGGTTGGCGGCGCATATCCGGATGCCGCGGGCGGCCGCCGGCGTCAAGCCGTCGGTGCCGAAGCAAGCCGCTTAGCTCTATTCAGAGCGGCTGATCAACGGTGCAGGAGCACGGTCGCGCGAGCTTCCATCGCGCGGCCTCCGCCGACCGGTCCGAGTTTCTCCGCCGTCTTGGCTTTCACGTTGACCTGGCCGGGCTCGATCGCCAGCGCTTGCGCAATGCGCGCACACATGGCGGCGATGTGAGGGGCCAGCTTCGGTGCCTGCGCAATCACGGTGCTGTCGACGTTGCCGATCTGCCAACCCTCGGCGCGAACGCGGCGTGCCGCCTCGGCCAGCAGGACGATCGAGTCGGCACCCCGGAACTGGGCGTCGGTGTCGGGAAAGTGCCGCCCGATGTCGCCCAGGGCCGCGGCGCCAAGCAGCGCGTCGGTGATGGCATGCAGCAGCACGTCCGCGTCCGAATGGCCGAGCAGGCCGGTGATGTGCGGAATCTCCACGCCGCCGAGAAACAGCTTGCGACCTGCGACGAGCTGATGAACGTCCCAACCCTCGCCGATGCGGAACGGAAAGCCTGCGGTCATGATGCGTCGCGCCCTTTCAGGATCGCTTCGGCCAGCGCGAAGTCCTCCGGGTAGGTGAGTTTGAAATTCTGCGCACTGGCCGGGACCAGCAGCGGCGCCAGCCCGAGCGCCTCGACGGCGCCGGCTTCATCGGTGACGCTGTCGCCCGCCATCTCCAGCGCATCGATCAGCATGCCGATGCGAAACATCTGCGGCGTTTGTGCCAGCCATTTGTCGCTGCGCTCCAGCGTGTCCTTCACGCGTTGGCCGCTGTCCGCGACCTTGAGCGTGTCGGCCAGACGATGCGCAAGCAAGCCACCCACGGCATCGCCCCGGCAGGCGGCGATCAGCGCTTCGACCTGCGCGGGCGTCAACAGGCACCGGGCCGCATCGTGGACCAACGCCCAGTCGCGCAGCGTGGCGCCGACCGCCAGCAACCCGCGCAATCCCGCCAGGACAGTCGCCGCCCGGGTCGCGCCACCCTTGGCCAACAACCACTCGCCGTCGCGCGGAAAGTCGGGCAGCGCCGCACGGACGGCTCTATCTCCCGGCGAGACCACGAGCATCAGGCCCGCGAGACGGTCCCCCATGGCGCGAAAGACATCCACGGTGCGCCCGACCATCGGCTGCCCCGCAATCGGCCGGTACTGCTTGGGCCCCGCGCCGCCCGCACGGCTGCCCGTGCCCGCACAGGGAATGACGACAAACAGGCGCTCAGGGGATTGGGACATGGGGCACGGCAGCAAAAGGGCCGCCATTCTAGAATCGCCCCCGCACACCCCTCGCCCGTTGGCGCGGGGTGTTCTGCATTGTTCGCATCTACGCCATGGATCTCCCCGCCCTCGTCGCCGGCAAGCGCTTCACGCTGCCTCGGCCGCACTCCTCCGCCGACGCGCTGCTGATTGCACGGTTGGCCGAACGCGAGAAAGCGGCCGGCCGCGCCGTCGCCGTGTTCACCGCCGACGCCAATGACGCGCAGCGGCTCATCGACGAACTGGTGTTCTTCGCGCCCGGCCTGCGCTGCGCGCTGTTCCCCGATTGGGAGACGCTGCCGTATGACAGCTTCTCCCCGCACCAGGACCTGATCAGCGAGCGTCTTGCCACGCTGTGGCGCATCAGCCAGCGCGAGGCCGACCTGGTGCTGGTGCCCGCGACCACCGCGCTCTATCGCCTCGCGCCGCCGGCCTTCCTGGCCGGCTACACCTTCCATTTCAAGACGAAGCAGAAGCTGCAGGAGTCCAAGCTCAAGGCGCAGCTCACGCTGGCCGGCTACAGCCATGTGACGCAGGTGGTGAGCCCGGGCGAATACGCGGTGCGCGGTGGGCTGATCGACCTGTTCCCGATGGGGTCGAGCCAGCCGTTCCGCGTCGACCTGTTCGACGACGAGATCGACTCGATCCGCACCTTCGACCCCGACACGCAACGCAGCCTCTACCCCGTGCCGGAAGTGCGCCTGCTGCCCGGCCGCGAGTTCCCGATGGACGACGATGCGCGCGCGCGCTTTCGCAGCCGCTGGCGCGAGTTGCTCGAAGGCGATCCCACCAAGAGCCGCATCTACAAGGACATGGGCAACGGCGTCGCGACCGCCGGCATCGAGTACTACCTGCCGCTGTTCTTCGAGGAGACGGCGACGGTGTTCGACTACCTCGGCACCGACGCCACCGTGGTCCTCCACGGCGACATGGAGCCGGCGTTCCAGCATTTCTGGACCGACACGCGCGAGCGCTACCGGCTGGTGCAAGGCGACCCCGAGCGACCGGCGCTGCCGCCGGAAGCCCTGTTCCTGAACGCGGAACAGTTCTACTCGCGGGCCAAACCGCATGCGCAGTTGGCGCTGCGCAGCGGCGACGGCGAGGTCACGCCCTTCGCCGAGTTCGAAGTGCTGCCGCCGTTGTCGGTGGTGCGCGGCGCGGAAGAGCCCTTGCAGCGCCTGCAGACGCACCTGCGCAATACGCAGCAGCGCGTGCTCGTGCTGGCCGAGAGCGCCGGGCGACGCGAGAGCCTGCTCGACTTCCTGCGCGCCAGCGGCGTGAACCCGCCGGCCTTCGACACACTGGCCGAGTTCCAGGCCCATGGCGAAGAACGCATCGGCATCGCGACCGCGCCGCTGGCGTCCGGCTTTGCCTGGCTCGAGGCCGGCATCGACTTCGTCACCGAGACCGAGCTGTTCGCGACCGCGCCCACCACGCGCCGCCGCAACAAGAAGCAGGAACAGGTCAGCGATGTCGAGGCGCTGATCAAGGACCTGAGTGAGCTCAACATCGGCGATCCGATCGTGCATTCGGCGCACGGCATCGGGCGCTATCGCGGACTGGTCAACATGGACCTGGGCCAGGGCAAGAACCCCGATGGCTCACCGGTGCTGCAGGAGATGCTGCACCTCGAATACGCGGACAAGGCGACGCTGTACGTTCCCGTGTCGCAACTGCACCTGGTGAGCCGCTACACCGGCGTGAGCGCGGACGAGGCGCCGCTGCACAAGCTGGGCTCCGGCCAATGGGAAAAGGCCAAGCGCAAGGCGGCCGAGCAGGTGCGCGACTCCGCTGCCGAACTGCTCAACATCTACGCCCGCCGCGCCGCGCGCCAGGGCCATGCCTTCCGCTTCTCGGCGGGCGACTACGAGACTTTCGCCAACGACTTCGGCTTCGAGGAGACGGCCGACCAGAAGGCCGCGATCCACGCGGTGATCCAGGACATGATCTCGCCGCAGCCGATGGACCGGCTGGTCTGCGGCGACGTCGGCTTCGGCAAGACCGAGGTGGCCTTGCGCGCAGCCTTCGTCGCAGTGACCGGCGGCAAGCAGGTCGCCTTCCTCGCGCCGACCACGCTGCTCGCCGAGCAGCACTACCAGACGCTGGTCGACCGCTTCGGCAAGTGGCCGGTGAAAGTCGCGGAGATGAGCCGCTTCCGCTCGACCAAGGAGATCAACACTGCCGCCAAGGGCCTGGCTGACGGCACCGTCGACATCGTGGTCGGCACGCACAAGCTGCTCTCGCAATCGGTTCAGTTCAAGAACCTGGGCCTGCTCATCATCGACGAGGAACACCGCTTCGGCGTGCGCCACAAGGAGGCGATGAAAGCGATGCGCGCCGAGGTCGACGTGCTCACGCTAACCGCGACGCCGATCCCGCGCACGCTGGGCATGGCGCTCGAAGGCCTGCGCGACCTCAGCGTGATCGCCACCGCGCCGCAGCGCCGACTGGCCATCAAGACCTTCGTGCGCACCGAGGGCAACGGTGTGATCCGCGAAGCCGTGTTGCGCGAACTGAAGCGCGGCGGACAGGTCTACTTCCTGCACAACGAGGTCGAGACCATCGAGAACCGCCGCCAGAAGCTCGAGGAGATCCTGCCCGAGGCCCGCATCGCCGTCGCCCACGGCCAGATGCCCGAGCGCGACCTGGAGCGCGTGATGCGCGACTTCGTGGCGCAGCGCTACAACATCCTCTTGTGCTCGACCATCATCGAGACCGGCATCGACGTGCCGACCGCCAACACCATCGTGATGA
This sequence comes from Variovorax sp. dw_954, assembly GCF_018449755.1. Taxonomy (NCBI): domain Bacteria; kingdom Pseudomonadati; phylum Pseudomonadota; class Betaproteobacteria; order Burkholderiales; family Comamonadaceae; genus Variovorax; species Variovorax sp. dw_954. The sequence continues at coordinate 397,813 of NZ_JAAVVD010000003.1, read as the reverse complement.
GCCGCGCCGACAAGTTCGGCCTGGCGCAGTTGCACCAGTTGCGCGGCCGCGTGGGCCGCAGCCACCACCAGGCCTATGCCTACCTGATGGTGCCGGACATCGAGGGCCTCACCAAGCAGGCATCGCAGCGGCTCGATGCGATCCAGCAGATGGAGGAACTGGGCTCAGGCTTTTATCTCGCGATGCACGACCTGGAGATCCGCGGCGCCGGCGAGGTGCTGGGCGACAACCAGAGCGGCAACATGATGGAGATCGGCTTCCAGCTCTACAACGAGATGCTGAGCGAAGCCGTTCGCGCGCTGAAGGCCGGCCAGGAGCCTGACTTGCTCTCGCCGCTCAGCGTGACGACCGAGATCAATCTGCACGCCCCTGCCCTGCTGCCGGACGACTATTGCGGCGACGTGCACCTGCGGCTGTCGTTCTACAAGAAGCTGGCGACTGCGAAGACCTCGGAACAGATCGACATCCTGCTGGAGGAAATCGTCGACCGCTTCGGCAAGCTGCCGCCGCAGGCGCAGACGCTGATCGACGTGCACCGCTTGCGCGTGCTGGCGCGGCCTTATGGCGTGGTCAAGGTCGATGCGGCGCCTGGCGTCATCCACATCACCTTCAAGAAAGACCCGCCGGTGGAGTCGCTCGCGATCATCCAGCTGATCCAGAAGAACAAGCACATCAAGCTGGCCGGCAATGAGAAGCTGCGCATCGAGCGGGAGCTGAAGGAGCCGAAGGACCGGGCGCAGCTGGTGCGCGATGTGTTGCGCAGTCTGGGGCAGCCGAAGAAGGCGGAAGTGGCGACGGCATAAGTGCCGCACACGTATTTATTCGAAGACTGGTACGACTGAATGACAACGACCCTGAATACCGCGCCAAGCCTGGTCCTCCAGCGCCTCACCCCGCCCCTGCAACTGGCCGACTACAAGCTGATCGCCTTCGACATGGACTCGACGCTGATCAACATCGAGTGCATCGACGAGATTGCCGATGCGGTCGGCAAGAAGGCCGAGGTGGCCGCGATCACCGAGGCGACGATGCGCGGCGAGATCAAGGACTTCAAGGAAAGCCTGCGTCGCCGCGTCGCGCTGCTCGAAGGCGTGCCGGTCACCTCGCTCCAGCAGGTCTATGACGAGCGCCTGAGGCTGAACCCCGGCGCCGCTGAACTCGTGAACGCGTGCAAGGGCGTGGGCATGAAAGTGCTGCTGGTCTCCGGCGGCTTCACCTTCTTCGCCAACCGCGTGAAGGAGCGCCTGGGCATCGACTTCGCACGCTCCAACCTGCTCGACGAAGCCGACGGCAAGCTCACCGGCCGCGTCGTCACGCAGTCGTGGGGTGACATCTGCGACGGCGCGGAGAAGCGCCGCACGCTGCTCGAAGTGGCCTCGCTGCTGGGCATCTCGCCGGCCGAGACGATCGCGGTCGGCGATGGCGCCAACGACCTGCCGATGATGGGCGAGGCCGGCCTGTCGGTCGCCTATCACGCCAAGCCGAAGGTGCGCGAGCAGGCGATGGTCGCCATCAACGAAGGCGGGCTCGACCGGCTGCTGGAAATCTGCCGCTGAGCCCGCGCTGCCCTCCAGGCGCTTCGCACACCTGAAAGCCCGAATGAACGACGACACCCCGCTCTACCACGCCGATGCGCTGACCGCCTTTGCCGACGCCCTGCTGCAGAAGGCCGGCCTTGCCGCGCCGATGGCCGCCGTGGTCGCGCGAACGCTGGTCGAAGGCGACCTGCTCGGCCACGACACGCACGGCCTCGCACTGCTCGCGGGCTACGTGAAGGAACTCGAATCCGGTGGCATGACGCGCGATGGCGCGCCGACAGTCCTGTCCGATCGCCCCGCTGCGGTGCTGTGGGACGGCATGCGCCTGCCCGGCCCGTGGCTCATGGAACAGGGCATGGACCTGCTCGTGCCGCGCGCCCGCCAACTCGGCACCGCATCGCTCGTGATTCGCCGCAGCCACCACATCGCCTGCCTCGCGGTCTACATGCTGCGCGCGCTGGAAGAAGACATGCTGATGGTGCTGGCCTGCTCCGACCCGAACACGGCGAGCGTCGCGCCCTTCGGCGGAACCCGGGCCGTGTTCACGCCCAATCCGCTGGCGATGGGCTTTCCGCTGACGCAGGGCGGCGTGATGGTCGACATCTCGGCCTCCATCACGACCAACGGCATGAGCAATCGCAAGCGCGCGGCCGGCGAGACCTTTGCCGAGGACTGGCTGATCGACGCCACCGGCAAGCCGACAAACAACCCGCAGGCCCTGTTCGATCAGCCGCCGGGCACGCTGCTTCCGGTGGGCGGACTCAGCCACGGGCACAAGGGCTACGGCATGGCCCTGCTCGTCGAGACGCTCACGGCCGGCCTCGCGGGCCACGGCCGCGCCGACCCGGCGGAAGGCTGGGGCGCCACGGTCTACGTCACGATGCACGACCTGAACGCGTTCGGCGGCAAGGATGCGTTCCTGCGCCAGATGGACCATGTCGCGCAGCAATGCCGCGACAACGCCCCGGTTGACTCCTCGAAGCCGGTGCGACTGCCGGGCCAGGGTGGCCTTGCACGGCGGGAATCGCAGATGCGCAACGGTGTGCGCCTGCATCCGTCGATCGCCGCGGCGCTCCAGCCGGTCGAAGCACGCCACGGCCTCGCGCTGGCCGACGCGCGCCTGTAGCTTTTCGTCAGGCCACGCCGGCGCGGCTCGACTCGAACAGGAACCAGGTGCGGCGCTCGGTCTCGTCGATCCAGTTCTCGAGCAGGCTCGACGACGCGATGTCGCGGTGCTCGTCGGTCACGTTGTGCGCTTCGCGGAGGCGGGCGGCCAGCGTCTTGTTGTCCTCGCGCAGTTCGGCCAGCATGTCGAGCGGGTCGACGTAGTCGGCGTCGTTGTCGCTGATGCGCTGCATGCGCGCGATGTGGCCGATCGATCGCAGCGTGGTACCGCCCACCTTGCGGATGCGCTCGGCCAGCGGGTCGGTCATGGCGTAGAGCTGGTCACCCTGCTCGTCGAGCAGCAGGTGGTAGTCGCGGAAGTGCGGCCCGCTCATGTGCCAGTGGAAGTTCTTGGTCTTGAGGTACAGCGCGAACACATCGGCCAGCACGCCGTTGAGCGCGGCGGCGATGTCGGCCGTCGCACCGGCCTTCAGGTCACTGGGCGTGGTCAGCGGGGCCTTGCGGCGCTGGATGAGTTCGGTCTTCTTGCTCTTGTCGGATTTCGCCATGGATGAAGCCTGTGGTTGGGGGGCTTCACTGTAGGCCGACATGCCCGGATTTGTATGTCGGCCGTTGTCGCGTCTGTCTATTCGGTGTCCGGTGGCGCCGGCCGGGCCGTGCGCTGGCCGTGCTTCGCCAGGATCTCGAGGTAGAACTGCGGGCCTTCCGCCTTGGCAATGCCGTCGATCAGGCCGGTGAGTTCGGCCAGGTGCACCGTGGCGGCGGTGTCTTGCGCAGTGCCGAACTTGCAGTCGAAGTCCCAGAAGTCGACGCCTTCGGGCAGTTCGCGGCGGCGCTCGCGCTTGATGTACTTGCGGATTTCGTGCTTGACGGCGTCGAGGACGCGGTCGGGGTGCTTGCCTTCGGGGCGCAGCTGAAAGGTTTTTCTCATGGGGCATGCTAACGCCGCGCGTAAAGTCGGCGTTGTTTCAGAAAGCAGGTGAACACATGGCGCGCGCAAACGACTGGGCTGGCAAGGTGATGGCGCTGATCAATGGCGGCAACGCGGCGGCGGCCATCGCGCAGATCAAGGTGGCGCCCACGGTGAAGGACCTGAAGGCGCTTCAGACCATCATGACGCTGTCGAAGATGACGGGCAAATACCGCCAGGTCGACACAGCGATCACCGACAACCTGGCCTTGTTGTCAGCACCGCGCCTGCACCGCTCGCCCTGAATCAAAGAGCCTTGCCGAGGCGCGCGATGCCTTCCTCGATCTTCTCGACATTGGCCGTGGCAAAGCTCAGGCGCAGCGTCGACACATCGGGGTTCGCGGCAAAGAAGGGCGCGCCGGGCACGAAAGCCACGAGCTTTTCGATGGCCCTTTTCGCGAGCACGTTCGCGTCCGCCAGCTTGCCGTTGGCGCCCGTGAGCCGTGCCCAGAAGAACAGGCCGCCGCCGGGTTGCTCGAACGAGATCGCATCGCCGAGTTCACGCTTCAGCGCCGCGCCCATGGCGGCAGCACGTTCCCCGTAGACCTTGCGCACATGGGCCAGCGTGCCCGGCATGCGGCCGCTCTTGAGATATTGCGCGGCGGTCGCCTGCGCGAAGGTGCTGGTGTGCGCGTCGCTGAACTGCTTGCACATCGTGGCCTTGGCCAGCAACTCGGCCGGCGCGATCATCCAGCCGATGCGCAGGCCGGGGCTCAGCACCTTGCTGAGCGAGCCGCAATGCGCAACGAGTTCGCGACTGCCCGGCACGTCCTTTGTCAGCGCCATGATCGACGGCGGCGGCGCTTCGCCGAAGTACAGGTCGCCGTACGGGTCATCTTCCACCACCAGCGTCTGGTACTTCACGGCAAGCTCAAGCACCTTCTTGCGGCGCTCCAGGCTCAGCATCGCGCCGCTCGGGTTGCCGAAGGTCGGGATCAGGTAGACGAACTTGGGCTTGTGCTCGACGATCAGCTTTTCGAGTTCATCCGTCTTCACGCCGTTGGCGTCAATGGGCGCACTGATGAGTTCGGCGCCGTAGAGGCGGAAGCACTGGATCGTGGCCAGGAAGGTCGGGCCTTCGACGATGACCTTGTCGCCGGGCGAGATCATGGTCTTGCCGAGCAGGTCGAGCGCCTGCTGGCTACCGGTGGTGACGATCAGGCCGGTGGGGTCGACCTCGACACCCTTGGTCTTCATGAAGCTGCTGAGTTGCGAGCGCAGCGGCTCGTAGCCTTCGGTGGCGCCGTATTGCAGCGCCCCGCCCGCTTCCTCGTTCAGCGCCTTGGAACTGGCCTCCTTCAGGCCCTCGACGTCGAACATCGCACTGTCCGGAAAGCCCCCGGCAAAGCTGATGATGCCGGGCGTGCCCAGCAGCTTGAAGAGTTCGCGGATGGCGGAGGTTTCGACGTTGTCGAGGCGGGTGGCGAATTGCATGGAAGGTTCTCGCTGGAGGGTCCGCCATTGTGGCGAAATCCCAGATCCAAGGTAAATCGCTCAAAAGTGATTTTTTGACAAAATCGCCTTAAAGAGATATTGTGCATTTACCACCCGTAAGCGGTATCCATGCAAATCCCTGTCCACTCACCTTCGCAGTTGTCGACGCATCTCAAATCGCTGCGCAAGGCGCAAAAGCTGACGCAGACGCAACTGGGCGCGCGGATCGGCGTCAAGCAAACGCGCATCGCCGACATTGAAAAGGATCCCGGCGCCGTCAGCGTCGCGCAACTGATGCAGATACTGCACGCACTCGACACACGCCTGCTGCTGGCGCCGCCCTCCCCGCCCGCGACGGTCGTCACCGCGCAGATGCCAACGGCGGATTGGTAGGGCGTGGCACACCCCGAACTCGACATATGGATGAACGGCGAATACGTCGGCGCGTGGTTCTGGTCGCGTACCGGCGTGCCGGCGCTGCGCTACGACGACGGATGGCTGCGCTCACCGAACGTCCGGGCCTTGTCCCTGTCGCTGCCCATCCCGGCAGGCACGAAGGAACTGCGCGGGCCTGCCGTCGAAGACTATTTCGACAACCTGCTGCCCGACAGCGACCGCATCCGCGAGCGCCTGCGCCGGCGCTTTCATGCCGCCAGCATCGAAGCCGCCGAATTGCTGGCGGCCATCGGCCGCGATTGCGTGGGCGCGGTCCAGTTGCTTCCCGCAGGCCAGGCGCCGGGGCCGGTCGACCGGATCGACAGCGAGCCACTGAGCGATGCCCAGGTCGCCCAGACGCTGCGCAACGTCACGGCTGATCCGGTGCTCGGCCAACTCGCCGCCGACGAGGACGACTTTCGTATCTCCATCGCCGGCGCGCAGGAGAAGACCGCCTTGCTGCGCCTGGGCGACCGTTGGCACCGCCCTCACGGCGCGACGCCGACGACGCATATCTTCAAGCTGCCGCTGGGGCTTGTCGGCAACATGCGGGCGAACATGACCGACTCCGTCGAAAACGAGTGGCTGTGCGCTCGCCTGCTGGCAGCCCTGGGTTTTCCGGTGGCCGGCACGGAGATCGGACGCTTCGACAACCAGAAGGCGCTCATCGTGGAGCGTTTCGACCGGCGCTGGATGGATGTCGGCCGCTGGATCGCACGACTGCCGCAGGAAGACTTCTGCCAGGCCACCGGTACGCCCGCGCAACGCAAATATGAAAGCGACGGCGGACCGGGCATGCGCGAATGCCTGTCGCTGCTCGCGGCCAGCGACGAGGCGCAAGCCGACCGCCTGCGCTTCGTGCTCACGCAGCTCGCGTTCTGGCTGCTGGCCGCGACCGATGGCCATGCCAAGAACCACTCCATCTTCCTGCGCCGTGGCGGCGGCTACGACATGACGCCCTTGTACGACGTGATTTCGGCGTGGCCCATCATCGGCAAAGGCGCCAGCCAGGTGCCGTGGCAAAAGGCAAGACTCGCGATGGCGCTCCGATCGAAAAGCGCGCACTACAACCTGGCGAGCATCCAGACCCGCCATTGGCAGGCGCTGGCGACCCAGGCGGGCGTGGACGGCACCTTCGAGCGCATGTGCGACCTCGTGCACAACGCCCCGGCCGCACTGCAACGCGTCGAGCGCGAACTGCCGCCAGATTTTCCCGAGCGCGTCTGGCGCGCGGTGGACGCCGGGGTTCGCGCCCAGTGCCAACGCTTCGAATCCGGCCTGCCGAACGCCCGCCCCACGCCATGAAAAAAGACAACATCGCCCCCTTCTTCGCCATCCTGCAAGCCGCCAACCCGACGCCGGAAACCGAGCTCGAATACACAACGCCGGTCGAACTGCTGGCCGCTGTGCTGCTGTCCGCGCAAGCCACCGACGTCGGCGTCAACAAGGCCACGCGCAAGCTCTATCCGGTCGCGAACACGCCGCAGGCCATCCTCGACCTCGGCGTGGAAGGGCTGGAGAGCTACATCAAGACGATCGGCCTCTACCGCAGCAAGGCGAAGCACCTCATCGAGGCCTGCCGCATGCTGGTCGAGCAGCATGGCGGCGAGGTGCCGCGCACACGGGCGGAACTGGAGGCCCTGCCCGGCGTCGGCCGCAAGACGGCCAACGTGGTGCTCAACGTCGCCTTCGGCGAGCCAACGATGGCGGTCGACACGCACATCTTCCGCGTCAGCAACCGCACCGGACTGGCCCCCGGCAAGACGCCGCTCGAGGTCGAACTGAAGCTGGAGAAGCGCGTGCCACTCGAGTACCGCCTGCATGCGCACCACTGGCTGATCCTGCACGGCCGCTACGTGTGCATCGCGCGCAAGCCGCAGTGCTGGCAGTGCGCGGTGGCGGCCTATTGCGACTTCAAGCCGAAGACGCCAGCGCCAAAAGCCGGTTGACTTCAAGGCTGCGTTCGCATGCACTTCAGGGAGGCATTTCAGGAGAACCCTGTGGCTTCCTTCCCGACGCACCGTGCATTCATCGCCGTGGCAACCAGCCTGCTCGGTGTCCTGGCTGCATCGCCAGCGCAGGCACAACGCCTGCCGCCGGATGTGATGGCCCTCTACGGCGGCATCTGGTCGGCCGATTGCGCGAACCCCGCTGCGCCGAGGCTGAGGGTCGAACCTGACGGACTGCTGGTCGAACGCGACGGACAACGGCTCACGGGCAGCAAGCCGCAGGCCGCCGCCTCCTACTTCGGCAACTCGCCACCGCGCAACTACGAAATGACCTTGATGAGCGAGGTGCGGGGCGGCTCGGAACTGCTGTTCATCATCTACCGCGACCCGCGCGGCCGCTTCATCGAGATCAACGCCAGCGGGAAGACGGCCGCCGCGCTCGGCACGAGCCTGCAGCAGTTGCGTTATCGCGCATGCAATCCCGCCGCGGGGCAGCAGCCGAATGCCGCAGCGCGACCCGCACCCCCACCCGCACCGCCCGTGACAACCGGCGGCAACGTCGACATGGTCATCGCCTCGCCGAGCTTCAGGGCGACCTGGCGCAAGGCGCTCGGCGCGGACGCCCGTGAGCCGTGGCTGGCGCAGATGAACGGACCGGCGCCACCACCGCGCTGGGTCAACGTGGCCGGCTCACGCTATGCGTTCAACGCCTTCTGCAAGGATCACGACTGCTTCGACAACAACGCCGTGCAGCTCTACGCGCCCGAGACGGGGGTCGTCTACGCGCTGGTGCATCGCGTGAACCGCGACATGCTGGTGGGCAATCCGCCGCCACCCGTCGCGTCGGAGTTGCAACGGATGTGGAAAGCCGAGTGGCGGCAGCAAAGTCGCTGAAGCGCCCGGTCAGACCTCGATCAGGATGCACTCGCCGAACTCGATCGGCGCTTGCGGCCAGTGCTCGGCACGCATTGCCACTCGCACCCCGCGCGCGAGCAACTGCGTCGCCCGGATGACGCCCGCGTGGGTGATCCAGAAACCGTCGCGCTCCGAGATTTGCCATTCGTCGAACGCGTCGCCCACGCGCCGCATGAACTGGCGGGTGCTCTCGCCGGTGCCACCGGGATGGGCATCGGCGAAGTTGCCGATCCAGCCATCGAACTCCGCGCGCGAGATGGCGGACCATTCGCGTCCCTCCCAGGCGCCGAAGTCCATCTCCGCCAATCGGGTGTCGGCGCTGGCGGCCAACTCGGGCCGGATGGCTTCGATGGCCAGCGCCAGTTCGGCGCAGCGCTGCAGTGGTGAACAACTCACCGCCGCATCGGCTGGAATCAGCGGCGCGATCTGGCGGGCCAGCGCCTGCGTGGCCTCCACGGACACGCTGATATCGGTCGAGCCGAAGCACACGCCCGGGTCGGCGTCGGTCTGGGCATGGCGCAGCAACCAGAGCCTCATGGTGCTTGCAGCGCGAGCGAGCGCAGGACGCCCGCGTCGAAATGACGCTCGATGTAGTCGGCGAGGCCATCGAACACGCTGTCCAGCGTCGGGGACGTGGCGCCGAACAGCGCATGCAACGCGGTGGCATCCTCGAACAGGCCGTGCAGGTAGATGCCGAGCACGTTGCCCGCATCGTTCTGCCAGGCCAACCCGTCGTCCATCACCGCGTGCGCATGGGCGCCTGCCGCGGCCATCGCCGTGTGCGCGAGCGTCTGGCCGTGGTGGATCTCGTAACCCCGCACCGCGATGCCCGACAGCGCGCTCCACGGCCCGCGCAGCGCGCCGAAGCTGGCGGTGCGATGGCGCACGGTCTTGTCGCGCTCGAAGCGCGTGACCACCGGCAGCAGGCCCAGGCCCGGAGCGTTGCCATCGACGCCATGCGGATCGATCAAGGCCTCGCCGAGCATCTGCAAGCCGCCGCACACACCCAGCACCCGACCGCCTCTTGCGGCATGTGCGGCAATGGCCTGATCCAGGCCCTGCGCGCGCAGCCAGGCGAGGTCGCTGCTGGTGTGCTTGGAGCCGGGCAGGATCAGCGTGCCGGCATCGGCCAGGTCGGCCGCGCTGCGCGCCCAGCGCAGGCGCACACCGGAAATGTTCTTCAGCGGCTGGAACTCATCGAGGTTGCTGATGCGCGGATAGACCACGACCGTGACATCTTCGCGCCTTGCCCCTGTGGGCAACGGCTGGGTTGGGGACATGCGGTCATCGAACAAGCCATCTTCCTCCGGAAGTCCATGTTGCCACCACATCGGCAGCGTCGCTACGGTCGGGATGCCGGTCATGTCCTTCAGCATCTCGGGCGCAGGGGCCAGCAATGCGGCATCACCCCTGAACTTGTTCAGCACGAAGCCCGCCAGCCGCGCCCGATCCTCCACGGGCAGCAAGGCCCAGGTGCCATACAGGTGCGCAAACGCACCGCCGCGATCAATATCGGTGACGAGCAGGCAGCGCGCGTCGGCATGCCGCGCCACGCGCAGGTTGACGATGTCGCTGCCCATCAGGTTGATCTCGGCCGGCGAGCCCGCGCCTTCGATGACGACCACATCGTTCTCCGCGCGAAGTCCGTCCAGCGCCTGCGCAACTTGCGGCCAGACCTTTTCGCTGCGGCCCCGCCACGGCAATGCAGAAAGCGATTCGCTCACCTTGCCCATCAGCACGACCTGGCTGTGGGTGTCGCGCTCGGGCTTGAGCAGCAAGGGATTCATCCGCACGTCCGGCGTGGCGTTTGCGGCCAGCGCCTGGAAGTATTGGGCGCTGCCAATCTCGCCGCCCTCCACCACGCGCGCGTTGTTGCTCATGTTCTGCGCCTTGAAGGGCGCGACCTTGAGGCCCTGGCGTGCATGCCAGCGGCACAGGGCAGTGGTCAGCCAGCTCTTGCCGGCGCCGCTGGTCGTGCCGAGCACCATGACGCAGCGCGCGTTCACGGCACGCCCCCGGCACGCCGGGACGCGAACGACAACGGGGGAAACATGGGGCTGGCGTGCATGTTGGGTTGGGGCGCAATCATCGTACGCGCGCATTCATTGCGCCAATAGAGTCAATGTCTTACGGAGGACCAATGTAGTCCCCCTCTCACCCCGAACGCGTGCGCCATCCTGCACCAAAGGCATACGTCGCAAGCCACAGTGCATGCACTCAAACTCACCTGGAGCACCTCATGAAAAGCGTCATTCTCTGGATCTGCGGCGTGCCGCTCGGTGTGATCATCCTGCTGAAGGTCTTCGGGGTTTATTGACCCATCTCGCAGCGGGGGCGGCCGGGGGCGGCTGCTCTTGCGCCTTCATCGAGGCAGCACCACCCATTGGTCTGCGACCCTGTGGATTTCGATCCGGTTGTCGAACACATCCCGAAGCGCGGCATGCATGACGGACTCGTCGACAGCGCCCTGATGCACCACTCGACCTCGTCGCAGCACGAGGATTTCGTCGGCATGCAGCGCCATGCCCAGTTCATGCAGGACGCTCACGACCGTTCGACCCGCTGAAACGAATTCCCTCACCGCCAGCAACCAGTCCGCCTGATGCGGCGCATCGAGATTGGCAAGCGGCTCGTCCATCAGCAGCACTTGGGCCTCAACCGCAAACGCGCGGGCCAGCAACACACGCTGGCGCTCCCCGCCCGACAACTGGCCCAACGGCCGATCCCGCCATTCCCAGCATTGCGTCCTGCGCATCGCACGCTCGACCGCCGCACGGTCTGCCGCGCTCGGCGCGGCAAGCCACGCCTGGTGCGGCAAGCGCCCGAGCATCGCGACATCGTGCGCCAACAGGTCGTCGGCGCCCGGCTCGCCCTGGCCCAGCCAGGCGAGCGTGCAGGCGCGGGCCTTGGCCGGCCACTCCTCCATGCGACGGCCCAGCAACTGCACGCTGCCTTGCATCGGCAGCAAGCGCGCCAATGCCTTCAGCAAGGTGGTCTTGCCGGCGCCGTTGGGCCCGACCACCGCTGTCCAGCGTCCCCTGGGCAAGGCGAGTTGCGGAACGTCCACGATGAGCCTTCCGCCGAGCGAGACCTGCAGTCGCTGCGCAGCCAGCGCCGCAACCGCGGTCACAGCGACCTCCTGTGCATCAGCCACAACAGGTAGCCGCCGCCCAGCAGGGCCGTCACCACGCCCACCGGCAACTCCTGCGGCGCGACAAGCCAACGCGCGACCACGTCGGCCGCGAGCAGCAACGCACCTCCCATCAACGAGGCCAGGCCCACAAGCCATCCGTGCGTCGGCTTGACCACGCCGCGCACCAGGTGCGGCGCGACCAGCCCGACAAATGCCACCAGCCCGACCTGCGCGACCGCCGTGCCCGTGGCCAGCGCCAGCGCCGCCACCAGCACCACGCGCACGCGCGGCAGGGCAATGCCCAGGCTCGACGCGCTGGCCTCGCCCAGCGTGAGTGCGTCCAGCGCGCGCGCCAGCCCCAGCGCAGGCAGCAGACACAGCACCAGCGCGCCGGCCAGCAAGGTCACGTTCGGCCAGCCGAGGAAGCCGGTGGTGCCCAGCATGAAGGCCTGCATGGCTCGCATGATGTCGGGCACCCACAGCACGACCAACGCACTCGCAGCGCCCAGCACCATGCCGACCACGACGCCCGCCAGCAGCAGGCGCAGCGTCTGCTGCACGCCGCGCGCCAGGCTCAGCGTGACCAGCACGGCCGCCACCGCGCCCATGAAGGCGGCGCCCGTCATGCCCAGGCGCGCGGCCCATCCCCCCGCCGCCGGCCCGAGCGCGGAGGACGTGCCCAATGCCACGAGCAGCAGGCACACACCGAAGTTCGCACCCGACGCACTGCCCAACAGGTACGGGTCGGCCAGCGGGTTGCGAAACAGCCCCTGCGCCAGCGCGCCGCCCAGGCCCAGCAGCGCGCCTGCGAACCAGGCGCCGAGCGTGCGCGGCAGCCGGATGTCGCGCACGATCTGCAGCGCGGTCGCGTCGCTGGCGGCGCTCCACACGCTCTCGAATCCGGTGCTGCCGATGCTCGCCCCCACCAGCCCCAGCACGAGGCTCACGACGACGATCGCAACGGCAAACCCGGGCTTGGTCACTTGAACTTGTCTTTCAGGCAATCGGCCATGATGCCGGCGCCCTCGGCCATGCGTGGACCGGGGCGCGCGAGCACATCGCCTTGCGCGGGCGTGAACACGCAGATGCGCCCCGCCTGCAGCGCATCGATGCGCCCCCACCCTGGCCGCCCGGCCAAGGCCACCGCGTTGCGGTCCCCCACCATGATGACCTGCGGATCCGCACGCACCACGAACTCGGGATTGAGCTTGGGAAAGGGCCCGAGCGACCCGGGCACGACATTGACAGCACCCAGCCGTGCCAGCGTCTCGCCGATGAACGACGACTCGCTGGCCGCATACGGCCCGCTGCTGACCTCGAAGTACACCCGCTTGCCACGCGCGCTCGCAGGCAGCGCGGCGGCGACGCGGTTGACGCCGCCATCGATCTGCAGCCACATCGCCGCAGCCTCGGCCTCGCGGTCGAGCACGCGGCCGAGTTGGCCCAGCACCCGCTCCATGTCCTTCATCGAGCGTGGTTCCAGCGTCAGCACCTTGAGGCCGAGCGCCTCCAGCCTGTCCGTCACGCGCGCGGCCTTGGCCAGCAACACCAGGTCCGGCTTGAGTGCCACGATGCGCTCGACGTTCGCGTCCTCCAGGCCGCCCACGCGCGGCAATGCCTGCACAGCCGCGGGCCAGTTCGAATAGCTGTCGACGCCGACCAGCCGCTCGCACGCCTGCAGCGCGCAGACGGTCTCCGTCAACGACGGCAGCATCGACACGATGCGCCGCGGCGATTGCGCCAGCGTGACCTCCACGCCGCGATCGTCGACCAGGCTGACCGCGCCCCGCGCCTGCGCCGGCCCCGCCAGCCAGCACAAGGCCATGAGACACAGCAGCCTCGACATCCTCATCGGCGTGGCGCCCACTTCATCGTCAGGAAGCCGCTGAGCCCGCGCTGGTTGTAGCCATAGGCGGTCTCATAGGTGGCGTCGAACAGGTTGGCGACGCGGGCCTGCACGGTCCATTCCGGCGTCAGCTTGTACTCGCCGAACAGGTCGACGGTCGTGAAGCTCCCCAGGCGCGTGGAAAGCGTGTTGGCAACGTCGTCATAGCGCTGGCCGACATAGAGCGCCGTCACGCCGAACTTCCATTGCCCCGTCGAATAGTCGACGCCCAGATTGACCTGGTCCTTCGCGCGGCGCGGCAGCATCTTGCCGGTGAGTTCGTTCTGCGGATCCAGCTTGTCGTAGCTGGCATGCACGCCGAGCGCATCGAAGGCGCCGTCGTAGCCCAGCGTCCAGCCCTGGATGCGGGCGCGCGGAATGTTCTCCGGAGTGGTGGTGTTCGTGATGAAGCCGGTGATCTTGTTGTCGAAGCCGACCAGCTTCACGCTGTGCGCGCCCTCCGTCCAGGTGATGCCGACGTCGATGTTCTTGCCTTCCTCGGGCTGCAGCCGCGGGTTGCTGAAGAAGGGGTAGTAGAGCTGGTTGAACGAAGGCGCCACGAAGCTCGTGCCATAGGACGCATTGACGCGCCAGTTCGGCGAAATGCGGTAGCCATAGCCGGCGAACCAGGTGTCGTGGTTGCCGAACTGCGAGTTCTCGTCACGCCGCGCATTGAGCTGCCAGCTGTGCGCGCCGGCATTGCCGTTCAAGCCGACGAAGGCCGAGTTGATCGAGCGGCTGGTGACGTCGTAGGCAGTGTCGCTGTCCACGCTCTGCACGTTTCGCTCGAGTCCCGCGATCACGGTGCCGATCGGCGTCGTCACGTTGTTCTGCCAGCTGAACTGGCTCTGTGTGGTCCGGAAGAGACCCGGCAGGCTGAAGGCGTCGGCCACCTTTGCCTGCGTCAGGTCGACGCCCTGCGCCACGCGGAACTGCGTGGTCCAGTTGTCCATCACCCTGCCCTGCAGGCCAACGTATTCCGTTTCAGTGCGCACGACGCCGAAGGTATCGCGGTTGGGGCCGTCGTCATAGTGGTTCTCGCCGTTGGCGTAGAGCACGCCCGCGCTGAGCTTCCAGTCGTTGTTGAACTGGTAGCCGAGCGAGAGGGTGCCGGCGTCCTGCGTGAAAGGATCGCGGTCGGGGTTGAACTGGCCAAAGGGCACGCGTGGGTTGGTGGCTGAGAAGCCCTTGTCGCGCGTGTGCTGCAGATCCAGCGAATAGGTGAAGCCCCCATCGGCGCCGCTGAAGCCCAGCCCCTCCTGCGAATAGCCCTGGCTGCCGATGGTGACCGACGCGCGCGGCACGAAGGCCGGATCGCCCGGCTGGCCCTTGCGCATGAACACCTGCACCACGCCGCCCACGCCGTCGCTGCCGTAGAGCGCGGATGCCGGCCCCTTCACCACTTCGATGTGATCGATCAGGTCGACCGGGATGTTGTCCCAGATCGGCGTGCCTGCCGTGGCCGAGCCGTAGCGCACGCCGTCGATCAGCAGGATGGTGTGGCGTGCCTCGGTGCCACGGATGAACACGCTGCTGAGCTTGCCGGAGCCGCCATTCGATGACACCTGAACGCCTGCCGTGCGGGCCAGCAGTTCGGGCAAAGTGCGCTCGCCCAGTTGCTCGATCTGCGCGCGGTCGATGACGACGACGTCGGACACCAGTTCGTCGGCGCGCGTCGGCGTACGGGTGGCGGTGACCACGGTCTCGCGCAGGGTCGGGGGCTCCGATTGCGCGTGCGCAGGCAGGATCGCGAATGCGCCGAGCGCAAGCGTGACCGCCGGGAGACGCGTGGTGGCCCGGGGGGTGGTATCGCAGGAAGTCATGATGAGAAAAGAGTCGCAGACAAATGCCCGTCACCGGCTTCCCCGCCGGTGCTTGGGCGTATGGCCGCCTGCTTGCGCAGGCAGCCGCCTCGTTGGCCGGTATCCGGGCTGGCAGTGCGTCCTTCACCCGCCTTCCCAGGCGCCTGTTTCAGGGCGCCCAGTGGCTTTGTGGAGTGAAAGTGGCGCCAGAAGCCTGGGCTTCTGGCGCCGTCTGCTTGACCGTTGCGGGGGCAGCGCAGGTGGCGTCGGCCGGTGACACGGCGTCGACTCCTGCTTCCCGTTGAACTGGGTCGCGTGAACCACGGCCCGAGCACCAACGGCCCGGATTTTAGGCGCACGGCGGCCGCTGCCGCACGGCTGCGGAGGGGCAGTGTTTTCCCCTTGCCTGGGTGACAAAGCACGCAGGGTGGCTCGCCGGGCCCCACATACAATCCCCAGCCATGCCCGCCCCCAGCCCCATCGACCAGATCGCCGAGCGAGTCGAACGTTTGCTCGTGCGCCATGAAGAGGTGCAACGCACCAACGCGCTATTGCAGGAACAGGTCGACGCGCTGACGCGCGAACGCGATGCGCTCAAGGCGCGGCTCACGGCGGCACGCACCCGTATCGACGCCATGCTCGAGCGCCTGCCCGAAGAACCACCCGCCACCGAATAATTCCAGTCGAGACGATGAAGCAGATCGAAGTTCAGATCATGGGCCAGAGCTACCTGCTCGGCTGCCCCGAAGGTGGAGAAGCGCAATTGCGCAGCGCAGTCGAACGGGTCGATGCCGCCATGTGCAAGATCCGCGATGCCGGCAAGGTCAAGGCGCGCGATCGCATCGCGGTGCTGGCATCGCTGAACCTGGCCTTCGACCTGGTGCAGTCCGAGGCCGCAACCTCCGCCGCGGCGGCAGCACTGCTCGCGGTCACGACCACCGCCGCACCGGAAGAATCCGTTACCACCGATCAGCGCTTGCCGCAACTCATCCAGAGGCTGGATCAGGCACTGGCCGGCGATGGCCATCTGCTCTGAAATTTAGGGCTTACGCGACGGCGTCGGGGGCGTAAAATCGACACCGTCTGCAGTACGCGCCGGGCCTAATATTTCCTTGTTCCAATGCTCTACGGAGCAGGGCTTGGTACATCGCTTGACGGGCGTGATCATCTCGCGTCAGATGAACCCGAAGTCTTGCTGCCCTCGCCCACCTGAACCCTGGTTCAGGATGCGGGTCCGGTGCCCCCTACTGCAGACACCTATTCCGAAAGATCAGCGGCCCTCATCGCAGGGCCGTTGGTTTTTTTACAACCGATCTGCATGCGGGTTCGACCCCTCTGTTCATCCGGTGGACTCGCCGCGTATAAGCGAGTGTCCAGATCGAAAGAGGTACGTCATGAAAATCGTGATCGCGGTCGATGGCAGCAAGCACACCCAAAAGGCGATGGACTACCTGGCCCGGCACCGCGCCAGCTTTGTCGACGGCCACGAGCTCGTGGTGGTGCATGTCTGCAGCGGCATCCCGAATCACGCGGCACGCCATGTGGGGAGGGAAGTGCTGGAGGGTTACTACGCCGAGGAAAACAGCAAGGTGATCGGGCCGGTCAAGGACGGACTTGCCGCGCGCGGCATCACCGGCTACGCGCTCGAGCAGCGCCACGGCAACGCGGCCGAGGAAATCCTCAAGGTTGCCACCAAGGTAAATGCCGAACTCATCGTGATGGGCACCCACGGCCACGGCATCTTCGGCCGCGCGCTGATGGGCTCCGTCACCACGAAGGTGATTGCAGAGACCGATATCTCTGTGCTGCTGGTGCAGTAGTACGGTAGCGTCAGCGCGGCCCGAACAGGCCCTTGTGCTGCTCGCGCAGGAGCGCCTTCTGCACCTTGCCCATGGTGTTGCGCGGCAACTCGGGCACCACGAAGCAGCGCTTCGGAATCTTGAAATTGGCCAACTGCGATTTCAGCGTGGCCAGCACCGCATCGCCATCCACCGTGGCGCCGGATTTCGCAATGACGATGGCCACGCCGACCTCGCCGAAGTCCGAATGCGGAACGCCGACGACGGCGCTCTCGGCCACGCCGGGCTGCTCGTTGATGTAGCCCTCGATCTCGGCGGGATAGACGTTGTAGCCGCCGCTGATGATCAGGTCCTTGCTGCGGCCGACGATGGTGACGTAGCCCAGGCCATCGGTCATGCCGACGTCGCCTGTCTTGAAGAATCCGTCGTGGGTGAATTCCTCGCGCGTCTTCTCGGGCATGCGCCAGTAGCCGATGAAGACGTTGGGACCACTGACTTCGATGGCGCCGATTTCGTCGGTGGTGCATTCGCGGCCTTCGGCGCCCTCTTCCGTCGACATCACGCGCAGCTGCACGCCCGGCAGCGGGAAGCCAACCGTGCCGCCGCGACGCTCGCCCTGCACCGGGTTGTACGGGTTGGAGGTGAGCATGGCCGTCTCGCTCATGCCGTAGCGCTCGAGGATGGTGTGGCCGGTGCGCTCGCGCCAATCGTTGAAGGTCTCGATCAACAAGGGCGCCGAGCCGGAAATGAACAGGCGCATGTTGCGCACCGCCTCCTTCGTCAGCGAAGGTTCCGCCAGCATGCGCACATACAAGGTCGGCACGCCCATGAACACGGTCGCCTCGGGCAGCCTGGCGATCACGCCCTTCGGGTCGAACTTGCCGAACCACAGCATCTTGCTGCCGTTGAGCAGCGCACCATGCAGCGCGACGAACAGGCCGTGCACGTGGAAGATGGGCAGCGCATGGATCAGCACGTCGCCCTCGGTCCAGCCCCAATAGTCCTTGAGCACCTCGGCGTTGGACAGCAGGTTGCGGTGCGTCAGCATCGCGCCCTTGCTGCGGCCCGTGGTGCCACTGGTGTAGAGGATGGCGGCCATGTCGTCTTCCGCCATCTGCGCGACCGTGTGCTGGTCGCTGCATTGCACGGCAAGGTCGAGCAGCGAGCCGGTGCGGTCGTCGTTGAGCGTGAACACATGGTGCGCGCCGGCGGCCTGCGCGATCGCGCCGACCCAGCCGGCGTTGTCGCTGGTGCACACCACCACCGCCGGCTCCGCGTTGCCGATGAAGTACTCGATCTCGGCGCTCTGGTAGGCCGTATTGAGCGGCAGGAACACGTAGCCGGCGCGCAGCGTGCCCAGGTAGAGCGCGATCGCCTCGACCGACTTCTCGACCTGCACCGCGATGCGCGCGCCGGGCTCGAGCTTCAGCGCATCCAGCAGGTTGGCGATCATCGCGCTGGCGCGGTCCAGGTCGCGCCACGAATAGAGAAGTCCGTTGTCGGTTTCGATGGCCACCTGGTCGAGGTTGGCCGGAAACGCGGCGCGCAGGGCCGAGAAGAGATTGGCGTTGGTCGTTGTCATGGTTGTCTCAGAAAACGGCAGGGCGTTTGGCAAGGAAAGCGTCGATGCCTTCGCGATGTTCGGGCGAGTCGGCGTAGCGGTAGGCAGTTGGAACCAGATCGGACGCGGCGCAGCGGTTCAATGCGAGAAAGGTGGCCTTGTTGAGGCGGGCCGCCGCGGGCGCGAGCGCGACGATGCGGGCTGCATGGGCCAGCACGGCGGCAGGCAGGGCATCGTCCGGCAGCACCTGCAGCAGAAAGCCGGCATCGTAGAGGCGCTGCGCGCCGTGGACGCCGGCGGCGAGCAGCATGTCGCGCGCCAGCACGTCGCCGATGGCGCGTTGCACCAACTCGGCTTCGCGCGGCGCCATCGGAAAACCAAGCTTGGCAATGGGCGCGCCGAACTTCGCGGAAGCAGCGGCCAGGCGAATGTCGCAGCAGCTTGCGATCTCGATGCCCGCGCCCATGCAGGCACCCTCGATCTGCGCGACGATGGGCACCGGGCAATCGAGCATGGCCTGCAAGCCGGCCCACACCTCGTCTTCATGAAAGGCACGCAGGCTGCGCTCCTCGAAACGGAACGACGGGTACTCCGAAATGTCGCCGCCCGCGCAGAAGGCGCCGCCCTCGCCGCGCACCACGATGCAACGCAATGCCTCCTCCGCCGACAAGGCCTCGAAGGCAGCGCGCAGCGCGAGCCACATCGCGCGCGACATGGCATTGAGGCGACCGGGATGTGAGAGCGTGACGAAGGCCATGGCGCCTTCGCGCACGACCCGGACCAATCCGCTCATTCCAGCTTGGCGCCGGAGGCCTTGACCACCACGGCCCAGCGCTTGATTTCCCCGCTGACGAAGTTGCCGTAGGCGGCATTCGTGAGGTTGGGAATTTCGGAACCGTTGGCGGCCCAGATGGACTTGAGCTCATCGGAAGCCCACGACTTCTTCACGTCCTCGATGATGCGCGCCTGCACGTCTGCCGGCGTGCCCTTCGGCGTCCACAGCCCGTACCAGGTGGTGACCGTGTAATCGGGCAGGCCGACCTCGGCCGCGCACGGCACGTCGGGGAATGCCGGGTTGCGCTTGGCGCCCGCGACCATCAACGCCTTGATGCGACCGCCCTTGATGTGCGTCGACGACGAGCCCAGGCCGTCGAAGCACACGTCCACGTTGCCGGAGATCAGGTCCTGCAGCATCGGACCGGCGCCGCGGTACGGAATATGGGTGATGAAGGTGCCGGTCTGCTGCTTGAAGAGTTCGCCCGCAAGATGGTGCGAGGTGCCCGCGCCGGCCGAGCCGTAGTTGATCCTGGCGGGGTTCTTCTTCACGTGGGCGATGAACTCCTGGATGGTGTTCTGCGGCACCCGCTTCGGATTGACCACCACCACCTGCGGCGCATTGGCCAGCAGCATCAGCGGGACGAAATCCTTCTCGATGTCGTAGTCGAGCTTGGGGTAGATCGACGGTGCGATCGCATGGTGCACGGCGCCCATGAACAGCGTGTAGCCGTCGGCCGGTGCCCGGGCCGCAATGCTGGCGCCCAGCGTGCCGCCGGCGCCGCCGCGGTTGTCGATGACGAGCGTCTGGCCCGCGACCTTGGTGAACTGCGCCGAGAGCGGGCGTGCGAAAGCGTCAGTACCACCGCCCGCTGGAAACGGCACGATCAGCGTGACCGCCTTGGTGGGCCATGCGGACTGGGCGCGCGCGCCGCCGCACAACACGGCTGCGCCGCTCGCAGCCCATCGCAATACGTCCCGCCGTTGAAAGTTCTCGGTCATCCTGGTGTCTCCTGTCGTCGCGTCTTGATCAGTTCTTGAAGTACAGGCCTTCTATGTCGCCTGAGACGGCCACTCTGCCATTGGCCAGCCAGGCTCGATGTTTATCGAGACGCTTGAGGTCGTACAGGTAGTTAACCATGAGGCCCCACGACTGCTTCTGTCCCTTGGCCGACGGGTCGCCGGCCCAGTTGAGCCGCTCCACGCGCGCTCCATTTCCCAGGTGGAAGCGCGCCACCGGATCGACGGGCTTGCCCTGCGTCACGGCGCGACCGAGGTATTCCGCCGCGCACTGCGTCAGCCACTGGCGCAGCGGCGACTTCGGATCGGCGAGCGCACCGGGCGCCTCCACCGCGGCCAGCAAGCGCTCCGCGGTGGGGGGCAACGAGCCGATCAGCCGGCCGAGTTCGTTGCCGCGCTTCTCATCCAGCAGCGGCACCAGCGTGGCCGCGTTCTTCACCAGCCAGTGGCGAAAGCCCGGGATCGGCGACAGCGTGGCGAACACCTTCAGGCGCGGCAGTTCGTCCTGCAGCGTTTCGACCACGCGCTTGATCAGCGAATCCCCGAAGCTCACGCCGCGCAGGCCGTTCTGCGTGTTGCTGATCGAATAGAAGATCGCGGTGGTCGCCTTCGCGGGTTGCACCGGGACCGCGGCTTCGTCCAGCAGCGGCGTGATGCCGTCGCTGATGCGGTCGACCAGCGCCACCTCGACGAAGATCAGCGGCTCGTTCGGCAGGCGCGGATGGAAGAAGCCGTAGCAGCGCCGGTCCTGGTGGTCGAGCCGGTTCTTCACGTCGTCCCAGCCCTTGATGTCGTGCACCGCCTCATAGCGGATCAGCTTCTCGATCAGCGACGCGGGCGAGTCCCAGTCGATGCGGCGCAACTCAAGGAAGGCTACGTCGAACCAGGTGGAGAACAGATGCTCCAGTTCCCCATCGAGCGCGAGCAGGCGATGGTCCGCCTTCAGGTGCGGCAACAGGTCAGCGCGCAGGTCGACCAGGAAGCGCATGCCCGCCGGCTCGACCGCGAAGCGCTGCAGCAGGCGCATGCGCGGCGACACCAGCGCACGGCGCAAGCGCATCTCGGCCTGGCCTTCCTCGGGTGTGCCGACAGCCGCCTGGTGCTGGTCGCGCGCGGCCTTGAGCGTCTCCGCGTCGGCGGCGAAGTGCTCGCTCATCAACGCCCAGTGGTCGCGGCGCTCGGTGGGCCCGGCCGCCAGGTACTCCTGCGCCACGGCATGCGCGCGGCGCCCGCCCTCGACCTCGCTGACGCGCGGGTCGATCACCGCCTCCAGGGCCGTGAGCACCTTGCGCAGCACGCGCGGCGACATCACCTCGTCGGACTTGCGAAGCGTCGCCTGCAGGCGCTCATGGGTTGAACGCGCGCTCGGCTTCGCGAGCGACTTCGCAGCCGGCCAGCGCGGCAGGGTGAGTGCCATGGGCACTTTCGACTTGAACCATTCCGTTGCGCTCACGATGTCCTCTCTGATTGCGGTTGACGCCATGCCATCTCGCCGAAACGAGAAACGCCTTCATTGTGAAAGCTCGCGCACGCAACTCACAACCACCTGCCCTAAGCCTTACGGATTGAATGTCCACTCGAACCGCGCGCGGCACTTGGGCTTCGACGCGAGCCGACGGCGCCGGCTCAGCGGGTTGCGACCCTCACCGCCGGCCGACGCGCCGCCCAGATCCACAACCCGATGCCGAACACGATCATCGGCAGGCTGAGCCACTGTCCCTGGCTCAGGTTGAGCGCCTGCAGGCCGAGGAAGTCGTCCGGCTCGCGGAAGAATTCGGCGATGAAGCGGAACACGCCATAGCCGATGGTGAACACCGCCGCCACCTGTCCCTGCTTGCGCTCCTTGCGCGCATACACCCAGAGCAGCACGAACAGCAGCAGGCCTTCCAGCAGGAACTGGTAGACCTGCGACGGATGGCGCGGCAGCATCGATCCGCTTTGCGGAAACACCATGCCCCAGGGGAGATCGGGGCTCGAGAAACGCCCCCAAAGCTCCCCGTTGATGAAGTTGCCCACCCGCCCCGCCGCAAGGCCGGTCGGCACGCAGGGCGCGACGAAATCCATCACCTGCCAGAACGGCCGTCTGCGCGAATGCGCGAACCAGACCATCGAGGCGATGACGCCGAGGAAGCCGCCATGGAAACTCATGCCGCCCTGCCACACCATGAAGATCTCCAACGGATGCGACAGGTAGTAGCCCGGCTTGTAGAACAGGCAATAGCCCAGCCGGCCGCCGATGATGACGCCAGCGACACCGAGGAACAGGATGTCCTCCACGTCCTTGCGCTCCCAGCCGCCTGGGCCGCCTAGCGAGCGAAACGGCTCGTGCTGCAAGCGCCGCGTGCCGAGGAACCAGAACAAACCGAAGGCAGCCAGATAGGTCAGGCCATACCAATGAATGGCGATCGGCCCGAGTTGCAGCGCAACGGGGTCGATGTGGGGATACATGAGCATCCGGCTATTGTGCCAAGCCACGTTCCCGCACAAATTCGATGAAGCGAGCGAGCGCCGGGTTGTCGCTGGCCGCCGGCCAGACCAGGCTGGTTTCGCACCCGGGCAGCGCCAGCGCCGCGCGACGACGACCGGGCGGCGCGGCAAACTCGGCAGCCGTGCGATAGACCACGCCCGCCCGCCGGAATTGCGTGACGCTCTCCGGCACCCAGGCCACGCCGAGGCCGCCCGACACCAGGTTGACGATGGTCTGCATCTGGATCGCCTCCTGCGCCACCTCGGGCACGCGCCCGACCCCGTGGTACAGCGCCAGGATCGCGTCGTGCACCGAGGGCAGGATGCGGCGCGGGAACGCGACCAGCGGCTCGGCCAGCACCGCTTCGAGCGCGAGCTGCGCGACGCCCGCGAGCACGTGCTGCGACGGCACGGCCAGCACCAGCTGTTCCGATGCCACCGCCAGTCGAGCCAACCCCGCAGGCGCGGCGCCTGGCGAATGCAGCACCAGGCCCGCATCGATCTCGCCGCGCGCCAACGCCTCCAGTTGCACGTCCCCGGTGGCCTCGACGAGTTCCAGCGCCACCGCCGGACACAGCGCGCGAAATTCACGCACCCACGCCGGCAGCCGCTCAAAGCCGATGGTCGAGACAAAGGCCAGCCGCACCCGCCCCACTTCGCCCGCCGCGGCCGCCCGCGCCCGTGCCGGCAGCGCCTGGGCTCGCGCAAGCAATTCGCGCACTTCCGGCACCAGCGCAGCGCCAGCGGGCGTCAACGCGACGCTGCGGCGCGTACGGTCGAACAGTCGCGCACCGATCGCTTTCTCCAATTGCGCGATGGCCTGCGTCACCGGCGGCTGCGTCATGTGCAGGCGCGTGGCGGCGCGGCCGAAATGGAGTTCCTCGGCCACCGCCAGGAACTGCCGCCAGACGCGCAGATCGATCAATGCTGTCATTCATGCAGCATATCAATAGTCGCTTTGAAATGGATTGGCGGCAATCACAGAAGCGGCCGATACTTGGCGCCCCACGAGATATTCCCTGAGAGAGGCACACCACATGGCTGACACCCCGATCAACCGCCGCAGCATCAACATCGTCGACGGCAAGTCGCGCGCGCCCAACCGCTCGATGTTCTACGCGATGGGCTACGAAGAGAGCGACTTCAAGAAGCCGATGGTCGGCGTGGCCAATGGCCACAGCACCATCACGCCCTGCAACTCCGGCCTGCAAAAGCTCACCGATGCCGCCATCGAAGGCATCGAGGAAGCCGGCGGCAACGCGCAAGTGTTCGGTACGCCGACCATCTCGGACGGCATGGCCATGGGCACCGAAGGCATGAAGTACTCGCTGGTCAGCCGCGAAGTCATCTCGGACTGCATCGAGACCTGCGTCGGCGGCCAGTGGATGGACGGCGTGCTTGTCGTCGGCGGCTGCGACAAGAACATGCCGGGCGGCATGATGGGCATGCTGCGCGCCAACGTGCCGGCCATCTACGTCTACGGCGGCACCATCCTGCCGGGCCGCTACAAGGGCCAGGACCTGAACATCGTCAGCGTGTTCGAGGCCGTGGGCCAGAACGCCGCCGGCAACATGAGCGACGAGGACCTGCTGCAGATCGAGAAGCGCGCCATTCCCGGCACCGGCTCCTGCGGCGGCATGTACACGGCCAACACCATGTCGAGTTCGTTCGAGGCGCTGGGCCTGTCGCTGCCCTACTCGTCCACCATGGCGAACCCGCACGACGAGAAGCAGAACTCGGCCAAGGAGTCGGCCAAGGTGCTGATCGAGGCGATCAAGAAGGACCTGAAGCCGCGCGACATCGTGACGAAGAAGGCCATCGAGAACGCCGTCGCCGTAATCATGGCCACGGGCGGCTCGACCAACGCGGTGCTGCACTTCCTGGCCATCGCGCACGCCGCCCAGGTCGACTGGACCATCGACGACTTCGAGCGCATGCGCAAGAAGGTGCCGGTGCTGTGCGACCTCAAGCCCTCGGGCAAGTACCTCGCGGTCGACCTGCACCAGGCCGGCGGCATTCCGCAGGTCATGAAGATTCTTCTGAAGGCCGGCCTCCTGCACGGCGACTGCGTCACCATCACCGGCCAGACCATCGAGGAAGTGCTCAAGGACGTGCCCGACACGCCGCGCGCCGACCAGGACGTGATCCGCCCGATCGACAAGCCGATGTACGCCGAAGGCCATCTCGCGATCCTCAAGGGCAACCTCTCGCCCGAAGGCGCGGTCGCAAAGATCACCGGCCTGAAGAACCCGGTCATCACCGGCCCGGCGCGCGTGTTCGACGACGAGCAATCGGCGCTTGCCGCGATCCTCGCCGGCAAGATCAAGGCCGGGGACGTGATGGTGCTGCGTTATCTTGGCCCCAAGGGCGGCCCGGGCATGCCGGAAATGCTGGCGCCGACGGGCGCGCTGATCGGCGCTGGGCTGGGTGAATCCGTCGGCCTCATCACCGACGGCCGATTCTCCGGCGGCACCTGGGGCATGGTGGTCGGCCACGTGGCACCCGAAGCCTATGCCGGCGGCACCATCGCGTTCGTCAACGAAGGCGACTCGATCACCATCGACGCCCACAAGCTGGTGCTCGAACTCAACGTGCCGGAAGCGGAAATCGCGAAGCGCAAGGAAGGCTGGAAGCCACCGGCACCGCGCTACACGCGCGGCGTGCAGGCCAAGTTCGCGTTCAATGCCTCCAGCGCCAGCTCGGGCGCGGTGCTCGACAAGTACTGAAGCTGAAGACCCGGCGGGGGCTCAGCCCTTGCCGCGGCGCTTGCGGTTGGACGGACTGTTCAGCATCCCGAGCCGGCTGCGCTGCCGATCGATGCGCTCCGACTTGCGCTCGTTTTCCTTCTTGATGACCTGGGACTTGGTGTAGCCCGACCAATCGGCCCAGGCCCACCAGACCACGGCCAGCGCAAAGGGAATCAGCACGATCCACCAGCTCAGCGTGGCGACCGGACCCATCTCGAAAAACTTGAGAGCGACACCGAGCACACCCAATAGAAGAAACCACATGGCGCAAACCCTCGGGAAAGTTGATTGGTGCGCCACACCTCGCCGCGCACCGCGCTCCCTACAATCTCATCGGACCGACTGTAACGCAACGGATACGATTTCCCCATGAGAAGAACCCTCCTGCTGACGACCCTCGCAATGGCTGCGTCCGGCCCCGCCATGGCCGACCTCGCGCTTGCCACGTCGAAGAATTGCATGGCCTGCCACACCGTGGAGCGCAAGGTCCTCGGCCCCGCCTTCAAGGACGTCGCCGCCAGGTACAAGGATGACAAGACCGCGGCAGACAAGCTCGCGGCCAAGATCATCAAGGGCGGCAGCGGTGTGTGGGGCACCCTGGCAATGCCCGCCAATCCGCAGGTCAGCGAGAGCGAAGCCGCCCGCCTGGCGGCCTGGGTGCTCTCCACCAAGTAATCAGCCGCGCTGCGGAACGACCTCGCCAATGGCCGGGCGGAAGCGGTCTTCAAGTTGGCCGACATGCGCGGCCGTCGTGTTGTCCGACTCATCCACGCGCTGGCGCAATGACGCTTCCAGTTGCTGCACGCGGGCCAGCAGCACCTCCTGCCGCTGATTGGCCTGCGTCACCCGCGTGAGTTCCTGGGCTTCGAGGAAGCTGCGCAGTTCGGTGAAGCGCGACAGTTCGGCCTTGTCGGCCAGTTCGCGCTGCGATTGCAATTCCTTTGTGTGGCGACGCGTCTCCAGCATCACTGAGCTCTGCAGGTAGAACACGTAGGCCAGGAAAAACACGCCGAGCAGCGAAGTCAGCCCCAGCATGATCACGCCGAAGGGCGCAGTGACCTGCATGAAGCCGACCGACATCAAGGTCGGTTGAATGAGGATGCCCCAGTTCAACGTGGCCAGTGCCGCGATGAGCACCACCAGCAAAATCAAAATACCCGATCTGACACCCATGATTTCGTCCCCCGTCTGTTGCTAGAGGTCCGTTTGTAACTCACGCCGGCCAGAACGCCGTCCGACGATCGCTTCAACGTCAGTAGGCTTGCCCCAACTGTTCGAGGATGGCAGGGTTCTCCAGCGTCGACGTGTCCTGCGTGATGGCCTCGCCCTTGGCGATGGAGCGCAACAGGCGGCGCATGATCTTGCCGCTGCGGGTCTTGGGGAGGTTGTCGCCGAAGCGGATGTCCTTCGGCTTGGCGATCGGGCCGATCTCCTTGGCCACCCAGTTGCGCAGCTCGGCCGCGATCTTCTTGGCCTCGTCGCCGCTCGGCCGGCCGCGCTTGAGCACGACAAAGGCGCAGACCGCCTCGCCCGTCAAGTCGTCGGGCCGCCCGACCACCGCGGCTTCCGCCACCAGGTCGGTCTTCGAGACCAGCGCCGACTCGATCTCCATCGTGCCAAGCCGGTGCCCCGACACGTTCAGCACGTCGTCAATGCGCCCTGTGATGCGGAAGTAGCCGCGGTCCGCGCTGCGCACCGCGCCATCGCCGGCCAGGTAGATCGTGCCGCCCATTTCCTCGGGGAAATAGCTCTTCTTGAACCGCTCGGGGTCGTTCCAGATGGTGCGGATCATCGAGGGCCAGGGCCGCTTGATGACCAGCATGCCGCCCGCGCCGTTGGGGAGGTCCTTGCCGGTCTCGTCGACGATCGCAGCCATGATGCCCGGCAGCGGCAAGGTGCAGGAACCCGGCACCAGCGGCGTGGCGCCCGGCAGCGGCGTGATGACGTGCCCCCCCGTTTCGGTCTGCCAGAAGGTATCGACGATCGGACAACGCTCGTGACCGATGTTCCGGTGGTACCACATCCAGGCTTCCGGGTTGATCGGCTCGCCGACGCTGCCGAGGATGCGCAGGCTGGAGAGATCGGAGCGGTCCGGGTGCGCCTTCTCGTCGGATTCGGCGGCCTTGATCAGCGATCGGATCGCGGTGGGCGCGGTGTAGAAGATGGTGACCCGGTGCCGCTCGATCATCTGCCAGAAGCGCCCGGCGTTCGGATAGGTGGGGATGCCTTCGAACACCACCTGCGTCGCGCCGGCGGCCAGCGGGCCGTAGGCGACGTAGGTGTGGCCGGTGATCCAGCCGATGTCGGCGGTGCACCAGAACACGTCCTCCGGCCGCAGGTCGAAGGTCCAGTCCATCGTGAGTTTGGCCCACAGCAGGTAGCCGCCCGTCGCATGCTGAACGCCCTTGGGCTTACCGGTGGACCCCGAGGTATAGAGAATGAACAGCGGGTGTTCGGCGCCGACCGGCTCTGGCGGGCACAAGCCGTGCCCTTCCACTTCGGCCAGCGCCTCCGTGAAGCTGATGTCGCGGCCCTCGACGCGCTTCCAGTCCGTCAGCGTGCGCTCGTAGACCAGTACGGTCTTGATCGTGGTGCAGCCGCCCAGCTCGATGCCGTCGTCGACGATGGCCTTGAGCGGCAGTTCCTTGCCGCCCCGCAACTGGTAGTTGGCCGTGATGACCGCGACAGCACCGGCGTCGATGATGCGTTCCTGCAGCGCCTTCGCGGAGAAGCCGCCGAACACCACGCTGTGGGTCGCTCCGATGCGCGCACAGGCCTGCATCGCGATCACGCCCTCGATGGTCATCGGCATGTAGACGATGACGCGGTCGCCCTTCTTGATGCCTTGCGCCTTCAGCGCGTTGGCGAACTGCGAGACGCGCGTGAGCAGGTCCTTGTAGGTGATCTGCGTGACGGCGCCGTCGTCGGCCTCGAAGATGATCGCGATCTTGTCCTCGGTCGGCGTGCCGATGTGCTTGTCGAGGCAGTTGGCGCTGGCGTTGAGCTCACCGTCACCGAACCATTGGTAGAACGGCGCATTCGATTCGTCCAGCGTGCGCGTGAAGGGTTTCGTCCATTGCACGTTCTCGCGCGCCAGGCGGGTCCAGAAGCCATCGAAGTCGGTCTCCGCTTCCTTGCACAGCGCCTCGTAGGCGGCCATGCCGGAGATGCGCGCGCCCTTGGTCGCGCGGTCGTCGGGCGGGAACACGCGGGTCTCGACCAATACGGACTCGATGTTCGTCGATGTGCTGCTCATGTCTGGATGTCTCCTCGGCCTTGGTGTGGATCGGGCGTAATGTCGATGGTGGCACTTACGGGCCACTGACGTTCACATCCTACGGCGTAAGGGCATCCCGCGTTCGCGGAACAGGCGCTCCTAGAATTCGCGCCTTCGTCCCTCACAGCATCCGATGTCACTTCCTGATCCGTCTTCCGTCGCCCCCCGAACGGGATCCCCGCTGCGGCCCCTGCCCAAGCTCATCTTCGCGAGCCGCTGGCTGCAATTGCCCCTGTACCTCGGGCTTATCGTTGCGCAGGGCATGTACGTCATCCATTTCCTGGTCGAACTGACGCACCTGGTGCAGGCCGCGCTTGGAAGCGACCAGGCCCTGCAGGCGCTGATCACCGGCATCGGTTACAAGACCAGCGCGCCGATCACCACGCTGAACGAAACGGTGATCATGCTGGTGGTGCTCGCGCTGATCGACGTGGTGATGATCTCGAACCTGCTCATC
Organism: Variovorax sp. dw_954; assembly: GCF_018449755.1. Classification (NCBI taxonomy): domain Bacteria; kingdom Pseudomonadati; phylum Pseudomonadota; class Betaproteobacteria; order Burkholderiales; family Comamonadaceae; genus Variovorax; species Variovorax sp. dw_954. The sequence goes on along the minus strand of NZ_JAAVVD010000003.1, from coordinate 368,526 downwards.
ATGGTGATCGTGGGCGGCTACGAGACCTTCATCAGCCGCATGGACCTCGAAGGCCATCCCGACCAGCCCGAATGGCTCAGTCACGTGAACGCGTCAGTACTGAAGGTGAAGCTGGCGATGTCGATCATCGGCATCAGCTCGATCCACCTGCTCAAGACCTTCATCAACGCCGAGAACTACACCGACAAGGTGCTGATCGCGCAGACCGCCATCCACATCACCTTCCTGCTGTCCGCGATGGCGATCGCCTACACCGACAAGATCATGTCGGCGATCGCGGAAAACCGGCACTGAGGTTTCAGCGACCGGTCATGTTCTCCGGGATCACCCACTGGTCGAACTGCTCGCCGGTCAGGTGACCTGAGGCCACGGCCGCCTCGCGCAGGCTGGAGCCTTCCTTGTGCGCCTTCTTGGCGATGTAGGCCGACTTGTCATAGCCGATGTGCGTGTTGAGCGCGGTCACCAGCATCAGCGACCGTTGCACGAGTTCCGTGATGCGTTCGCGGTTCGGCTCGATGCCGACCGCGCAGTAGTCGTTGAAGCTCACCATGCCGTCGGCCAGCAGGCGCACGCTCTGCAGGAAGTTGTGGGCCACCATCGGGCGGAACACGTTGAGTTCGAAGTTGCCCGAGGCGCCACCGATGTTGATGGCGACGTCATTGCCGAATACCTGTGCCGCCAGCATCGTGACCGCCTCGCTCTGCGTCGGGTTGACCTTGCCCGGCATGATCGACGAGCCGGGTTCGTTCTCTGGAATGCTCAGTTCGCCGATGCCGCTGCGCGGTCCGCTGGCCAGCCAGCGCACGTCGTTGGCGATCTTGGTCATGCTGGCGGCAAGGGTCTTGAGCGCGCCGTGGGCATGCACCAGCGCGTCGACGCTGGCCATCGCTTCGAACTTGTTCGGCGCGGTGATGAACGGCAGTCCGGTGAGCCTGGCCAGCTCGACCGCCACCTGCTCCGCATAGCCCTTGGGCGCATTGAGCCCCGTGCCGACAGCCGTGCCGCCCAGCGCCAGTTCGCACAAGTGCGGCAAGGCGGCACGGACGTGCGCCTCGCCGTGCGCCAGTTGCGCCGCGTAACCGGAGAACTCCTGGCCCAGCGTGAGCGGCGTCGCATCCTGCAGGTGGGTGCGGCCGATCTTGACGATGTCCATGAAGTCGGCCGACTTCTGCGCCAGCGTGCCGCGCAACTTCGCGATGGCCGGCAGCAGCTTGTGGACGAGCGCCTCCACGGCCGCCACGTGCATCGCGGTCGGGAAGACGTCGTTGCTCGACTGGCTGCGGTTCACGTCGTCGTTCGGATGCACCATCCGCGCCTCGCCACGCTCGCCGCCCAGCAGTTCGCTCGCGCGGTTGGCCAGCACCTCATTGACGTTCATGTTGGTCTGTGTGCCAGAGCCGGTTTGCCAGACGACCAAAGGAAACTCATCCGTATGCTTTCCGGCGATGACCTCGTCGGCTGCGGCAACGATGGCGCCAGTCTTCTTCTCTTCCTGCAGGCCGAGCGCATGGTTGACCACCGCCGAGGCCCGCTTCACCTGCGCAAGCGCCTTGATGATCTCGCGCGGCTGCTGCTCGCCCGAGATGTCGAAGTTTTGCAGGGAACGCTGAGTCTGCGCGCCCCAGAGCTTGTGGGCAGGCACCTCGATCGGTCCAAAAGTGTCTCGTTCGATACGGGTCGCGGTCATGGTGCTCATCTGCGAAAATGGAGGGCTGGCCAGTATCGCGCCAGCCGCATAACCCTATAAAGCCCCACCATGACCACGACAATCCAGCAAGCCGATCTGATCGAATCCGTCGCTGCGGCATTGCAGTACATCAGCTACTACCACCCGACCGACTACATCGCGCACCTGGCCAAGGCCTACGAGCGCGAGCAGAGCGCTGCCGCCAAGGACGCCATCGCGCAGATCCTCACCAACAGCAAGATGAGCGCGACCGGCCAGCGCCCGATCTGCCAGGACACCGGCATCGTCAACGTGTTCCTCAAGGTGGGCATGGACGTGCGCTGGGGCGGCTTCACCGGCTCGCTCGACGACGCCATCAACGAAGGCGTGCGCCGTGGCTACAACCACCCGGACAACACGCTGCGTGCCTCGGTCGTGGCCGATCCGCAGTTCGACCGCAAGAACACCAAGGACAACACGCCGGCTGTCATCTTCACGGAGATCGTCCCCGGCAACACCGTCGAAGTCACCGTCGCGGCCAAGGGCGGCGGCAGCGAGAACAAGAGCAAGCTGGTCATGCTCAACCCCGGCGACAGCGTGGTCGACTGGGTGCTCAAGACGGTGCCGACCATGGGCGCCGGCTGGTGCCCGCCCGGCATGCTGGGCATCGGCATCGGCGGCACGGCAGAGAAGGCCGCGCTGATGGCCAAGGAAAGCCTGATGGACGACCTGGACATGCACGAACTGCAGGCCAAGAAGGCATCGGGCGCCGAGCTGACGAAGGTCGAGGCCCTGCGCATCGAGCTGTACGAGAAGGTCAATGCGCTGGGCATCGGTGCGCAGGGCCTGGGCGGCCTGTCGACCGTGCTCGACATCAAGATCAAGATGTACCCCACGCACGCGGCCAGCAAGCCCGTGGCGATGATCCCCAACTGCGCGGCCACGCGCCATGCGCACTTCGTGCTGGACGGCAGCGGCGCCGTCTACCTCACGCCGCCCTCGCTCGACCTGTGGCCCGACGTCAACTGGGCGCCCGACTACAACAAGAGCAAGAAGGTCAACCTCGACACGCTCACACCCGAAGAAGTCGCGAGCTGGAAACCCGGCGACACGCTGCTGCTGAACGGCAAGATGCTCACCGGCCGCGACGCCGCGCACAAGCGCATCCAGGGCATGCTGGCCAAGGGCGAGAAGCTGCCGGTGGACTTCACCAACCGCGTCATCTACTACGTCGGCCCGGTCGACCCGGTCAAGGGCGAGGCGGTCGGTCCGGCCGGCCCGACCACCGCGACGCGCATGGACGGCTTCACCGAGATGATGCTGGCCGAAACCGGCCTCATCGCGATGATCGGCAAGGCCGAGCGCGGCCCGGTGGCCATCGAGGCGATCAAGAAGCACAAGAGCGCCTACCTCATGGCCGTGGGCGGCGCGGCCTACCTGGTCAGCAAGGCCATCAAGACCGCGAAGATCGTCGGCTTCGAAGACCTCGGCATGGAAGCCATCTACGAGTTCGACGTGGTCGACATGCCCGTGACGGTGGCAGTCGATTCCGGCGGCACCAGCGCCCACATTACCGGCCCCGCCGAATGGCAGAAGCGCATCGCCTCGGGCGAATTCAAGACCATCACGCTGGAACCCGCTTGAGCGCATCGCCCGTCGGCGTGTTCGACAGCGGCGTGGGCGGCTTGAGCGTCCTCAATGCGCTGCGCGCCGAATTGCCGCACGAGCGCTTCGTGTACTTTGCCGACACCGCGAATGCACCCTACGGCGAGCGCGGCGAGGACTTCGTCACGCAGCGCACGCTCGCGATCGCGGTCGACCTGGTCGAGCGGCATCGCATCAAGGCGCTGGTGGTGGCATGCAACACCGCGACCGCCGCGGCCATTCATCTCGTGCGAGCGACATATCCCGATCTGCCCGTCGTGGGCCTGGAGCCCGCGCTGAAGCCCGCGGTGTCGCTGAGCGGCACCCGGAACATCGCCGTGCTCGCAACCCGCGGGACCCTCGACAGCCTCAAGTTCAAGAAGCTCCACGCCAGCCTGGCGGACCAGGCGAACTTCAGCCTGGTGCCGTGCGATGGGCTGGCGGCGGCGATCGAAAGCTCGAGCAACGCGGCCATTGCCGATCTGTGCGCCCGGTACATGCACGCGGCGGGCCGTTTCGGCACCGAGCCGGATCAGATCGATACGGTGGTGCTCGGCTGCACCCACTATCCCTTCATCGCCGACGAACTGCGCCGCCATGCGGGCCCGGGCGTGCGCTTCATCGACACCGGAGCGCCCGTGGCCCTGCAGACGCGGCGCCTGCTGGCTGCGGCCGCGACATTGGCTGATGAATGCGATGACAACATCGCCACCGTGCTCGAAACCAGCGGCGCACCACAGGCGCTGGCAGCCGCCGCGGCACGCTGGCTGCTCCAGCCCGCTGCACAGCCCGCCGCGGCGGCCCGTTGATGCATCCAGGACGAACGTGCCCACACCTCGATTCGCCGCGGCCCTGCTGCTTCTCCTGCCCGCACTGACGGCGCACGCTGCCTGCGAGAGCGGCCTGGCGGAGCGCATGCACGCCAAGCTGCATCCCGACCGACAACTCGATGAGGAACGCGCCGCGTGCAAGCCGTGGCCCGCCTATCCGGGCCGCAGCATCGTCGTGCTGCCAATGCCGCGCCCCTCCTCCGACCCCGGCGTGACGGGCTACGACCTGGAGTTGCTCGTGATCCAGCGGCCCGACAACGGCAACACCGAGCGCGACACCATCCTGGCGCGCGCCTTCGAACCGAACGCGCTGACCGAGGACGCCATCGCCATCCAGGACATCCGCATCGACACCGGCCGCTACGCGCTCGCGGCCAACACGCGCGCCTTCGGCATCCGCGTGCGCTATCGCGGCGCGTCGCGCATCAACCCCTACGCGAGCGAGACGCTGCAGCTCTACGTGGCACAGGGCGCGAAGGTGCGAAAGGTGCTCGACGAGATCGAACTCGACATGGACGGCGGCGAATGGGACAACACCTGTACCGGGCACTTCGAGCAGGTGCGCGGCACGCTGGCAGTCGGCCACGCTGCGAGCGAGGGCTTCGCGGATCTGGTGGTGCAACGCACACAGACCGCGAGCCGCGCCGAGTGGCAGGAAGGCGGCGCCTGCATCGAGAAAGTGCTACCTGTGAAGTTGCGCACTTTCACGCTGCGCTACGACGGCGAGCGCTACCCGATTCCCAAGGCGCTGCGCAACGAGTGAGTGATCTCAGCGTAGTGCGGCCGCGCGACCACGCCTCATGTCGATCGGCATCAGCAGCAACAGCCCGACAATGAACAAGCCCGTGGTCGCGAAGATCGCGATGCGCTGGTTGCCGCCGGCCATCCATGTGATGGCGCCATAGCTCAAGGGCCCGATGATGCTTGCCAGCCGCGTCGCAAAGCTCCACAGCCCGAAGAACTCACCCAATTGCTGCGGCGGCGCCAGCACGCCCGCCATGGCTCGTCCGGCCGATTGGCTGGAGCCCATCGCCAGCCCGGCAATGGTGGCGGCGCACCAGAAGCCGCCCTTGCTGGTGACCGAGCCGGCGATGATGCACACCGCGATCCAGGCCACCAGCGTCGTCGACAGCGCGATCTTGTGGCCGATGCGGTCCTGCAGATAGCCGAAACTGAAAGCACCCGCCGCCGCCGCCAGGTTCAACGCGAAGATCAGGACCATGGTCTCCTGCGGCTTGAAGCCGATCACCTGCTCCGCATAGATCGCGGCCAGCGTGATCGCCACCGCCACGCCGCCCTGGTAGGCCACGGTGCAAGCCAGCAGCCACATGAAGTCGGAGAAGGCGCGCGCCCGCTCGAAAGTGCGGCGCAACTGGCGCCATGAGTCGCTCCACGAAACGCGCCCGGAAGCCACCGCAGGCCGGGCCCGCTCCGGCAACAAGACAAAGGTCGCGCAAGCCGCGAGGCCATACATCAGCGCGGTGACAAGCATCGTCACCGGCACGAAGTGCGAGGCCGGCAGCCCCCGCGCCTGCGCCCACAGCACGTAGGCGAGACACAGGCCCAGCGTCAGCATGCCGCCGATGTAGCCGAATGCCCAGCCCCAGCCGCTGACCTTGCCCATGCCGTCGGCTGTCGCCAGTTCCGGCAGGAAGGCGCCAGTCAGCGATTCGCCATACGAGTAGAAGGTGTTGGACACAATGATCAGCAGCATGGCCAACCCGACCGCTTCCAGGCCGGACAAGCGTGGCGTCAACGCCAGCGCGGCCGTACTGATCACGCACCCCGCGGTCGCCAGCATCAGCACGCGCTTCTTGGCCGCACGCAGATCCGCCCAGGCGCCGATCACCGGCATGGTGAACATCACGATCGCGTAGGCAATGCTCAGCGACAGCGTCCATGCGAAAGCACCCCAGGCGGCGCCCTTCGCCAGGCCACCGACGAAGTAGGCGGCGAACACGGCCGTGATGACGACCGTGGTGTAGCCGGAGTTGGCGAAGTCGTACATCGCCCAGCCGAACACCTCGCGCTTGCGCACGCCGGGATTCAGGGCCGATGAGGGAAATAGCGCCAAGTGGGTCTTGGGAAATTCGACGCCGGCGCCAGGGTCAGTGCAGGTGGCGTGGGCGGCGACCGCCTCCGTGGCCACCCGCACCCGGCGAACCGCCGCTGCCGCGCGGACGCTTGCCGATTTCGAGCGAACTGACCAGCGCATCGAAACGGTCGCCGAACAGTTTGTCGATCTCGCCGACCACGCCGCCGAGTTCGGAGCCGTCGAAGTGGCGCTCCATCAGAGCCACCACGTCTTCGACCAGCAGGTCGCGTTGCACCTGCATGATCGCGGCCGGATTCGGGCCGACGAACAGCATGATGAAGTCGTCGCGCGATTCTTCATCCGCGTCGCCTTCTTCCTCGTCATAGTCGGTGTCGTAGAAGGTGATCTCGATGGCCGCGCCCTGCTCGGCCAGCTCGTTGAGCGCCATGCACATCTCGTCGAGTTCCTGGCGAAAATCCTCGTCGCCGGGGACGGTCCAGCACATTGTCAGCATGTGCTCCTTCTGGTCGAAGCGGATGCCGGGCTCTTCTTCATATGCGCTGGTGGCGCCGTCGGCAAGCGACTTGGCGCCCGCGTATTTCCAGAGCGGGCGCAGCGCCTCCTGGATCTGGTCGAAGCTGACGTCGGCGCGCAACGGCACGTCGCCGTGCACGTGTATTTCGAACGGAGCGTTGTAGCGAGGCATGTCTTGCTCCCTTGTAAGTTGGTGCCCGGGGCCGGAATCGAACCGGCATGCCCCTTTTCAGGAAGCGGCGGATTTTAAGTCCGATGTGTCTACCAGTTTCACCACCCGGGCAATGGAGGTCAATGCGTCGAAGATAACCCAAACAAAAACAGCCTCTCCAACGAAGTTGATGAGGCTGTCGAATCGGTCTTGTCGCGAACGATGACCAAGGAGTGGAGGCGCGATCCGGAGTCGAACCGGACTAACCGGATTTGCAATCCGGGGCATAACCGCTTTGCTATCGCGCCACGCTTGTTACTGACTTCGGCCACGCCGACGTATCGTCGATCGGTGGTCGAAAAAAAGGGAAGCGGTTGCTTCCCTTTTTCAAAACTGGAGCGGGAAAAGAGTCTCGAACTCTCGACCTCAACCTTGGCAAGGTTGCGCTCTACCAACTGAGCTATTCCCGCGTTTCGAGCCTCGAATTATATACCGGTTTTCGAAGGCTTGGCAAACATGCCGCTCAATGTTTCACCGAAGACGAATCTTCGGCGGGTTGCACGGCACGCTGCTTGGCCAGCTCGGCGACCGCTGCCGCGGAGGCGGCGACCTCTTCGTCGGACAGCGGCGTCGGCGTCTTCTCCAGCGCGATCTCCAGCACCTTGTCGATCCACTTGACCGGGATGATCTCGAGGCCGTTCTTCACATTCTCGGGAATGTCCTGCAGGTCCTTCGCGTTTTCCTCGGGGATCAGCACCGTCTTGATCCCGCCGCGCAGGGCCGCCAGCAGCTTTTCCTTCAGGCCGCCGATGGCCGTGACTTCGCCGCGCAGGGTGATCTCGCCGGTCATCGCGACATCGGCCCGCACCGGGATGCCGGTGAGCGCCGACACGAAGGCCGTCGTCATCGCGGCGCCCGCACTCGGGCCGTCCTTCGGCGTTGCGCCGTCAGGCACATGGATGTGGATGTCGCGCTTCTCGAACATCTCGTCCTTGATGCCAAGTCGGCGCGAGCGGCTGCGCACCACGGTGCGTGCGGCTTCCACCGATTCCTTCATCACGTCGCCGAGCGAACCCGTGCGGCTGATGACGCCCTTGCCCGGCATGGTCACGGCCTCGATCGTCAGCAGGTCGCCGCCGACTTCCGTCCATGCGAGGCCCACCACCTGGCCGACCTGGTTCTGCTTCTCGGCGCGGCCGAAGGTGTACTTGCGAACGCCCAGGAAGTCGTTGAGGTTCTCGCCGGTCACCGTGACCTGCGGCGTCATCTTCTTCAGCAGCAGGCCCTTCACCACCTTGCGGCAGATCTTCGACAAGTCACGTTCGAGCGAACGCACGCCGGCTTCACGGGTGTAGTAGCGCACGATGTCGCGCACGGCTTCCTCGGTGACCAGCAGTTCCTCTTCCTTCACGCCGTTGTTCTTCAGCTGCTTGGGCAGCAGGTACTTCAGCGCGATGTGGGTCTTCTCGTCCTCGGTGTAGCCGGCCAGGCGGATGACTTCCATCCGGTCCAGCAACGCCGGCGGGATGTTCATCGAGTTCGAGGTCGCCACGAACATCACGTCGCTCAGGTCGAAGTCGACCTCGACGTAGTGGTCGCCGAAGGTGTGGTTCTGCTCGGGGTCGAGCACTTCCAGCAGCGCGCTCGAAGGATCGCCACGGAAGTCCGTGCCGAGCTTGTCGATCTCGTCCAGCAGGAACAGCGGATTGCGCGTGCCGACCTTGTTCAGGCTCTGCAGCACCTTGCCCGGCAGCGCGCCGATGTAGGTGCGACGATGGCCGCGGATCTCCGCCTCGTCGCGCATGCCGCCGAGCGCCATGCGGGTGTACTTGCGGCCGGTCGCCTTCGCGATCGACTGCCCCAGCGAGGTCTTGCCCACGCCCGGAGGGCCGACCAGGCACAGGATCGGCGCCTTCACCTTGTCGACGCGTTGCTGCACCGCGAGGTATTCCAGGATGCGGTCCTTGACCTTGTCGAGGCCGTAGTGGTCTTCGTTGAGCACTTTCTCGGCATGCGCCAGGTCGTGCTTGATCTTGGTCTTCTTGCTCCACGGCAGGCCGACCAGCACGTCGATGTAGTTGCGCACGACGGTCGCTTCGGCAGACATCGGCGACATCAACTTGAGCTTCTTGAGTTCGCTCTCGGCCTTCTTGAGCGCGTCCTTCGGCATCTTGGCGAGCTTGATCTTCTTCTCGATCTCCTCGATGTCCGCGCCCTCCTCGCCTTCGCCAAGCTCCTTCTGGATCGCCTTGACCTGCTCGTTGAGATAGAAGTCGCGCTGGTTCTTTTCCATCTGGCGCTTCACGCGGCCGCGGATCTTCTTGTCGACGTTGAGGATGTCGACTTCGCGCTCGAGCTGGCCGAACAGGTTTTCGAGCCGGGCCTTGACGTCGGCCAAGTCCAGCACCGACTGCTTGTTGTCGAGCTTGAGCGGCAGGTGCGCGGCGATGGTGTCGGCGAGGCGGCCTGGATCGTCGATGCTCGAGATGGATGTGAGGATCTCGGGCGGGATCTTCTTGTTGAGCTTCACGTACTGGTCGAACTGCTGCATCACCGCACGGCGCAGCGCTTCGATCTCCGTGCCGGTCTGCGCGGCGCCCTCGCCTCCACCGATCGGGTTCACGTTGGCCGAGAAGTGGGTCTCGCCATCGTCGATGCGATTGACGCGGGCGCGTTGCTGGCCTTCGACCAGCACCTTGACCGTGCCATCGGGCAACTTCAGCATTTGCAGGATGGTCGAGATGCAGCCGACCTCGAACATGTCCTCGACGGCGGGCTCGTCCTTGGCGGCGGCTTTTTGCGCGACCAGCATGATGCGGCGCTCGGCTTCCATCGCGAGTTCCAGCGCCTTGATACTCTTGGCGCGCCCGACGAACAGCGGAATCACCATATGGGGGAACACCACGACATCCCGCAGCGGCAGCAGCGGCAGATCGATGGCTTCAGGTGGCAGGGGGGTGTGACCGGACATGCGAATCCTTCAGTGTGTCAGGCAAAGATGGAACGCGCCGCGCGGATTTCAAGCCCGCACGGCGCGTTCAATGTGGGGCACACGCCATTTGGCGCGTGAAAGGTCGGCGTGAGGACCGCGATCACCTAAGCCTTTTTGGCCGCCTCGCGGTAGACGAGCAACGGTGGCTTGCTTTCGTCGATGGTCGATTCCTCGACCACGACCTTGTCGACGTTGGTGGCATTCGGCAGCTCGAACATCGTGTCGATCAGCGACTGTTCGAGGATGGAGCGCAGCCCGCGCGCACCGGTTTTGCGGGCCAGCGCCTTGCGGGCGATGGCCTTCAACGCGGCCGGGCGAATCTCGAGGTCCACGCCCTCCATCTGCAGCAGCTTGGTGAACTGCTTGACGACGGCATTCTTGGGCTCGGTCAGGATCTGCACCAGCGCGTCTTCGCTCAACTCGGCCAGCGAAGCGACGACCGGCATGCGGCCCACCAGCTCCGGAATCAGGCCGAACTTGATCAGGTCTTCCGGCTCGACCTCGCGGAACACTTCCGTGATGCTGCGCTGCGCCTTGCTGCGCACCGATGCACCGAAGCCGATGCCCGAGGCTTCGGTGCGGTTCTCGATGACCTTCTCCAGCCCCGCGAATGCACCGCCGCAGATGAACAGGATGTTGGTCGTGTCGATCTGCAGGAAGTCCTGGTTCGGATGCTTGCGCCCGCCCTGCGGCGGCACGCTGGCCATGGTGCCTTCGATGAGCTTCAGCAGCGCCTGCTGCACGCCCTCGCCAGAGACATCGCGCGTGATGGACGGGTTGTCGGACTTGCGCGAGATCTTGTCGATCTCGTCGATGTAGACGATGCCGCGCTGGGCACGCTCCACCTCGTAGTTGCAGCTCTGCAGCAGCTTCTGGATGATGTTCTCGACGTCTTCGCCGACATAGCCGGCCTCGGTCAACGTCGTCGCATCGGCCATCACGAAGGGCACGTCGAGCATGCGCGCGAGCGTTTGTGCCAGCAGCGTCTTGCCGGAGCCCGTGGGGCCGATCAGCAGGATGTTGCTCTTGCTGAGTTCGACGTCGTCGCCCTTGGACTTTTCCTTGTGACGCAGGCGCTTGTAGTGGTTGTAGACCGCCACCGCGAGCATGCGCTTGGCCGGCTCCTGGCCGATCACGTAGTTGTCGAGGTTGGCCTTGATCTCAAGCGGCGTGGGAAGGTCGTTGCGGGCGTCGCGCACTTCCTCGCCGGCCGGCAGTTCGTCGCGAATGATCTCGTTGCACAGGTCGATGCATTCGTCGCAGATGAACACCGACGGACCGGCGATCAGCTTCTTGACCTCGTGCTGGCTCTTCCCGCAGAACGAGCAGTAAAGCGTCTTTTCGCTGGAGGAGCCTTTTTTCTCGGCCATGAAGGTGCCTCGTAACTGGAATTTAACAATGATAGCGAAACAAAAACGGCGTTCCCCGTGTGGGCAAACGCCGTTGTTGCTCGAATACGCGCCCCCGGCGCGGTACTGGCGCCGCAGCGCTTTGCAGCAAATCAGCTGCGCTTGGAGATCACCTGGTCAATCAGGCCGTATTCCTTGGACTCGTCGGCCGTCAGAAAATAGTCGCGTTCGGTGTCGCGGGCAATTTTCTCAAAGGTCTGGCCGGTGCGTTCGGCCAGGATTTTGTTCATTTGCTCGCGCGTCTTCAAAATGTCACGGGCATGGATCTCGATGTCGGTGGCCTGGCCGCGTGCGCCGCCGAGCACCTGGTGGATCATGATCTTGGAATTGGGCAGCGAGAAGCGCTTGCCCTTTTCACCCGCCGCCAGCAGGAAGGCGCCCATGCTGGCCGCGAAGCCGATGCACAGCGTCGACACGGCCGGCTTGATGAACTGCATCGTGTCGTAGATCGCCATGCCGGCGCTCACGCTGCCGCCTGGCGAATTGATGTAGAACGAAATGTCCTTGTCCGGGTTTTCGCTCTCGAGGAACAGCAACTGCGCCACCACGAGATTGGCGGTCTGGTCGTTGACCTCTCCGACCAGGAAAATCACGCGCTCCTTCAGCAAGCGCGAATAGATGTCATAGGACCGCTCGCCGCGGCCCGATTGCTCGATCACCATCGGCACCATGCCGAGAGCTTTAGTGTCCAGTGCGCTCATGAAAATGCTCCGTTCAGTGCTTGACCTTGCCGGGGGATGCCGGCACGGTGCAAATGGGGTGGGCTTGCGCCGTTACAAGCCCGCCGCGCATGCAGTATCGATCAGCCTTGTTGCTGCTGAGCCATCAGCTCGTCGAACGAGACAGCCTTGTCGGCGACCTGCGCCTTGCCCAGGACGAATTCGGTCACGTTGTTCTCGATGACCACCGATTCGACTTCGGCCAGGCGGTTGTTGTCGCTGAAATACCAACGGACGACGTCCTGCGGCTTTTCGTAGCTGGCAGCCAGCTCGTCGACGTGCGCCTTGATCTGCTCCGGCTTGGCCTGCAGGTTGTTGGCACGAACGAGCTCGGCGACCACGAGGCCCAGGCGCACGCGGCGTTCGGCCTGCGCCTGGAAGATTTCTTCGGGAATCGGCGCCTTGTCGGCGTCCTTGATGCCGCGCTGCTTGAGTTCGGCGCGGGCGCCTTCGACCATGCGCTGGACTTCCTGCTGCACGCTCGCCTTGGGCAGGTCGAGCTCGGCATTGGCGATGAGCGCGTCCATCACGGCGGTCTTGTTCTTGGACAGCAAGCGGAACTTCACTTCGCGCTCGAGGTTGCGCTTGATGTCGGCGCGCAGGCCTTCGACGGTGGCTTCGGCGATGCCGAGCGACTTGGCGAGTTGTTCGTTGACTTCGGGCAGGTTCGTCGACTCGATCTTTTTCACGGTGACCATGAAGTCGGCTTGCTTGCCGGCCACGTCCTTGCCGTGATAGTCGACCGGGAAGGACAGCGGGAAGGTGCGGCTGTCGCCGTTCTTCAGGCCGCGCACCGCATCTTCGAATTCCTTGAGCATCTGGCCTTCGCCGATGATGAACTGGAAGTCCTCGGCCTTGCCGCCCTGGAAGGTTTCGCCGTCGATCTTGCCTTCGAAGTCGACCGTCACGCGGTCGGTGTCTTGGGCTTGTGCGTCGAGCGCGCGTTGCGCGAAAGTGCGGCGTTGCTTGCGCAGGATGTCGAGGGTCTTGTCGATCGCTTCGTCGCTGACATCTGCCGTGAGCCGTTCAATGGTGGCGCCGGACAGGTCGTTGATCTTGACTTCGGGGAACACTTCGAAGACGGCGTCGAAGGCCAGTTGGCCTTCGGGCGCTTCTTCCTTTTCCGTGATGCGGGGCTGGCCAGCGACGCGCAGCTTGGCTTCGTTGGCGGCTTGCGAGAAGGCTTCGCCGACCTTGTCGTTCATGACCTCGTAGTGCACCGAGTAGCCATAGCGCTGGGCCACGACGTTCATCGGCACCTTGCCCGGACGGAAGCCGTCCATCTTCACGGTGCGCGCGAGCTTCTTGAGGCGCGAATCGACTTCGTTCTGGATGGAGCCGACCGGCAGGGTCAGCGTGATCTTGCGCTCGAGCTTCTCGAGGGTCTCAACAGTCACGGTCATTTTTTGTTCCTCAAAAGGAGTTTGGAGCTGGTGCGCGGGGCCGGACTCGAACCGGCACGTTCTTGCGAACGTCAGGACCTAAACCTGGTGCGTCTACCAATTTCGCCACCCGCGCGGTCCGATGAAATCAACGAAAAACGGGCGGCCCTTTGTGCAGACCACCCGCTCGAAATCGGTCAACTGCGCATTTTAAGCTGGAACGGAAGCCGCTTTTGGCTCGCGCCTCACACGGAATGCAGCGGCATACATCGCGGGCAGCGCCAGCAGCGTCAGCACGGTGGCCACGATGAGGCCGCCCATGATCGCCACGGCCATCGGACCCCAGAACACGCTGCGCGAGAGCGGGATCATCGCCAGCACCGCGGCCGCGGCGGTCAGCACGATCGGCCGCAACCGGCGCACCGCAGATTCGACGATCGCATCCCAGGCCGGCACGCCGGCGCGGCGGTCGCTTTCGATCTGGTCGATCAGGATCACCGAGTTGCGCTGGATCATGCCCATCAGCGCGATCACGCCGAGCAGCGCGACGAAGCCGAACGGACGATCGAGCAGCAGCAACGCGCCGGCCACGCCCGCGATGCCGAGCGGGCCGGTGATGAAGACCAGCAGCGATCGGCTGAAGCTGTGAAGTTGCAGCACCAGCAGGGTGAAGACCAGGAACAACATGATCGGCACGCCTGCCACGATGGAGGACGAGCCCTTGCTGCTCTCCTCCACGGCGCCGGCCACGGCGATGCGGTAGTTGACCTGGCCGTCGGCGCGCCATTTGCCTTCCAGTTCGCGCAACTTCGGCAGCAGTTCGTTGGTGACCGTCGCGCCCTGGAGGCCCTCGACGATGTCGCCCTGCACGGTGATGGCGTAGTCGCGGTTCTCGCGCCACATCACGCCGGGCTCCCAGGTGAAGACCGGCCTGGCGATCTGCGTGAGCGGGATCGAACGGCCCGATGCGGTGGGCAGGTAGGCGTTGCCGATGTCGGAGATGGCTTCGCGCTCGTCGGGCGACTGGCGCAGCACGATGTCGATGAGCCTGTCGCTTTCGCGGTACTGGCCGACCGGGGTGCCGGTGAACATGGTGCGGGAGGCCTGTGCGATCGCCTGGCTCGTGATGCCCAGCGCCCGCGCCTTGGCCTGGTCGACTTCGAGGCGGATGACCTTGACCGACTCGTTCCAGTTGTCGTTGACGCCGCGCATGTGGGTGTTCTCGCGCAGGACCGCCTTGACCTCGTCGGCGTGCAGGCGCAGTTGGGTCGGGTCCGTGCCGGTCACGCGGAACTGCACTGGGTAGGTGACCGGCGGTCCGTTGGGCAGCAGCTTCACGCGGCCGCGCACTTCGGGGAATTCCTGCGCCAGCAGCGCCGGGACCTTGATGCGCAAGGCCTCGCGCTGCTTCAGGTCGCGGGCCAGCACGATGAACTGCGACACGTTGGTCTGGGGAAAGACCTGGTCGAGCGGAAGGTAGAAGCGCGGCGCGCCCGAGCCGATCCAGGTGGCGACCGAGGTCACGCCAGTCTCCTCCATGAAGCGCCGCTCGACGCGCCGGGTCACTTCCTCGTTGGCGGTGAACGAGGTGCCTTCCGGGAACCAGATCTCGACCATCAGTTCAGGCCGGCTCGAATCGGGGAAGAACTGCTGCTGCACCCGGCCCATGCCGACAATGCCCAGTCCGAAGATTAGGACGGTCGCGCCGATGGTGATCCAGCGGTGCGTCACGCACCAGTTCACCGCGCGCCGAAAGCTGTTGTAGAACGGCGTGTCGAACAACTCGTGCGGCGGTGCATCGGGGTCGTGCGGCTTGACCTTGAGCAGCACCGTGCCGAGGTAGGGCACGAAGTACACCGACACGATCCACGACAGCACCAGCGCCACCACCGTCACGCCGAAGATCGCGAAGGTGTATTCGCCGACCTGCGACTTGGCCAGGCCGATCGGCAGGAAGCCGGCCGCCGTGATCAGCGTGCCGGTGAGCATCGGCATGGCCGTCACTTCATACGCGAAGGTCGCGGCGCGGACCTTGTCGTAGCCCTCTTCCATCTTCCGAACCATCATCTCGACGGCAATGATCGCGTCATCCACCAGCAGGCCGAGCGCGATGATCAGCGAGCCCAGCGAGATCTTGTGCAGCCCGATGCCGAAGTAGTTCATCGCGAGGAAGGTGACGGCCAGCACCAGTGGAATGGTGATCGCCACCACGAGGCCCGGTCGCAGGTCCACATACCAGCCCCCCGTGAAGCGCGTCCAGCCCTGCCTCTTGCCCTTGTGCAGGCCGAGCGAAATGAAACTCACGCCGAGCACGATCACCACCGCCTCGATCAGCGTGCCGACGAACTCGTTGACCGAGCGCGACACGGCCACCGGCTGGTCCTGCACCTGCGCGAGTTGCACGCCGGCGGGCAGGCGCTTCTCGATGTCGGCGGTGGCGGTGCGCAAGGCCTTGCCCAACGCGATGATGTCGCCGCCCTTGGCCATCGAGATGCCGAGGCCGATGACCTCCTCGCCCTGGTAGTGCATCTTCACGGCGGGCGGATCGACGTAGCCGCGCTTGACCTCGGCGATGTCGCCGAGCTTGAGCAGGCTGCCCGAAGAGCCGCGGATCGGCATCGCGCGCAGCTGCTCGACGCTGGTGAACTGGCCGCCCACGCGCACCTGCAGCACGTCGTTGGGCGACTGGATGGTGCCGGCGCTTTCCACCGCGTTCTGCGCACCGAGCTGGGCCAGCACCGCGTTGAAGTCGAGGCCCAGTTGCGCGAGGCGTTTCTGCGAGACCTCGATCCAGATCTTCTCGTCCTGCACGCCGAACTGGTCGACCTTGGCCACGTCCTTCACGCGCAGCAGTTGCTGGCGCACGTCGTCCGCAAAGTCCTTGAGCTCGGCATAGCTGAAGCCGTCGCTTTCCAGCGCGTAGATCACGCCGTAGACATCGCCGAACTCGTCGTTGAAGAAGGGGCCCTGGATGGTGCCGGGCAGCGTGTAGCGCATGTCGCCGATCTTCTTGCGCACCGTGTACCAGACGTTGGGCACGTCGGCGGGCTTCGACGAGTCCTTGATGGTGAGGATGATCTGCGACTCGCCGGGCTTGGAGTAGCTGCGGATGCGGTCGGCGAAAGGCACTTCCTGCAGCGTCTTCTCGAGCTTGTCCGTGACCTGTTCCGCCACCTGCTGGGCGGTGGCGCCGGGCCAGTAGGTGCGCACCACCATCGCGCGGAAGGTGAAGGGCGGGTCTTCGTCCTGGCCGAGCTGGAAGTACGAGGCGAAGCCCAGCAGCATCAGCACGAGCATCAGGTAGCGCGTGAGCGGACCGTGGTCGAGCGCCCACTTGGAGAGGTTGAAGCCGGGCTTCCGCTCAGCCGCTGGCGTGCTCGTTGCCGCCCCCGCGACCGGGCGTTCGTGTCCTTGCCGCTCGCCAAGAGACGGCGAGCCCGGTTCTTCGGCCGCGCTCATCGCGAGGCGCCCGCCGGCATCGGGTCGAACGCCTTTACCTGTCGCTGCGAAGGCGCGGCGGGCGTCGAGATCACCTTGGGCTCATAGAGCGTGACCTTCTGGTTCGGCTGCAGCACATGCACGCCCGCGACCACCACCAGCATTCCCGGCGCGAGGCCGTCTGCGAGCACGGCTTCGTTGCCGTCCGCAGTCGCGAGCCGCACCGGCTGCGAACGCACCGTCATCGTGTTCTTGTCGAGCACCCAGACCGCGCTGTTCAGGCCGTCCTGGCGCAGCGCGCTGGTCGGCAGCTTGATCACCGCCACGCCGCTGTGCGACAGCGACTTCGGGCGCGCGTAGACGGTGCTGCCGAGCGGCGGGGATTTCGCGGCGTCGATCGCGACCTTCACGGTGTAGGTTCGCGTCACCGGGTCGGCGCTCACGGCGACCTCGCGCACCGTGCCGTCGATCTCGCGTTCATCCGACCAGCCGCGCACCGCGACCGGCGAGCCGACCTTGACCAGACCCGCGCGGTCTTCCGGCACGGAGAACACCACGTCGCGGGCGCCATCCTGCGCGATGCGCACCACCGGCATGCCGGCCGTGACCACCTGCCCCGGCTCGGCCTCGATGGCCGTGACGATGCCCGACACATCGGCCACCAACGTCGTGTAGCTCGCCTGGTTGCCTTGGGACGAAAGCTGCGCCTGCGCCTGCTCGAACTGGGCCTGCGCCGCCTTGAAGGTGTTCTCGCGGTTCTCCAGGTCGGCGCCGCTGATGAAGTTCTGATCGCGCAATTCCTTGTAGCGCTTGAGGTGGGCCGCGGCGAGGTCGCGATTGGTCGTGGCCGCGGCCAGTTGGGCGCGTGCGGCATCGGCGGCGAGGCGATAGTCCTGCGGATCGAGCTGGGCCAGCACCTGGCCGGCCTTCACCTGCTGGCCGATTTCCGCCTGGCGCCGGGTGATCTTGCCCGCCACGCGAAAACCCAGGCGCGATTCGATGCGGGGCCTGACCTCGGCGGAGAACTCGGGTTCGGTGCCGAAGGCGCTGGCGCCGACGGTCATGACCTTCACCGCACGCACCGGCTCTTCGGTGGCAACGGGCTTGCTGCAACCGGCCAGCGCGGTGGTGGCCAGCAGGAGCGCGAAAACCTTGCTGGGGAGGGTTGGGAAGCGGCGCGAATCGGTCTCGGTCATGGAACCCTCAGGAATGGATCGGTCCAGTTACTGACCGGGCGGTTAGTAATCTAGGGTAAACGCGAATCCTTGTCAATGACAAACAATCGGCCGAATGAAACAGGGCCTCCGAAGAGGCCCTGTTGGCAGATTGGCGAGAACGGCCCTAATTGCGCTGCCCCATCTCCACCAGCCGATTACCCGGCAGTTCGAAATAGTCCGACGCCCTGCCCGCGTTGCGCTGGAGCCAGCCGAAGAGCGCCTGACGCACCGGGTTCATGCCTGGCAGCTGCCCAGGCGTGACCGACGCGCGCGAAGTGAAGTAGGACGTGCTCATCGCCTCGCAGGCCAGCCCCTTCTGGTAGGCAAAGATGCGCACGAATTCAGGCACGTCGGGCCGCTCCATGAAGCCGTGGTTGGCTGTCACCGCCCAGATGCCGTGGCCCAAGTCGCGCGCCACGATCCGATGGGCGGCATCGACGCGCGGGGTCGGGCTGGAATGCACCACCAGCACGATCACCTGCGCATGCAGCACTTGGTTGTGCTTGAGGTTGTGCAGCAGCGCGTGCGGCACCGAGATCGCATCGGCATTCAGGAACACGGCCGTGCCGCCGACCCGGTGCGGCATGTGGCCCGCCAACGATTCGATGAAGGGCTCCAGTGGCAACTGGTGGGCTTCGGCTGCCTTCAGGCCCAGCCGCCGGCCCTTGGACCAGGTCGTGAACAAGATCATCACCAACAACGCCACGGCCAGCGTCAGCCACCCGCCTTGCGCCACCTTGAGGCTGTTGGCCACCACGAAAGTCAGGTCGATCGCGGCGAAGACGCTGGCGCCGGCGACCACCGCCACGCGGTTCCAGCGCCACAGCTCGTAGGCCACCACGCTTGCCAGCAAGGTCGTGGTGACCATCGTGATCGAGACCGCGATGCCATAGGCCGCCGACAGCGCGCTGGAACTGCCGAATCCGACCACCAGCAGCAGCACGCCCACCATCAGCAGCCAGTTGATGGTGGGCACGTAGACCTGCCCGATGGCGGCGCCGGAAGTCTGCACGATGCGCATGCGCGGCAGGTAGCCCATGCGCATGGCCTGCGCGGTGAGCGAGAAAGCCCCCGAGATCACCGCCTGCGACGCGATCACGGTGGCAAACGCGGCCAGCGCCACCATCGGCAGCACGGCCCACGACGGGAACATGCGGAAGAAGGGGTTGTCGATGGCGGCCGGGTTGCCCAGCACCAGCGCGCCCTGGCCGAAGTAGTTGAGCACCAGCCCGGGCATCGCGACGAAGAGCCAGGCAATGCGGATCGGTCGGGCGCCGAAATGACCCATGTCGGCATAGAGCGCCTCGCCGCCGGTGAAGGCCAGGAACACCGCGCCCAGCACAGCGAGCGACTGGGCCCGGTGCGTGACCAGGAACCCGGCTGCGCGGCTCGGATCGAGCGCCGCCAGCACCTGTGGCTGCTTCAGCACTTGCAGCAGGCCGGCCACGCCGAGCACCACGAACCACAGCAACATGACCGGCCCGAACACCTTGCCGACCGCATGCGTGCCATGGCGCTGCACCGCGAACAACGCGACCAGGATGGCCATGGTGATCGGTACGATGAAAGGCTTCAATGCATGGGCCTCCACCTCCAGCCCCTCGACGGCCGACAGCACCGAGATGGCCGGCGTGATCAGGCTGTCGCCGTAGAACATGGCCGCGCCGACCAGGCCCAGCAGGCCGAGGAGGCGCCACAGCCACGCGGGCGTGTGCGGACCCTTCACCGAGCGCCGCGCGAGTGCCTGCAGGGCCAGGATGCCGCCTTCGCCGTCGTAGTCCGCACGCAGCACGAAGATCACGTACTTGAAGGTGACGACCACCGTCAAGCCCCAGAAGATCAGCGACAACAGGCCCAGCACCGCATCGGGCGTGAAGGCGACGCCGTGCTCCGGATTCAGCGTTTCCTTGAAGGCATAGAGCGGCGAGGTGCCGATGTCGCCGAAGACCACACCCAGGGCCGCCACCATCACGCCCAGCGATCCGCCGCCATGACCCGCGTGGCCGGATTGGGAAGGCGTGGCCGAGGACGTCATGTGCGCAGGGATGGTACAGCCGTGCCCGACAATCCGCCGCGTGGCTGAACATTATGAAAACTTCCCCGTCGCCTCGCTGCTCTGTCCGCCGCGGCTGCGACCTCCCATCACGGCCATCTATGGCTTCGCGCGCACGGCCGACGACATCGCGGACGAAGGCGATGCCTCCGCCGATGAACGGCTGGCCCAGCTGAAGGCGTATCGCGCCGACCTGCGCGCCGTGGCGCGCGGCAGCAAGGTTTCGGCCCGCTGGCCCGAGGTGTTCGGCCCGCTGGCCAAGGCGATGCACGACTTCGCACTGCCGGAGCCGCTGCTGGCCGCCCTGCTCTCTGCCTTCGCGCAGGACATCGAGAAATCCCGCGACGGCACCGACTACATCGACCGCGCCCAGCTTCTCGACTATTGCTCGCGCTCGGCCAACCCGATCGGGCGGCTGATGTTGCACCTGTTCGACATCCATGAGCCGGTGTCGCAGACGCAAAGCGATGCGATCTGCACATCGTTGCAGCTCATCAATTTCTGGCAGGACCCGAGCGTGGACCTGCCGCGGGGCCGCCTGTACTTTCCGCTGGCCGATTGCGCGGCGCATCGCGTGAAGCCGGGCAAGCTCAAGGCCTTCACTGCGGCCTCCGCCGTGCCGCCGTCGCAAGCCATGAAGAAGCTGATCGCCGCCGAGGTCGCCTGGGCGCGCGAGCTGATGCAGCAGGGCGCGCCGCTGGTGCACCGCGTGCCGGGACGCATGGGCTGGGAGCTGCGCCTCGTGGTGCAGGGCGGGCTGCGGATCCTCGACAAGATCGAGGCGCTGGACTTCGACACGCTGCGCCATCGCCCGACCGTCGGGGCGACGGACGCGCCGCTGCTGGCCTGGCGCGCGATGCTGATGTAAGCGCAGCGCGTCGTTGACAATTGGGGGCAATGACCCCGGATTCACGATGACCACGCCCGAGCAATACGTCCAGCAAAAAGCCGCCGCATCGGGCAGCAGCTTCTACTACGCCTTCCTCTTCCTGCCGAAGCCGCGCCGTGCGGCCATCACGGCCTTCTATGCTTTCTGCCGCGAGGTCGACGACGTGGTCGACGAAGTGCGCGACCCCGGCGTCGCGGCCACCAAGCTCGCCTGGTGGCGCACCGAGGTGGCGCAGGCGTTTGCCGGCCAGCCAAGCCATCCGGTGATGAAGGCGCTGATGCCCTGCGCCGCCGAATTCGGCATCGAGGCGCGGCAATTGCAGCAGGTCATCGACGGCTGCCAGATGGACCTGGAACAGACGCGCTACCTCGCGTTTCCCAACCTCGCGCAGTACTGCCACCTGGTGGCCGGCGTGGTCGGCGAGGTGGCTGCGCGCATCTTCGGCCAGACCGAGCAAAGCACCACCGGGTACGCGCACAAGCTGGGCCTGGCGCTGCAGTTGACCAACATCATTCGCGACGTGGGCGAAGACGCGATGCGAGGCCGCATCTACCTGCCGGTGAATGAGCTGCAGCAGTTCGATGTGAAGGCGCACGAGTTGCTCAACCGCGTGTACTCCGAGCGCTTCGTCGCGCTGATGAAGTTCCAGGCCGCGCGCGCCCATGCGGCCTACGACGAGGCGCTGGCGCTGCTGCCCCCCGCCGACCGGCGCACGCAGAAGCCCGGCCTGATGATGGCCAGCATCTATCGCACGCTGCTGCGCGAGATCGAGGGCGACAACTTCCAGGTGCTGAACCAGCGCGTGAGCCTGACGCCCGTGCGCAAGCTGTGGCTCGCATGGCGCGTACAAGCCCTGGGCCGCATGTGACTTCGGTATTCCTCCCTCTCCCGCAAGCGGGAGAGGGTCGGGGTGAGGGCAAGGGCCGGTGACCCAGCGCATAGCCATCATCGGCGCCGGCTGGTCCGGCCTCGCCGCCGCAGTCGAAGCGATTGCGGCGGGCCATCAAGTCCATGTCTTCGAAACCGCGCACACCCTCGGTGGCCGCGCGCGCGCCGTGCAGGCGACGCTTGGCAATGGCACTCCCATCACGCTCGACAGCGGCCAGCACATCATGATCGGCGCCTATGCGCAGACCTTGCGGCTGATGCGGCACGTGGGCATCGATGTCGAAAAGGCCCTGCTGCGCACGCCGCTGGCGATGGTGTTCCCCGACGGCAACGGCTTGCGCCTGCCGAAGCTGCCCGCGCCGATCGATGCGTTGGCTGGCATCCTCGCGGTGCGCGGCTGGTCGTGGCGCGACAAGCTCGCGTTGCTGCGAATCGCCGTCGGCTGGCAGCGTGCGGGTTTTCGCTGCGATGCCTCCCTGTCCGTCGCCGATTTGTGCACCGGCCTCACACCGCGCGTGCGCGAAGAGATGGTCGATCCGCTCTGCGTTTCCGCGCTCAACACGCCGACGGCGCAGGCCAGCGGGCAGGTCTTCCTGCGGGTATTGCGCGATGCGATGTTCGGCATGAGCGGCGGCTCCAACCTGCTGCTGCCGCGGCAGGACCTGGGCGCGTTGTTCCCCGACGCCGCGGCACGCTGGATCGGCGAACGCGGCGGCCGCATTGCGGTCGGCCATCGCGTGCAGACGATCGCGCCCGCAGCGGGCGCCTGGCAGGTCGATGGCGAGGGCTTCGATGCGGTCTTGCTCGCCTGCCCACCGGGCGAAGCGGCTCGCGTGGTGGAAGGCAGCGGGGTCGGCAACAGCGCCTGGTGTGCCCAGGCTCGCGCGCTGCGCTTCGAAGCCATCGCGACGATCTACCTCGAAGGCGGGCATCGGCTGGCGGAACCGATGCTGGCACTGCGCTCGACGCCGGATGCGCCCGCGCAATTCGTGTTCGACCGATCGCAGCTATGCGGCGATACGGGCGTGTGGGCCATGGTGGTCAGCGCCAGCGGGACCGAACGCGCCGCGCTGGAGGCCCAGGTCTGCGCCCAAGCCGTTGCGCAACTGGGCTGCGCCGATCCGCGCGTACTGCAAACCGTCATCGACAAGCGCGCGACCTTTGCTTGCACGCCCGGCCTCGAGCGCCCGGCCATGGCGATCGCACCGGGCCTGCGCGCCTGTGGCGACTACGTCGAAGGCCCCTATCCCGCGACGCTGGAAGGCGCGGTGCTCGCAGCCATCGCGGCCGTTTCGGCGTTGTCCTGAGCAAGCCGGATCGACGGGCGGGCCGATTCAGTTCGGCCCAGGCTCCAGCGCCGCGCAAAGCGCATGAAGATTCGGCACGATCAGTTGCGGATGCATTCCATGCACCCAGGGCCGCTCGTCGCGCACCAGCCAGGCTGCCTGCATGCCGGCATTCAGCGCGCCGACCACGTCGAGTTCCGCGTCGTCGCCCACATGCAGCACATCGCGCGGCAGCAGCCCGATCGATGCGGCGGCGGCTCGGAAGATCGGCGCCTGCGGCTTGCCGCTGCCGAACGAGCGCGCGCTGAACGCGGTGCGGAACCAGCGCCCGACGCCAGTGAGATGGATGTCGGCATTGCCGTTGGAAATGGCCACGAGCGGATAGCGTTCGCTGAGCCATCGCAGCGCGGGCAATGCATCGTCGTAGAGCTTGACCCGCTGGCGCGCCGCAAAGAACGCATCGAAGGCCGGCTCGGCCAGCGCCGGGTCTTCGCCGGCGCGCTTGAGCGCGGCGCGGATCGACTCCAGGCGCATCAGGCTCATGTCGTGTGCGAGATCCGAGCGCTCCTTCTCCGTGGCCTCGCGCAATTCGCGCATCACGCCGGGGGTGAGCAGCAAGGCCGCGGTCCGGGGCGCTGCGGCTTCCAGCCACTTGTGCAACGTGCGCTCTGCGTATTCGATGGTGGGCCAGATCGGCCAGAGGGTGTCGTCGAGGTCGAGGGTGATGCCCGCAATGCGCTTCACATCGAGCGGCGGGGCCAGGGTCGCGGAGGTCATGCGCCAGAATACCCCATGCCTTTTCGCCCCGAACCGCCTGCAGTTTCTCCTGCCGACGAGCGCGTTGCCGTGCTCTGGTGCAATCTTGGCTCGCCCGACGCGCCCACCGCCGCCGCCGTAAGAACCTACCTTGCCGATTTCCTGAGCGACCCGCGCGTGGTCGAGATACCCAGGCTGCTGTGGTCGCTGATCCTGCACGGCATCATCCTGCGCACGCGGCCATCCAGGTCGGCCGCCAAGTATGCAAGCGTGTGGACGCCCGAGGGCTCGCCGTTGAAGACGTGGACGCGCAAGCAGGCCGTGATGCTGCAGGGCTGGCTCGGCGAACGCGGCCATCGCGTGAAGGTGGTCGAGGCGATGCGCTATGCCAATCCGTCGATCGCCGCGCAACTCGATGCGCTCAAGGCCGAAGGCGTGACGCGAGTGCTGGTGCTGCAGGCCTATCCGCAGTATTCCGCGACCACGACGGCCAGCGTGATCGATGCGGTGGGCGACTGGAGCCGCGAGGTGCGCCGTGTGCCCGAGTTCCGCTTCGTCAACCAGTACCACGATGACGCGCTCTACATCGAGGCGCTGGCCGCCAGCGTGCAGGCGCACTGGAAGCACCACGGCCCGCCCGACCAGTTGGTGATGAGCTTTCACGGCATTCCGGCGCGCAACGTGCAACTGGGTGATCCGTACCAGGCGCAGTGCCTTGAAACGGGGCGCCTGCTGGCCGAGCGGCTGGGCTTGCCGGTTGACCGGTACCGCCTCACCTTCCAGTCGCGCTTCGGCCGCGCGACGTGGCTGGAGCCCTATACCGAGCCGACGCTGCGTGCGCTGGGCGCGGCGGGCGTCGGCCGCGTCGATGTGATGTGCCCCGGTTTCCCGGCGGATTGCCTGGAGACGCTGGAGGAGATTGCGATGGAAGGACGGGATGCGTTCCTGACCTCGGGCGGCAAGGAGTTTCACTACATCCCCTGCCTCAACGACAGCCATGCATGGATTACTGCGCTGGCCGGCATCGCCGAGCGGAACCTGCTCGGGTGGCCCACCGGCGCTCAGTGAGGGTCAGCCACCGGCCGGTTGCGCGAGCAGCGACTGGATGGCCGCATCCATCTCCGCGTACTGGCCTTCGCCGAAGTGCTTGCGACGCACGTGGCCCGATTTGTCGACGAGGTAGAAGGCAGGCCAGTATTGGTTCTCGTAGGCCTTCCAGGTCGAAAAGCCGTTGTCCTGCGCCACCGGGTAGCGGATATCGAAACGTTGCAGCGCCGCCTCGACGTTCGATGTCAGTTTCTCGAACGCAAACTCAGGCGTGTGCACGCCGATCACGACGAACCCCTGGTCCTTGTATTTCTCGTACCAGCGCACGACGTGCGGCAGCGTATTGACGCAGTTGATGCACGAATAAGTCCAGAAGTCGACCAGCACCACCTTGCCGGCCAACCCCTGCATCGAGAGTGGGGCCGAGTTGAGCCACTTGTCGATGCCCGTGAACTCGGGTGCGGCACCCAGGTCGCCTGCAGGCGACGCAGCCAGCGTGAACCACGGCATCGCCGCCAAGCCCAGCATGGCGGCCGAGAAATTGCGCCGAGGAAGGAGTTTGGTCATGGTCAGAATCCTTTGAACATCGTTCGAAGGAAGTTCGGATCAGCACGAGGATGGCGTACTGGTGTTTACCCTGGATTCATTTCACGACGAGAGCGGCTTGTAGTAGTCCGGCTATGCCGAAAGAGAGACGCCATCCTGCAACGCCTTGAGCCAATCGGCACATTGACCCTTTGCGGCGCGCGGGAGATTCTTGATGCCCATGAAACACGCATTCAGGATCGCCGCCACCGCTCTTGCGTTGATTGCCTGCATCGTCGCGCTGGGGGCAGTGGCGACGCTGCTGTATGACGCGATCATGGGAGCGCGACAGGACTTCGGCACGCTCGGCATCCTGCTGTTGACCGGAATGCTGGCGGGCCAATGCCGCATCCTGTGGGTGCTGCTGCACCCGGTGACGGCCGAGGAACTGGACGCGCCGTTCGCGTCGGCCGTGTCAGCCGTCCGCGAGCCTCAGGCCCGGCCGAGATAGTCGCGCTTCCCGATCGGCACGCCGTTGTGCCGAAGGATGTCGTAGGCGGTGGTGACGTGGAAGAAGAAGTTCGGCAACGCAAAGTGCAGCAGGTAGCCCTGGCCGGTGAAGTTCAATTCCGTCGGGCCGGCCTTGAAGCTGACCGGGCGTTCCTCGCTGGCTGCAAAAGACTCACGCGTCAGCCCCTGTAGCCATTCACGCGTCTTCGCAATGCGGGCCTTCAGTTCCGCGAAGGTGGTTTCGTTGTCTTCGTACTTCGGCGCGGCGATGCCGGTCAGGCGTGCCGCGGCGAGCTTGGCCGTGTCACTGGCGATGTTGATCTGCGCGGACAGCGGCAGCATGTCCTCGGCCAACCTCGCGCCCACGAGCGTGGCGGGATCGATGCCGGTGGCACTGGCATGGGCCAGGCCCTTGTCGAGCAGGTGCGAGAGCTGGTTCAGGTTGTGCAGGAAGACGGTGACGGATGCGTCGTACATGGAGAGGGGCATGGGGGTCTCTTTGTGGTGAACAGGCGCGCGATTGTGACGGCAAATTTCCTCAGCTCGCCGCGCGGACAAAGGCCTCGATGGGCTCCAGATGCCCAGGCACGTTCAACGCGGGTGCATGGCCGCAACCCGGCACCTCGATGACCTGCAGCCGTCCCCGCACACCGGGGCCGCGACCGTGCATCTCGACGATCGTCTCTGGTCGCACCAGGTCCGAGTCGACGCCGCGCAGGCACAGCACCGGCGCCTCGATCGCGTCGTAGTGGGTCCAGATCAGGTAGTCGTCGGGATGGGCGATGAACTGCCGCACCATGGCCGGGTCGTAGTGCGGCGTGACGCGACCGTCGGGCAGGCGGCGGGTGGAAGTCTCGGTGAGCCGGCGCCATTGCGCATCGCTGAGCCAGCCGTAGGGCTTGTAGACGGTGCGGAAGAAGGCTTCGAGTTCAAGCACGCTGTCGAAGGCCGGCGGGCTGCCCGCATAGGAGCGGATGCGCTCGATGGCCGAGGCTGCGACTTCCGGCGCGGTGTCGTTGATGACCAGGCTTCGGATGCGCTGCTTCATGCGGGGTTGCGCCAGGCCCGACGCGCACACCATGCCGATCGCGCCGCCCATCGATGTGCCGACCCAATGAAGGCGGTCGAGGTGCAAGGCATCGCAGAAGGCATCGGCCAGTTGTGCATAGAACGAGAGCTGGTATTCGTCGTCCGGCGCGGGGCTCCATTGGCTCAGCCCGCGGCCGATGGTGTCGGGGCACAGCACGCGGAAGCCTCGCTCGGCAAAGTGCTGCGCGAGTTCATCCATGTCGCGACTGGTGCGCGCGAGGCCGTGCCACGCGATGACGACCTCGCCGTCGCGCGGACCCCAGTCCATGTAGTGGATCTCCCGGCCGATGAGTTGGACGTAGTGGGAGGAAGGCGGGGAGGAAGGAGCGTTCATCGGGAGGCCCTTGTGCGAAGCCGGCCGACGATGCCGGTCGGGAAGTAGTAGACGGAGAGAACGAAGAGCACGCCGAGCCACAGCAGCCAGCGGTCCGGCGACAGCAGGGCCGACAGCCACGGCAGGTCGCTCGCGGCAGTGCTGCCGAGCTTCAGCAAGTCCTGGAGATAGCTTTGCGCCACCACGAACAGCGTAGCGCCAATGACCGCGCCGTACACGGTGCCCATGCCGCCGATCACCACGATCAGTAGCACGTCGACCATGATCTCGAAGCTCAGCGACGTGTCCGGCCCGTTGTATCGCAGCCAGATGGCGAGCATGGCGCCCGCCAGCGTCGCGAACAAGGCCGACAGCACCGCCGCCGTGGTGCGGTACACCACCACGCGGTAGCCGATGGCCTCGGCACGGAACTCGTTCTCCCGGATGGCCTGCAGCACGCGCCCGAACGGCGAATTAACGATGCGCAGCAGCGCCAGCACCAGCACCACTGCGACGACGAACAGCAGGTAGTAGCAGAGCAGGCGGCCATCGAGCGAGACGCCGAGGAAGGGCTCGTCGGCGAATTCGAAGCTCGGCGAGATCAGCTCCGGCAGCTTGAAGGTGAGCCCGTCTTCGCCGCCGGTGAAGTCCGAGAGCTGCGAGGCCAGCGTCTGGAAGGCCGAGGCCACCGCCAGGGTGATCATCGCGAAGAAGATTGCGCGCACACGCAGCGAGAACAGGCCGACCGCGACCGAGAGCACCAGCGACACCAGCAGCGCGCCAGCCAGCCCCACCCCCATCGCGCCCCACCCCGCACCCAGCCGCGTGGCCGAGATCGCGATGCCGTAGGCGCCGATGCCGAAGAACATCGTGTGCGCGAAGCTCACGATGCCGGTGTAGCCCAGCAGCAGGTCAAAGCTCGCCACCAGCACGATGAACACCAGCACCTTGGCCGCGACGCTGAGCGCCTTGACGCCCGGAAAGATGAAGGGCGCGAAGGCCAGGCCCAGCACCACCAGGACGAGCAATGCGGCGAGCACGCGGCTGCGCGGCGCATCGTTGGAGAGGAGTCTTGTCAGCATGTCTGGACGCCTGGATGTCTGGATGCGGGAATGGACAAGTCCGACTTCGACGGGTTCATCGATTGGCCACCGGGTACACGCCCTGCGGGCGCCACAGCAGGATGCCGACCATCAGCAGGATGTTCGAGAACAGCGCCAGTTTGGGCAGCAGGAAGCCGCTGTAGTTGGCCATCAGCCCGACCAGCAGTGCGCCGATCAGCGCGCCCCCGGTGGAACCGAGGCCGCCGATGATGATGACGATGAACAGCAGCACATTCACCTGCGCGCCGATCTGCGGCACGACGCTCTGCTGGAACAGTCCCCACATCACGCCACCCAGGCCGGCCAAGGCGCTGCCGACGACGAAGATGCCGATGAACAGGCGCCGGATGCGATAGCCGAGCGACTCGACCATCTCGCGGTCCTGCACGCCGGCGCGGATCAGCAAGCCGACCTTGGTGCGCGTCAGTGTCCAGGCCAGCGCGCCGAACACGACGAGGCCGATGGCCACGGCGAACAGCCGGTACTTCTCGATGGCTGCACCCAGCCAGAACACCGTGCCGGCCATGGCCGCCGGCGGCAGCAGCGGCAACTGCGCCGGGCCCCAGATCACCTTGATGAGTTCCTCGCCGATGATCATGCCGCCCATCGTGATGAGGATCTGCTTCAGGTGCTGCCCATAGACCGGCCGCACGATGAAGCGCTCGAACAGCAGCCCCAGCGCCCCGGCCGCGAGCATCGCGAGCAGCAGCGCCGGCACGAGCGCCATCAGGTTGCGGCCCAGCGCGTCGGCGGTGGACCAGTCGCTCAGGCCGCCCAGCACCGTGGTCGCGATGTAGGCGCCCAGCGCAATGAATACGCCGTGGCCGAAATTCAGCACGTCCATCAGCCCGAAGACCAGTGTGAGGCCCGAGGCGATGATGAAGATGATCATCCCCATCGCCAGGCCCGCGATGGTGAGCGTGAGCCAGGTCGAGAACGAGCCGGTGAGCGGCAGCGCCACGAGCGCGAGCACCGGCACGAGCAGCAGCGGCTTCCAGTCGAAGTCCATCGCTTTCATAGCGCCAACCCCAGCAGCGACTGCTGCAATTGCGCATCGGCCGAGAACGCCGCCATGCTTCCGCTGTGCACCACGCGCCCGTTGTCCATCACCGCGACCGAGTCGCCCAGGCGCTGCGCGAAGTTGATGTTCTGCTCCACCAGCAGGATCGTCACGCCACTGCGCTTCAACTCGTCGAAGGCATCGATCATGTTGTTGATGATGGCTGGCGCCAGCCCCTTGCTCGGCTCGTCGACGATCAGCAGTTCGCGCGGCTCGACGATCGCGCGAGACACGGCCAGCATCTGCTTCTGGCCGCCCGACAGCTTGCCGGCCGGGTGGTTCCAGAACTTCTCCACCGCGGGGAACAGCTTGAAGATCCACTTCAGCCGCGCATCGTCCATCTGCGCCGCATTCTTTGCGCCGCGCGCGGCGAGCAGCATGTTTTCCTTCACCGTGAGGTCGGAGAAGATGCCCATGTTCTCGGGCACGTAGGCCATGCCGAGCGCCGCGATCTGCGGCGTCTGCATTTGCGTGATGTCCTTGTCGGCGAAGCGCACCGTGCCCTGCGATGCGTGCCACAGGCCCATGATGGTTCGCAGCGTGGTCGTCTTGCCGGCACCGTTGCGGCCGAGCAGCATGGTGAGTTGCCCCTTCGGCACGGCCAGGTCGACGCCATGCAGGATGTGATACGCCCCGATGTGCGTGTGCACGCCGCTCAGTTCGAGCAGGTTGTTCATGCGGCCTCCTTCGGCGCGATGCCCAGGTAGGCTTCCTGTACCACCGGGGAGGCAATCACTTCGGCCGGCTCGCCATCGGCCACCAGCGTGCCGTTGTGCAGCACGATGATGCGGTCGGCCAGCTCGCGCACCACGTCCATCTTGTGCTCGACCAGCAGGATGGTCTTGGTCTTGTCCTTCTTCAATTGCCGGATCAGGTCGAGGATGACCGGCGCCTCGGCCGCGTTCATGCCGGCCGTGGGTTCGTCGAACATGAAGACCCTGGGCTCCAGCGCCATCAGCAAGGCCACTTCGAGCTTGCGCTGGTCGCCATGCGGAAGGCTGGCGACGGTTGCGTGTTCCCTGGCCTTGAGGTTGATCTGCGCGAGCAATTCATCGGCCCGCGCGGTCAGTGCCTTGTGGTCGCTCCAGATGCTCCAGAGATTGAGCCCGTGGCGATGCGCCCCGGCGCGCGTGGCCTGCACGGCGAGCCGCACATTCTCCAGCACCGTGAGATTGGGGAACAGGTTGGTGAGCTGGAACGCCCGCCCCAGCCCCGCATGCGTGCGCGCCGAGGGCGACATGCCCGACAGCGACTTGCCATCGAGCGACACCGTGCCCGCGCTCGCCTTGAGCTGGCCCGAGATCAGGTTGAAGTAGGTCGTCTTGCCGGCGCCGTTCGGCCCGACGATGGCCGTCAGTGTCCCGGGCGCGAAGGCGCAAGACACCGCATTCACGGCCACGTGGCCGCCGAAGCGGATGGTCAGGTCTTTGGTTTCGAGCATCTGAAATTCGGGATCGGACATCCGGACGCAGAGGACGCGAAGGTTCCGCGAAGGACGCAAAAGGACATCCGAGGATTTCCCTTTGGATTTCTTTCGCGTCCTTTGCGTACCTTCGCGCCCTTCGCGTACGGTCAAGTCCGCATTGGGCTGCCTTGCCTGTCGATCAACGCTTGTTCTTGATCGGAATGTTCATCTCTTCCGGCTTGATCTCATGCACCAGCTCCGGCACGCCCCACGCGAACGCCGGGTCCACCTTGATCTTGAAGTGGTACATCGACTGCATCGCCTGGTGGTCTTCCTTGCGGAAGGTCATCTTGCCCTTGGGCGTGTCGAAGCTCATGCCTTCCATGGTCGAGATGAGCTTGTTGGTGTTGGTGTCGCCGCCCGTCTTCTTGAGCGCCGTGACGATGGCCGTCGCCGCCGCGAAGCCGCCGGCGGTGAAGAAGTCCGGCGGTGCCTTGTACTTCTTGTAGTGGTTCGACACGAGCCACTCGTTGACCGGGTTCTTCGGGATGCCGAAGTAGTAGTAGATCGAGCCTTCCATGCCCGGGAAGGGCTTGTAGTTGACCAGTGCCGGCAGGATGTTGCCGCCGCCCGCGATCTCGATGCCGTTGCTCTTCAGGCCCAGGTCCGACACCTTGAACGGGTTGGCCGCGCCGGCCCACACGATGTAGACGACCTTGCGACCGGCCGTGCCCTTGAACTTGTCGAGGATGCGCTGCGCCGCGGCGGTGAAATCCGTGGTAGCGGGCGGCAGGTACTCCTCGCCCACCACCTTGGCCTTCTTGATCGACTCCTTGAACGCGGTCATGCCGTCGCGGCCGAAGGCGTTGTCCTGGGCCAGCAGCACGATCGAGGTGCCGTCCTTGTCCTGCGCGACCGCGTTGCTGATCGCGTCCTGCGAGCTGTTGCGCGCGGTGCGGAAGATGTACTTGTTCCACTTGTCGCCGGTGATCGAGTCGGCAACCGCGGGCTCGACGACCAGCAGCTTCTTGTATTCCTCGGCCACGGACAGCATCGCCAGCGCAGCGCCCGACGAGGAGGTGCCCACGGCCAGGTCGGCCTTGTCGTCGCTGTAGGCGGCGGAGAGCAGCGACTTGGCGACGTCCGGCTTGCCCTGGTCGTCTTTTTCCATCACGACGATCTTGCGACCGTTGACCATCATGGTGCCCTCGGTCGCGTATTCGAGGCCCAGGTTGAACCCGATCGCGGTCTGCTTGCCGTAGGCTTCCAGCGGGCCGGTGTTGCTGTAGATGTGGGCGATGCGAATGTCCTTGCCGGACTGGGCAAGGGCCGGTGCGGAAGCGGCGGCTGCGATGGCGCCGAGGGCTGCGATCGCGACGAGGCTGCGACGGTTCATGGATCAGGTCTCCTGGTTGGAATGGCTGAATATTGCACAGTTCATGCCAGGCCGGAGACGTTTGATTACAAGGGGTTCCTCCTTGTAACGCGCCAGCCGCTATGGGTTTTCAGACAAACAAGTGTCTGCTACTCAGACATTTGCATGGAAGACATACAGGGTTTTCCAGCGCCCCGACAGCCGCCGCGCCGCGCTTCCCTACCCTGCGCCAGGCTGCGTGATCCGCGCATACAAGGTGGCGCGCGAGATGCCGAGCAGCCGCGATGCCGCCAGCTTGTTGCCACCGGTCTTTGCCATGGCCGCAGCAATGGCACGGGCCTCCAGGTCGGCGATCTGGTCGGCCAGCGGCCGCAGGAGGGTTTCATCATCGCCCTGCGGGATGGACGCCGGCGCTTCGGGCGTCGCGATCTGCTCCAGGCCCGTCTCGGCGAGCACGCGCTTGACTTCCGCCGCATCGATGCGCGTCGAGTCGCTGCGCATCGCGACCTGCTCCAGCACGTTGCGCAGTTCGCGCGTGTTGCCGCGCCAGTGCTGCGCCGCCAGCAGGGCCAGCGCGTCGGGCATGAGTTCAGGTGGTGACTCGCCGCTGCGCTGCGCCATGTCTTCGCCCAGCGCCTCGACCAGCGCAGGGATGTCGCCACGACGCTCGCGCAGCGGCGGCACGCGCAAGGGCAGCACGTTGAGCCGGTAGTAGAGGTCCTCGCGAAAGCGGCCCTCGCGCACCAGCGCCGGGAGGTCGCGCGAGGTCGCGGCGATGACGCGCGCATCGAAGGCCACGAGCTTGTTGGAGCCCAGCGGCTCGATCTCGCCCTCCTGCAGCGCCCGCAGCAGCTTGGCCTGCAGGCTCATCGGCATGTCGCCGATCTCGTCGAGGAACAGCGTGCCGCCATCGGCCAGCTTGAACTTGCCGTCGCGCCCGCGGCGGTCGGCACCGGTGAACGCGCCCGGCGCAAAGCCGAAGAACTCGGCTTCCAGCAAGGTGTCCGGCACTGCCGCGATGTTCAGGCTGACAAAGGGCCCGTTCGCGCGCGCCGACGCCGTGTGGATCGCGTGCGCCAGCAACTCCTTGCCCGTGCCCGTCTCGCCGAGCAGCAGGACCGGGCTCGAGGACTGTGCGGCGCGACGCGCATGGCGCTTCACGTCCACCGCCGCGGGACTGCTGCCGATGAAGCTCGCGAAGGTGTACTTGGCGCGCCGCTGCCCATCGGTGGATTGCCGCAGCAGCGGGTTGGCACGCTGCGTGGCCAGTTCGCGCCGCGCGTCGTCGAGGTCGCGCTGCAGCATCGCGAACTTGCTGATCAAGGGCTGCAGCGTGGTCTCCGGATGGTCGAAGAGCACGATGCCGATCGCGCCGATCACATCGCCTAGCACATAGCCCTCATCGCCCTCGCGCTCCTCGTGCAGCGGGATGCGGCTGACCACGAAGGTGCCGGCCTTGTTGGTCAGCAGGTCGATCAGGATCGGCTTGCCGGTCTCCAGCACCTGCCGCATCTGGGTGTTGGGGATCACGTCCTCGACCATCTGTCCCATGAACTGGTCGATCGATGAGAACCCGAGCGCCGGCAGGAAGCGCTTGTAGCCCTCGTTGACCCAGACGATGCGACCACTGCGGTCAACCAGGAACATGCCCTGGCTGATGCTGGAAAACAGGTGGAACATCGAGCGGGCCGCCAATGCATGGATGGCGTGCGCGTCGAGCGGAAGCGCGGTGGCTGAGGCAGGCGTGGGCATGGCGCGGATCGTAGCCGCCGGCGCCATGGCGATGTCGGCGAACGCCTCTCCCGCTCACAAACGGTCACCGGGGGCGCCACACGAACGATTGACGGCCCGGCGGAATTCATCAACCATGCGAATCCATCCATGGGGAGACAAACATGCAGAACATCGGAAAACACCTTGTTTGGCTGGTCGTGGCTGTGCTCGGCGCCTTTGCGCTCGGCACGGTCGCACTCTCGCGAGGCGAGTCCATCAACGCGTTGTGGATCGTGGTCGCGGCAGTCTGCGTCTACCTCATCGCCTACCGCTACTACAGCCTGTTCATCGCCAACACGGTGCTGGGCGTGGACCCGAGTCGCAAGACGCCAGCGCATCGCCACAACGACGGTCTGGACTACGTGCCGACGGACCAGAAGGTGCTGTTCGGCCACCACTTCGCGGCCATCGCCGGCGCCGGCCCGCTGGTCGGCCCGGTGCTCGCCGCGCAGATGGGCTACCTGCCGGGGCTGCTGTGGATCCTGGCCGGCGTGGTGTTCGCCGGTGCGGTGCAGGACTTCATCATCCTCTTCATCTCGACGCGGCGCGACGGCCGTTCGCTCGGCGAACTGGTCAAGACCGAGATGGGCACCATCCCCGGCATGATCGCCCTGTTCGGCACCTTCATGATCATGATCATCATCCTGGCGGTGCTGGCGCTGATCGTGGTGAAGGCGCTGGCCGAATCGCCCTGGGGCACCTTCACCGTGGGTGCGACCATCCCGGTGGCGATCTTCATGGGCATCTACCTGCGCTACATCCGGCCCGGCAAGATCGGCGAGATCTCGGTGGTCGGCTTCGTGCTGCTCATGCTGGCCATCTTCGGCGGCCAGGCGGTGAGCCACAGCGAATACTGGGCGCCGCTCTTCACCTTCGACGGCAAGCAACTGACCTGGATGCTGATCGGCTATGGCTTCGTCGCCGCCACGCTGCCGGTGTGGCTGCTGCTCGCGCCGCGCGACTACCTCTCGACCTTCCTGAAGATCGGCACCATCGTCGCGCTCGCGATCGGCATCGTGTTCGTCGCGCCGACCTTGCAGATGCCTGCCTTCACGCAGTTCGCCCAAGGCAACGGGCCGGTGTGGTCGGGCAACCTGTTCCCCTTCCTGTTCATCACCATCGCCTGCGGCGCCGTGTCGGGCTTCCATGCGCTGATCTCCTCGGGCACCACGCCGAAGATGATCGACAACGAAAGCCACATGCGGCTGATCGGCTACGGCGGCATGCTGGCGGAATCGTTCGTCGCGGTGATGGCGCTGGTGGCGGCTTCGGTCATCGAACCGGGCATCTACTTCGCGATGAACAGCCCGGCGGCGCTGGTCGGCTCCACGCCGGATGCGGTCGCGCAGGTGATCTCGGGCTGGGGCTTCGCGGTGACGCCGGACATGCTGCTGCAAACGGCCAAGGACGTCGGCGAAACCACGATCCTGGGCCGCGCCGGCGGTGCGCCGACCCTGGCGGTGGGCATGGCGCACATCCTCCAGCAAGCGATTGGCGGCCAGGGGATGATGGCCTTCTGGTATCACTTCGCGATCCTGTTCGAAGCACTGTTCATCCTGACCGCCGTCGACGCCGGAACCCGCGCCGGGCGCTTCATGCTTCAGGACCTGCTCGGCAGCTTCGTGCCGGCACTGGCCAAGACCGACTCGCTGCCGGCCAACCTGGTCGCCACCGCCTTGACGGTCGCTGCATGGGGCTACTTCCTCTACCAGGGCGTGGTCGATCCGCTGGGCGGCATCAACACCTTGTGGCCGCTGTTCGGCATCTCGAACCAGATGCTCGCGGCCGTGGCGCTGATGCTCGGCACGGTGGTGCTGTTCCGCATGAAGCGCGAGCGCTATGCATGGGTGGCGATGGCGCCCGCGGCCTGGCTGCTGATCTGCACGCTGACGGCCGGCTGGCAGAAGATCTTCTCGGCGGACCCGAAGGTCGGGTTCCTGTCGCATGCCGGCAAGTACGCCGAAGCGTTGGCGCAAGGCACGCTGATGGCGCCGGCCAAGACGCCCGAGGCCATGTCGCGCATCATCTTCAACGACCGGCTCGACGCAGCGCTGTGCGCCGTGTTCATCTTCGTAGTGCTGAGCGTGCTGTTCTACAGCGTGAAGACCTCGCTCGCGGCCCGCGCCGCGAACCGGCCAACCACGCGCGAGACGCCGTTCGAGCCGGCGCCGTCGGCCGGATGAGGCAGCGATGAACACCTCGCTCCCCGAAGCCGGCCGCTACCTGGCCCGCACGCTGACGCAGACGCTGCGCCTGATGGTCGGCGTGCCGGACTACGACACCTACGTGGCCCACATGAAGACCACGCACCCCGACCGCGAGCCGATGAACTACGAGGCCTTCTTCCGGGAGCGGCAGCAGGCGAGGTACGGTACGGGCAGGGGCCGCTGCTGCTGAAGCGGACGACATTTCATTGCATCACTCGTCGACGGCGGCCTTCGCCGAGCCGTCCTTGTCGATGACCAGGTTCAGCCCCACTTCGGCTTCGTCGACGTTGTCGAAGGGCGGGATCCGGACGGCCGAGAGCTTCTCGACCATGCAGTCGCCGAATGGCGGCGCCTTCATTTCGCAATAGCCCGACGCGAAGTACACATTGCGCACGCTGCCGTCTGGCGCGAAGCTGAAGACCAGGGGGCACTCGCCCGCCAGGTCCTTGGCGGGCTTGCACGCAGCGACGGCCTTCGGGGTCGCGGCCAAGGTGATTTCATGGGCTCGATCGCGATCGAACGCGGCGGGCGCCGGTGGCGACTTCAACGCCAGCCAGGCCGCTGACGCAGCCAGGGCGGCCACCACGAGCCCGCCTGCTGCGACCCATTCCATTGGAACCCGGGCGAGCTTGAGCGCATTTCTCAATTCGCGGGCCAGGTTCGCGACGTCGTCTTTCCAGCGGTCGTCCCGGATCACCGTGGCCTGCCGCTGCACCAGCGGTCGCAGGTCGGCCGGCAGTTCTCCTGCAGCCGGCAGGCTCGCCCCCTGCATGAGGACCGGAACCACGGACACATCGGCCTGCGCGAGCGCGTGTGCCAGCTCCAGGCGCACATAGTCCTGGCCCTCGCGCGGCACGTCCAGGGCTTCACGCCATTGCGCGCCGATGACCGCGAGCACCGCGCCGCACGAAGCCAGTTCGCCGCGCAGCACGCGCTCGAAATCCGCGCCGGGCGCAATGTCGGCCACATCCATGAACACCCGGTCCCCCAGGATGCGCGTGAGGTCGTCCTTCAGGCGTCCGGCATGGCCAGCGCTGTCGGCGCGGCGGTAGCTGATGAAGATCCGGTCGCGCCGCGGCGGCCTGGCAGAGGGCTCGGCTTTCTCCGTGTGGATCTCCGTTTGCATCGCCCGATCTTCGCAGGGACGCGGGCTGCCGTGTGCGCCGGGCGAGCGTTCATCGCGGACCGGGACTTTCAAGGAAGGCCCCATGCGAGTGCGGGTTAAGTCAATCAAACGATTGATTTATCTGTTCCAATACGGTCCCCATGCCTGTCGCTTCCCAGCCACCCCACCCAACACGTTCCGACGGCGTGGAGGCGCGCGGCCGCATCCTGCACGCCGCCCTCGCCCTCTTCGCGGAAAAGGGTTTCGCCAAGACCTCCACGCGCGAGATCGCCCAGGCAGCGGGCGCGAACATCGCCGCCATCAGCTACTACTTCGGCGACAAGGCCGGCCTCTATGCGGCGACCTTTTCCGAGCCCATGGGCGGCGATGCTGGCGAACTCATTTCGCACTTCACCGCGCCCGGACTTTCGCTGGAAGAAGCGCTGCGCATCTTCATGACCGGCTACGTCGCGCCGCTGAAAGACAGTGAAACCGCGCGGCAGTGCATGCGCCTGCACATGCGCGAACTCATCGAGCCCACGAGCCAGTGGAAGATGGAACTCGACCGCGACCTCAAGGAGCCGCACGACGCGCTCGTGGCCTTGATATGCAAGCACCTCGGCGTGCCCGCGAACAGGGCCGACGACGACATGCACCGCCTCGCCTTCTCGGTGACCGGCCTCGCCATCCAGCTCTTCGTGATGCAGGACGTCATCGGCGAAATCCGGCCACCGCTCCTACGCACGCCATCGCATATCGATACATGGGCCGAGCGCCTTGTCCAGTACGCTTTGGCGCTCGTTGCCTCGGAGGCGCAACGCCGCGCCGGCGTGCCCGAATCCCAACCCCAGCGGGCGCCCATCGCTCCCAAGAAGAAGTCCAGCAAGATCCTATGAGCCTTCGCAGATTGAGACGGATCGGTTCGACCGCCTGCCTGCCCATCGCGGCGCTCGCGCTGAGCGCCTGCAGCCTGACGCGGCCACCGGCCAACATCGGTGCGCCCCTGCCCGCGCAATGGCATTCACCGTTGCCGGCGGCCGGTGCGTCGGCCGCCCTGCCCCACGGCGGCTCGGTGCGCGTGATGACCGAATGGTGGCGTCAGCTCGACGACCCATTGCTGGTCGAATTGATCGACGCAGCCCAGAACGCGAGCCCGACCCTGGCCAGCGCCGCGGCACGCGTCGGCGAAGCGCGCGCGAGCAGCATCGCGGCAGGCGCGGCCCTGCTGCCCAACCTCGCAGGTACGGCGTCGGCCTCGCGCGGCAACTCGCAATTCGCGGGCACCAGCGGCTTCGGCAGCGCGGCGACCACCAGCGGCGGCTCGACCGCGACGCCCATCGTCACCACTTACCAGGCCGGCTTGCAGGCCAGCTGGGAACTCGACCTGTTCGGCAAGCTGCGCGCCGGGCGTGACGCCAGCACGCTGCGCCTCGCCGGCGCGGACGCGCGGTGGCACCAGGCGCGCGTGTCCGTGGCCGCCGACACGGCCAACCTCTACTTCAACGAACGCGCCTGCGAGCAACTCGTGACGGTGGCAGAGAACGACGCGACATCGCGCGCGGAGACCGCACGCCTGACCGAACTCTCGATGCGCGCCGGCTTCACGGCGCCCGCTGATGCCGCGTTGGCGCGTGCCAGTGCCGCCGACGCATCCAACCGGCTCAAGCTGCAGACCTCGCAGTGCGCCGTGGTGCGCGCCGGACTGGTCGCCTTGACCGGCCTCGACGCCAACGTGATCGAGCAGAAGATGGCCGCCACGCCCGCCGACCGCGCGCTTCCCAAGACCCATGCGATCGACAGCGTTCCCGCCGAAGCCCTGGCGCAACGGCCCGACCTGTATTCGGCCGAACTCGACGTCGCGGCGGCCAGCGCCTCGGTCGGCGAGGCGCAGCGCGCGCGCTACCCGAGCCTGTCGCTCACCGGCACCGTCGGCAAGCTGCAGCTCCGTACCCAGGGCTTCAAGGAGACGCTCGACACCTGGAACATCGGCCCGCTGCAGCTCACGGTGCCGATCTTCGATGGCGGCGCTCTGAAAGCCAACGTCGACGCGGCGACAGCGCGCTATGACGAGGCAGCCTCGGTCTATCGCGGCAACGTGCGGCAGGCCGTGCGTGAAGTCGAAACGGCGCTGCTCAACCTCGACAGCACCACCCGCCGCGCCGACGATGCCGACGTGGCGGTGCAGAACTACCAGGCCTCGCTCGACGCCATGCAGGCGCGCTACCAAAGCGGCCTGGCCAGCCTGCTCGACCTGGAGACCTCGCGTCGCCTGTTGATCAGCGCACTCACCGCCCGTGTGCAGTTGCAGCAGGAGCGCGCCGACGCCTGGGTCGCGCTGTACCGCGCGATGGGCGGCGGCTGGGTCCGGCCCGACGGCGCCACCGCCATCAGCCAACAAGAAACGACATCCTCGAAGTCGCAATGAACATCAAACGTCCCACTCTCATCGTCGCAGCCGTCGTGCTGCTGGTCGTCGTCGCCGCAGGCTTCTTCATGATGCGCAAGAAGGCCGACCAGCCCGCCGCGCCCGGCACCGCCAGCTCGGCCAGCACCAAGCACGGCGCCCCGCCGGCACGGCCCACGCTGACGGTCACGGTCGCCAAGCCCGAGTCCGCCGAACTGACCGACACGCTCGCCGCCAACGGCAACGTCATGCCGTGGCAGGAGGCCAGTGTCGGTTCCGAATCGAACGCCCTGCGCCTTGCCGAAGTCCGAGTGAATGTCGGCGACACGGTCAAGCGCGGCCAGGTGCTCGCCACCTTCGAGCCCGAGACGATCAACGCCGACGTGGCGCAGGCCAAGGCCTCGCTCGCCGAAGCCCGCGCCACCGCGGCCGACGCGGCCGGCACGGCTGATCGGGCGCGCACGCTCGAGAAGACCGGCGCCCTGAGCCAGCAGCAGATCAACCAGTACACCACTGCCGCACAGACTGCCAAGGCCCGCGTCGAAGCCGCCGAGGCCGTGCTCGCCGCACAGCAGGTGCGTGGCCGCAACACGCAGGTGCTGGCGCCCGACGACGGCGTGATCTCCTCGCGCACGGCTACTGTCGGCAGCGTCGTCGCTGCGGGCACCGAGCTGTTCAAGCTGATCCGGCAGGGCCGCCTCGAATGGCGTGCCGAAGTCACCTCGGCCGAACTGGGCCGCGTCCCGGTCGGCACGCCCGCCAGCGTCACCAGCGCCAGCGGCGCGCAGGTGCAGGGCAAGGTGCGCGCGGTGTCGCCGATGGTCGACCCGCAGACGCGCGCGGCCATCGTCTACGTGGACATGCCCAACCTGCAGCAGAACAGCGCCATCAAGGCCGGCATGTTCGCGCGCGGCGATTTCCAGCTCGGTCGCAGCAATGCGCTGACGGTGCCGCAGGCCTCGATCGTGCCGCGCGACGGATTCAACTTCCTGCTGCTGCTGCAGCCCGACAACCGCGTGAGCCAACTCAAGATCGACACCGGCCGCCGCGTGGGCGAGCGCGTCGAGATCACCACCAAGCTGCCGGCCGATGCGCAGGTGGTGGTGCAAGGCGCCGGCTTCCTCAAC
This sequence comes from Variovorax sp. dw_954, assembly GCF_018449755.1. Lineage (NCBI taxonomy): Bacteria > Pseudomonadati > Pseudomonadota > Betaproteobacteria > Burkholderiales > Comamonadaceae > Variovorax > Variovorax sp. dw_954. Next base: position 327,594 of record NZ_JAAVVD010000003.1, on the reverse strand, counting down.
GACGGCGACCTGGTGCGCGTCGTGGATGCCGGGGGTGCCAAATGAAGGTTCGGGTCGTGGACAGGCTTGTGAATTCGGATTTGGCCGTACGCGAAGGACGCAAAGGTTTCGCGAAGGACGCAAAAGAATTCATGAAGAAATTTTCTGGCTTTCCTTCGCGTCCTTCGCATTTCTTCGCGACTTTCGCGTACGGTCAAGTCCGCTCCCGTATTTGCCTCCCGGGGGTCCAGCCATGAACGTCTCCGCATGGTCCATCCGCAACCCGATCCCGGCGGTGATGCTGTTCGTGCTGCTCACCTTCGGCGGGCTGCTGTCCTTCAACGCGATGAAGGTGCAGAACTTTCCGGACATCGACCTGCCGACCGTCACGGTCTCGGCCGCGTTGCCCGGCGCCGCGCCATCGCAGCTCGAGACGGATGTCGCGCGCAAGCTCGAGAACGCGATCGCCACCATCCAGGGCCTGAAGCACATCACGACCAAGGTGCAGGACGGCGCGGCCACGCTGATCGTCGAGTTCCGCCTGGAGAAGCCGGTGCAGGAAGCCGTCGACGACGTGCGTTCGGCAGTGCAGAAGGTGCGCTCCGACCTGCCCGCCGACGTGCGCGACCCGGTCGTCACCAAGCTCGATTTCGCGGCCCAGCCGGTGCTCGCCTTCACGATCTCGTCGAGCAAGCTGGACCCGTCCGAGCTGAGCTGGTTCGTCGACAACGACGTCACGAAGAAGCTGCTTGCGCTGCCGGGTGTGGGCGCGGTCAACCGCGTCGGCGGCGTCACGCGCGAAGTGCATGTCGACCTCGACCCGGCCAAGCTGCAGGCGCTCGGCGCCAGCGCGGCCGACATCTCGCGCCAGCTTCGCCAAGTCCAGACGGAAAGCGCCGGCGGTCGCACCGACCTCGGCGGCAGCGAGCAACCGGTGCGCACGCTCGCCACGGTCAAATCGGCCGATGAACTCGCCGACCTGCAGATCGCGCTGTCGGACGGTCGACGCATCCGGCTCGACCAGGTGGCGCGCGTGAGCGACACCATCGCCCAGCCGCGCGCAGCCGCTCTGCTGGACGGCAAGCCGGTGGTCGGCTTCGAAGTGGCGCGCAGCCGCGGTTCCAGCGAAGTCGAAGTCGGCGCGGCCATCCAGAAGGCGCTCGGCGAGATGCGCGCGGAGCGCCCTGACATCCAGCTCACCGAGGCCTTCAACTTCGTCAAGCCGGTCGAGGAAGAGTACGAAGGCTCGCTGCACCTGCTCTACGAAGGCGCGATCCTGGCGGTGCTGGTGGTGTGGCTGTTCCTGCGCGACTGGCGCGCGACCTTCGTGTCGGCCGTGGCCTTGCCGATGTCGGTGATCCCCGCATTCATCGGCATGTACCTGCTGGGCTTCTCGGTCAACGTCATCTCGCTGCTGGCCTTGTCTCTGGTGATCGGGATATTGGTGGACGATGCCATCGTCGAGGTCGAGAACATCGTGCGCCACCTGCGCATGGGCAAGTCGCCGTATGAAGCGGCGATGGAGGCAGCCGACGAGATCGGCCTGGCCGTGATCGCCACCACCTTCACGCTCATCGCCGTGTTCCTGCCGACCGCGTTCATGAGCGGCGTGGCGGGCAAATTCTTCAAGCAGTTCGGCTGGACCGCATCGCTCGCGGTGTTCGCCTCGCTGGTGGTGGCGCGCGTGCTCACGCCGATGATGGCGGCCTACATCCTCAAGCCCATCGTCACGCAGGAAAAGGAGCCGGCATGGCTGCGCGTGTACATGCGCACGGTCGGCTGGTGCATGCACAACCGCTTCAAGACGATGGTGCTGGCCACGCTGTTCTTCTTCGGTTCGCTGGCGATGATCCCGCTGCTCAAGACCGGCTTCATCCCGCCCGACGACAACTCGCAGACGCAGGTCTACATCTCGCTCGCACCCGGTGCCACGCTGGCGCAGACCACGGCCACGGCCGAAGAGGCGCGCCGGCGCGTGATGGAAATCAAGCACGTGCGCAGCGTCTACACCACCGTGGCCGGTGGCAGCGCGGGCGGCGATCCCTTCGCCAACTTCGGCACGCCGGAGACGCGCAAGGCCACGCTCACGATCCAGCTCGACGCGCGCGGTGACCGCCCCCGCAAGCAGGTCATCGAGAACCAGATCCGCACCGCGCTGGAGTCGCTGCCCGGCGTGCGCAGCACCGTGGGCCTGGGCGGCTCCGGCGAGAAGTACATCCTCGCGCTGTCCGGCGACGACCCGAACGCTCTGACCACCGCCGCCCGCGCCGTGGAGCGCGACCTGCGCACCATCCCCGGCCTCGGCAACATCACCTCGACCGCGAGCCTGATCCGCCCGGAGATCGCGGTACGCCCCGATTTCGCGCGCGCCGCCGACCTCGGCGTGACCAGCAGCGCCATTGCAGAGACACTGCGCGTGGCCACGCTGGGCGACTACGACGTGTCGCTGCCCAAGCTCAACCTCGCGCAGCGGCAGGTGCCGATCGTGGTCAAGCTCGAGGACTCCGCGCGCGCCGACCTGCCCCTGCTCGAACGCCTGAGCGTGCCGAGCGCACGTGGCCCGGTCATGCTCGGCCAGGTCGCCAAGCTCACGGTGGAAGGCGGCCCCGCCGTGATCGACCGCTACGACCGCTCGCGCAACGTCAACTTCGAGATCGAACTGTCGGGCGTGGGCCTGGGCGATGCGAAGGACGCGGTCATGAAGCTGCCCTCCATCACCAACCTGCCGCCCGGCGTGCGCGTCGCGGAAGTGGGCGATGCGGAGGTGATGACTGAACTGTTCAACAGCTTCGGCCTGGCGATGCTGACGGGCGTGCTGTGCATCTACATCGTGCTGGTGTTGCTGTTCAAGGACTTCCTGCACCCGGTCACCATCCTCTGCGCACTGCCGCTGGCATTGGGCGGCGCCTTCGTCGGCCTGCTGATCGGGCAGAAGGCGCTGTCGATGCCATCCCTCATCGGGCTCATCATGCTCATGGGCGTGGCAACGAAGAACTCCATCCTGCTGGTCGAATACGCCATCGTCGCGCGGCGCGAACACCACATGAGCCGCTGGGACGCACTGCGCGACGCCTGCCACAAGCGCGCCAGGCCCATCATCATGACGACCATCGCCATGGGCGCGGGGATGCTGCCGATCGCGGTGGGTTTCGGCGCGGCGGATTCGAGCTTCCGCTCCCCGATGGCCGTGGCCGTGATCGGTGGGCTCATCACCTCGACCGTGCTGAGCCTGCTGGTGGTGCCCGCCGTGTTCACCTACATTGACGACATCGAGCACTGGATCCGGCGTACTGTCCGAAAGGTGCGCGGGCAACCGGCCGACCCGCACATCGACGACGACCTGAAACCATCTCCAAACTGAGGTCGCCGCAGCGGCGGCGACCGGTGTGCAACGAAACGAGGGTCCACCATGAAACGCTCGCGCATTGCTGCAGTCCTGTCCCTGCTGGCGCTTGCCGCATCGTCGGCCAGCGCACAGCCCTCCGAGGCCGCGCGCCTGCGCTATGAGCAGACGATCGCACAGTGCGACGGCGCGAACCTGCCGCGCCCGGAGCGCAATGCCTGCATTCGCGATGCCGGTGATGCGCTGGCTCGCGCGGGCGGCGGTCAGCCCGCGGTGTCGCCGGACACCATCCCCGACACGCGCTCCACGGTGATCGCGCCGGACGGCACGCAAAGGAGCGGGGATGACTCCGACTCGACCTACACGACGCGGGACGGCCGGGCCGTTGTCGTGCCGCCCGCCAAAAACTGACGCGCGAGAGCGCCAGCAGTTTTGCTAAAGCCGAAGTTCGCCCCGCACCTCGCGCGGCCAGCGATCCGGGTCCATCCCGTGCGTCTTGAACAGCGCCAGCACGGTGCGATCGAGCCCCAACCCGATGCAGGCCGTGTGCGCCGTGGCGTCGTCGGATTGCCGGATGCCGAACTTGCCGGTGAAGTGCTCCTGGTGCCAGTTGAAGGAGCAGATTGCTGTCGGCTTCTCGAGCGACACCACCGGCACGACGATCTCGAACTTGAGGGCCATCTCCCGCTGGCTCTCGGCCAGCAACCGCCCGGTCTTGCCGAAGAAAGGGTCGTTCGCGACCTCGCTGTGCACCGGCAGGCCGATGCTGCGAAACATGGCCATCCCCTGCGCCAGCCAATCGTCGCGCCACTTCTGCACGGCCTCCGGCGCACCGACGCGGACCAGCTCCCGCATGCGGAATGACTGCATCCGTGTCGGCTCGTCCGACGGCTCATGCCGATAGCACCAGCCCACGACGCTGACCAGGCGCCCGCCTTCGGGCAGCAGACCGCGCAAGAGCGGATAGACCGGGTAGCAGGCGGCAGGCAACAGCATGGCCTCGGTGATGTCGAGCAGGTCTTCCCAGCGCTGCCCCCCGGCTGCCCTGGCCTCCATCTCGCGCGCCTGAGCGTCGCTGCCAAAGAAGCTGTGCACGCTGCCGATCAGTTGCGGGAAGTTGCCGAGGTAGCCCATCTTCTCGATCAGGTCGCGCGCCACGATCGGGGGAAACATCATCGGCCTGGCGTCGGGAGCGTCGCCGGTGCGCATGAACAGCGCATCGAAGCACTGGAGCACGTGTTCGAAGACTTCTCCGCGGCCATACCCTCCCTTCACGGCCGATGGAAGGAGCAATCCGTGCGCAACGAGCGCATCGTGGAACGCACGGGGGTCATAGCGGTCGACGGCTTCCGCGGCCGGCGGCGAGGGGGTCATGATGGGGAGGCCTCTCTGGTCATCAGTTGCATGAACTTGCCGGCAATGCCGACACCGACTGCGCATGACACAGCGGTGGCATTTCTTTCCGGCGAGTAACGATCGTTGTCGAAATGCGCCCAAGGCCAACGCAGCCCGCTCGCTGTCGTGCATTGCCAACACCGCCGCATTTGAAGCGCAACATTCCGCAAGCGCTGAAAGCCAGCTCAGCGGAGTTTTGCATGGGTCATCCGGTGTCGGCCAACCCACCGCGCAACCCGGCCGGCAATGCATGCGGCACGCGCAGCGCCGCAATCCGACGGCTCGCAGTCACGCCTGCCCACCCAGCGCCAAAGCGTGCGCCACTGCGGTTTCGCGGGCGATCCGTGCGCCAGATGCCGTGGCCCTTGCCGGACGGCAGCGAAGCGAAATGAGGAGGCTAACGTTGGCATGAGGAAGTCGGAGACGCAATTGTTCGCAGTTTCGCTCCACGCTCTGCCCTATGGCCGATACCTCCGGAGGTAGTCGAGATGACTATGTACAACTTTTGGCCGAATCGCTACGCTCCTTATCGTCAATTCACGTCAACTCCTCGTCAGCATGCCCACCCCCCGTCGTCAGGACCCAGCTTCAAGTCTCCGCCTCGGCGTGGACCTGGTGGACGTGCATGCGATCGAGGACTCGCTGGCGGAATTCGGAGACCGTTTCGTCCATCGCATTTTTTCAAGGCACGAGATCGAGATCTCCAACGGATCGCCCGAGCGCCTGGCCGCGCGCTTTGCAGCCAAGGAGGCCGTGATCAAGGCGCTCGACCTGGCTGAACTCGGCGTCGACTGGCGAAACATCGAGGTCCGCAGCAGTGCGACGGGGCGCCCGGGAATGCGCCTTGCCGGCAACGTGGCGGCGCGGGCGCGCGAACTCGGCGCCCACGACATCATGGTCTCCCTGAGCCAGGAAGGAAGCATCGCGATGGCCGCGGTCATTGCGCAAATCGGTCCGGAACCGACCGAAACGGGATAGGGCCCAGGCGCTCGCGGGCGCGGACCCAAGTCGATAAAAATTGAGATCGTTTTAGCTGTCACACACATGAATACAACCACCGACATTCACACCGTCGAGGCCGCAGTACGGGAGGTACTCGGCAAGCATGGACGTCTTGTCCAGGACGTCTACAGGCTCCCTCACGATGCAAGCCTCGGGGAGGCGGGCCTGACTTCGCTGGCCAGCGTCAACGTGATGCTGGCCCTGGAAGCCGAGTTCGGCGAGATCCCGGAAGAACTGCTCACGCGCAGCGTGTTCCGGAGCATTGCTTCCCTCACCCGGGCCATGCATTCGCTCACGGCCTGAAGGCCGCCGCTTCCATCCGGCCGGCAAGGCCTCGACAGATTCATCCGAACTCCGGCGACCGTCGCCAGCCTCGATGGCTGCGCGCGTGAACGAGCAGTACCTCCCATCGTTCGATTGCCTCCTATGAAGTCCACTATGCCAACCACAACGACCCCGTCGAAATCCATTGCCATCATGGGAATCCGTGGCATTCCCGCCCAGCACGGTGGCTTCGAGACCTTTGCCGAGCAGCTCGCGCCCTACCTGCTTTCCGCCGGCTGGGCAGTCACCGTCTACTGCCAGGAAGATGGAAAGATGCCGACGTGGGAGAGCACGTTCCACGGCATCCGGCGCGTTCACATCGGCGTGGGGCGGGACACCGCCCTCAACTCCATCCGCTTCGACTGGGCCTGCATTTCGCACGCGTTGAAAGACCGTCCCTCGCTGGTGCTCACGCTTGGCTACAACACCGCGCTGTTCGGCTTGCGCCTGCGCGCGGCCGGCATCCCCAACGTGATGAACATGGACGGCATCGAATGGTCGCGCCAGAAGTGGGGGCCCATGGCGCGCGCCTGGCTCTACCTGAACGACTGGGCAGGCTGCCTCGGCGCGACCCACCTGGTGGCGGATCACCCGGAGATCGCGCGCCACCTTTCCTCGCGTGTGCGCGCTCGCAAGATCACCACGATTCCCTATGGCACCACGGCCATCGAAGACGTGGACACCGCACCGCTCAAGGAACTGGGTGTGCAGCCCGGCAAGTTCGTGACCGTGATCGCACGCCCCGAACCGGAGAACTCGATCCTGGAAATCGTCCAGGCCTTCTCCGCGAAGAAGCGCGGCGTCGACCTGGTGGTGCTCGGCAACTACCGGTCCGAGGTCGCCTACCACGCGCAGGTGCAGGCCGCGGCCAGCAACGAGGTGCGCTTCCCCGGCGCGATCTACGACAGCAGCATCGTTCACTCGCTGCGCAAGCACTCCATCCTCTACGTGCATGGCCACCGCGTGGGCGGAACCAATCCCTCCCTGCTCGAAGCCATGGGCGCCGGCAATGCGGTGCTCGCACACGACAACCAGTTCAATCGATGGGTGGCCGGCGAAGGCGCGGGCTACTTCAAGGACGCCAGCAGTTGCCGCGACGCACTCGACAACCTGCTCGGCAACGCAGCGCAGCGCAGCGAGATGAGCGCCGCCACGCTGAAGCGGGCCCGCCTCACCTTTGCGTGGCGCGACGTGCTGGCCGCCTATGCGTTCCTCCTCTCCGATGTGCACTCCTGGGCGCACGGCCGCCCCTCCTCATGGCAACGGCTGCCCACATCGCTTCCCCAAGAACCTGAAGGCACGTAGATGATTTTCTTCCGACCCCTGGTCGTGGTTCTCCTTGCATTCGCACTCGCAGCTTGTTCGAACCCGCCTCGTCAACAGGACGCAGGCGCCGTGTCGCCGCCCGTCATGGCCGCAGCGTCGCCTCCCGCCCGCGCGCCGCAACCCGATGCCGGCTACACCTTTTCGCCCGGCGACGAATTCGACCTGCGCGTGCCGGACGCGCCGCAACTCGACCAGTCGCTGCGCGTGCTGCCCGACGGCAACGTGAGCCTGCCGCTCATGGGCGTGGTGCGCTTCCAGGACCGCACCGTCGACGACGTGCAGAAGGACTTGCGCACACGCCTCGACAAGCTCGCCGGCGAGGCGCCGAATCGCGAATACCTGCTGCGCCCGAACGATGAACTCGAGATCAAGTTCCCGTTCGCCGCAATGCTCAACGACGTGGTCCGCCTGCGCCCCGACGGCAAGATCCAGCTCCAGCTGGTGGGCATGGTGCGCGCCGAAGGCCGCTCGCCCGAAGAGCTCGCGCAAGACCTGCGCAGCCGCTATGCGACCTATGTGCGCAACCCCGACCTCGCGGTGATCGTGCGCACGGTCAACTCGCAAAGCGTGCGCACCGCCAATGGCATCGGACGCGCCGGCCTCTCCGGCCTGAGGCCGACGATCGTGATCCGCAGCTTCCAGCCGCCGCAGGTCTTCGTGGGCGGCGAGGTGGCCCGGCCCGGCACACTGCCGTTCCGGCCCGGCCTGTCGCTGGTCCAGGCGATGGTCGAGGCGGGCGGCCAATTGCCCAGCGGCGATCCATCGGCCCTCATCCTGTTGCGCCGGCGCCCGGACCACACCCTGGAGGTCGTCAGCACAGGCTTCACGGCCGACGCGTTGCGCTCGCCCGACCGCGACATCCTGCTGCGTCCCTTCGACGTGGTGATGCTGCCCAAGTCCGGCGTCGCCATCGCCGCCGACAACCTGAACCAGTACATCTACAACCTCGTGCCCTTCCTGCGCAACGGCTCGATCGCCCTGAACTACGACAACGTCGGCAGGCGCTGAACAAAGAAAAACGCAAGCTCAAATGCCCGCCACCACGCCCTTGTTCCCTGACCGCCCTTCCACTTCACAGACCCTCATCTCTCCCGGAGAAATCGCGGGCATGCTCTGGCGCAACGGCCGGCTCATCGCAAGCTGCACGGTGCTTGTCTCGGCGCTTGCGCTAGGCCTGTACTTCGCGCAACTGCCCGTCTACACATCCACTGCACGGATGCTGGTGCAGATCGACCAGATCGGCACGCCGTCGTTCCTGTCGGGCATCGCGGCCTACCGCGAATCCCAGTTCGCCGAGCCGGTCAGCCGCAAGATCGAAACCGAAATGGCGCTTGTGCTCAACCGCACCAACGCCCTCGAAGTGGTCGACAAGCTCGGCGTCCAGGCTTCGCAGCTTCCCGTGTCGGCCATCGCAAACGCCAAGTCGATGCTCGCCGAGACCTTTCCCGCCCTGGACGCACCGGAAAAGACCGACAACGCCACCCGCCAGGGCCGGATCGCAGACGACATGCTGGCCAACATGAGCATCGAGCCGGTGCGCTCCAAGACGGCCGAGACCACGTCCAATGTGCTCGAGGTCAGCCTTGCCAGCACCGATCCCGAAGTCGCGCAGCGCGCGCTCGCGGGCATGCTCGACGCCTACCTGCGCGTCAGCACGCAGCAGAACCGGCGCCTCGGCACGGCGACGACGAACCTGCTGAAGTCACAGATCGTATCGACCCAGGCGGAACTGAAAAGCGCCGAGGACGCCATGGTGCAACTTGCGGTCCGCGAAAGCCACGACACCGACCTCACCGCATCGGCCACGCTGGCAGGCGCGGCCACCGGCGCGGTCGGCACGCGCCGCGAGACCGGCCGCGGCGCCAACGAAACCGCGAACGCCCAGTTGGTCACGCAGTACCTCGAGCTCCAGGGCCAGCTCGACGAGCTTCGCCAGACCTTCACCGACGACGCCGACGGCGTCAGGAAGCTGAAGCAGCGCGTGGCCGACATGCGGGCCCGCCTTGCCTCGCAGGTGCGCTCGACCGCTGCCAATGCCGCGGCCTTCAACCGGCTGGAGCGCCAGCGCTCGCTGGCGCTGGACCGCTACGTGGAACTGCGCCGCAAGCTCGACCAGATCGACATCTACATGCAGCTGACGCCAGCGGCGCTCGACGGCCGGATCGTGGTCGATCCACCAAGCGTGCCCGACGGGCGCGAAGCGCGCAGGAAGAAGCTTGTCGCCCTGTCCGGCCCCTTCGCCGGCTTCTTGCTCGGCCTGCTCCTGGTCACGTTGAAGCAGTTCCTTTGTCCGCGCATGCAAAGCCGGCGCGAGGTCGAGCGTTTGCTAGGCGCCCCCGTGCTTGGCGCACTGCCGACCTTCGCCGACAGGCCTGCCAGCCCCACCCCGCAAGACGCCGCCGGACGCCCCCGCAAATGAAAAATCCTGATTCGCTCCTGGCAGCCCGCCTCGCGCTGGCCATGCTGGAAAAACTGCCCGTCCGCAACGATGGCGGACATGTGGTGCTGGTGACCAGCGCAGTCGCTGGCGAAGGCAAAAGCTTCGTGTCGCGAATGCTCGCGCACGAATCCGCCCAGTCCACCCTTGGCGACATCGGCATGGTTTCCACCGGCTTCATCGATGCGACCATGGGCACCAGGCTGGTGGACACATCGGTTCACGCCACGCAAACGCCGCACCTGTTCTACATCCCGGTTTCGCAGGAGCAGCGGCCCGACGAGCTCTACAACGCAGCGGCCGTGGCCGCGGGGATCGTGGCGCTGCGCACGCGCTTCAGGCTCAGCCTGATCGACGGACCGGTGATCGCGAACTGCGGCGCGCTGCTGGCGCGCGTGGACGCGGTGCTGCTGGTGGTCGACTCGGTCCGGACGTCTCCGCAGAAGGTCAGGCGCGCGTTGAGAGAGGCTGCGATCGCGCCCACCGACATCACTGGCGTCGTGCTGAATCGCGCGCCGCAGCCCCTGCCTTCGTGGATCGGCGGCGATTGAACACCTGGCCGGGCCGCGCCACCTCCAGCTTCGAGTGCATTGTTCTCGCGGCCGGCGTGCTGCTGGGCGGGCTCGGCATGGCATCGTTGCTCGGTGCGGAGTCCACGGGGTTGCAGGTGGCGGGGCTGGGCGTCATCGCGGCGGCGGTCTATGCACTGGCCACGCGGCAGCTGCGGCGGCCGCTGCTGGCCGCGGTGTTCTTCCTCGCGCCCGTCGACATCAGCAAGGCGATCATCTCGCCGCTGACGTCCTTGTACTTTCCCGCCGGCCCCTACTACTCACCCGGCCTGTACCTGACGCTTTCCCACATGGCGCTGCTGGCGCTGCTGGTCGCCTGGCTGGGACATCGCGCGCTGCTGGAGCGGCGCTGGCCACCGATGACCCGGCTCGACTGGCTGGCGCTGGGCTTCATGGTGTTCATCTGGATCCGCAGCTTCGGTGCGGCCCAGGGCCTGTTGTCGCTGGGCAGTGCGGCGGCGTATTCCCTTGCCGTGATCGGTTTCTACGTGGCCTCGCACACCATCCGGGACACCTCGGACGTGCGGCTGGTCGTCAAGGCCTCGCTGGCGGTGCTGCTCCTGTCGATCGTCTACGTGGCGCTGCAAGCCATCACCCAGTCGCCGCTGACGCTGCCCGGATCCAAGGGACTGGCCTTTGGCGCCAGCGTCGACTTCGGCGGCGGCGTGTCGACGTACCGGCCTTCGGGGTTCATGAACCACCCCAATTCGCTCGCGCACTACCTGGTCATCGTGCTTCCGCCCGCCATGGCGCTGTGCCTGCTGGGGCCCGCGCGCATTCCGCCTTCGGCATGGTGGATGGCCGCGGTGACGGCCCTGGGCGGCGCCATGGTCCTGTTGATCACCCTGTCGCGCGGCGGGTGGGCCAGCGCTGCGCTCGCCACCTTCGTCATCGTGGCCGTCTACGTCCGCAAGGGACTCGTCAGCCGGCCCCAGCTGGCCCTGATGTTCATGGCCCTGATCGCCTGCGCGCTCGTGGTGGTCGCCCTCTACCCGGCGATCCTGCTGCGCCTCACCGCACCCGACAACCGCTCGCTCGAATCGCGCGTGTTGCTGGCGGACATGGCCTTCACCATCATCCAGGCCAATCCCTTCGCTGGCGTGGGTTTCGGGGACTACAACCGCGCGGCATTCGAATACGCCACGCCGCTGTTCGCCAACGTCACCGAGGCCTATCAACAAGCATTGCACCAGTTGGTGGTGCACAACCACTTCCTGCTCGTGGCGGCGGAACTGGGCATTCCGGCGATGCTGCTGTTCGTGTACCTGCTGTGGCGCTTCGTGCGGCTGCCCTGGCCGCTTTCCCGCTGGCAGGACCACGGCACCTTCGCCATTGCAATCGGCTTGTCGGCGGCGGTCGTCGGCGAAGCGCTGTTCTTCAACTCCGACAACTACTACGTCGACATCCGCGTCTACCTGTTCTGGCTGGCCGCCGGCGTGTTGCAGGCGCTGACGCTGCAGGCCGACCGGGAGCGCACGACGTGAAGCGCGGCAAGTTCCTGGTGGCGCTGGGCTCGGCCATGGGCTCCCGCCTCGCGACCGCGGCGCTCAACTACGGGCTGTTCTGGGCGCTGTCGCGGATGCTCGGCACCGAGGCGCTGGGCGGCTTCTCGCTGTTGATGAACGTGTTCCTGATGGTCCAGCTGCTGCCCTTGCTGGGGCTGACCGTGCCGCTGATGCGCCGGGTCGCCACCACGCCGGGCAGCCTGCCGGTCGAGATCACCAACGCCTTCGCATTCGCCGCACCTGTCAGCGTGCTGCTGGCCGCGATCGTGGCGACATGGGGCCACGTCTCCTACAGCGGCGACATCGCGCTGTCCTTCGGCCTGGTCGCGCTTTCGTTGCTGCCGACGGCGTGGACGATCGTGGCCGAAGCGGGTCTGCTCGCGCAGGAACGCGTGGCCGACGTGGCGCGCCTCTACTTCATCGAGGCACTGTTGCGCACGGTGCTGGCCATTGCCTGCGTCTGGCTCGGCCATGGACTGGTGGGCGTGTTCACCGTCTTCCTGGTGCTGCGCTTCCTCGCGGCCCTGCTCTATGCGCTGCATTCGATGATGCCCTTCCCGCGGCTGGGCGCCTGGACCTGGCAACTGCAGAAGCGCAACTGGTCCGAGGTGCCTGTGTTCTTCAGCATCGCCGTGGTCGCGGCGCTGGTGTCGCGGCTCGACGTGCTGACGCTGTCGCACCTGCGCGGCCTGCACGACGTGGCCACGTACTCGGCCGGCTCGCGGCTCTACGATGCGGCGCAAATGCTTCCGACGGTGACCGCGCTGGTCGTCCTGCCCACGCTGTCCAGGCAGTTCCTGTCGGCGCGCGAGCAGTTCCGCACGACGCTCGGCCTGTCGGTGCGCATCGGCCTGCTGCTGGGCCTGGCGTTCGCGATGATGGCCGCCGCATTCGCGCAGCCGGTGATCGACCTGCTCTATCGCCCCGACATGGCCGCGGCCGCGGCGGGGCTGCGCTGGCTGATCTTCGCCGCCGCCATCATGATGGTGGACGTCATCCTGTCGTCCACGATGCTGGCGGCCAGCGCGCAGCGGCACGACCTGCGATCGCTGACCCTCGGGCTCGTGGCGCTGGTGCTGGCCTTGGGCGCGCTGGTGCCCGGCTTCGGGCCCACCGGTGCCGCCGCGTCCGTCGTGATCGGCCTGTGCGTGCGTGTGATGTGGCGCCTGCGCTGGGCGGTGCGCGAACTCGGCATGCCCCCGCCCTGGCTCCATATCGCGCGGCTCATGGCCGGCTGCGCGGCCGGCGTGGCGGCCATGTCGCTGGCGCTGCCCCATGGCGCCCTGGCGGCTGCGGTGGCGGCGCCTGCGGCCTATGCGGCGACGGTCGTCCTGCTGGGAACGCTGGGCCGCCACCCCTGGCGCACGCTGCGCGCCGACGTGGCGTTGCTGACCAACCGTACCCCCTCCTGAAAGGACCCGCGAGACATGCGAATCCTCCACCTCGATCCGGATGACATGGGCAACCCGCTCTCTGGCGGCGGTCCCATCCGGACCTACGAGATCTACAAGCGCCTGGCCCTGCGGCACGAGATCACGGTGCTCACGCCGACCTTCGCGGGATCGACGCCGGAAATGCACCGCAGCGGCATCCGCTACGTGCGCCTCGGCCGCAAGATCCGCAACCACGGCTCGTCGCACCACATCACCTACCTGGCCTCGCTGCCCCGCGCCGTGCGGCGCTTCGACCACGACCTGCTGGTGGAAGACTTCATGCCGCCGTCGTCGGCCACGTACACGCCGCTGTTCCGGCACCGGGACCGCCCGTTGATCGCATCGGTGCAATGGTTCTTTGCCCGCGCCTACACCCGCAGGCTCAAGCTGCCATTCCACTGGGGCGAGGAGTACGGCGTGCGCCTGTACGACAACTTCGTGGTGCTGACCGAAGCCATGCGGACCTTCATCGAGGGGCGGCACCCGAAGGCCAACTGCCGCGTGGTCGCGAACGGCGTCGATGACGCCTTGTTCGAAACCAGTCCACTGCCGGGCATGGGCATCCTGTTCCTCGGCCGCATCGAGATCCGGGCCAAGGGCATCGACCTGCTGCTCGCCGCCTATGCACGGATTCCCGAGGCCGAGCGCGAAGTGCTCACGCTGGCCGGCACGGTGCAGGAGCCCCAGGAACTGCAGCAACTGATCGAGCGCCACGACTTGCGGCGCTGGGTGCGCGTCACCGGCCCCTTCAATGCGACCGAACGCTTGCGGCTGCTGGAGGGATGCCGGTTCGTGGTGATGCCGTCGCGCACCGAGACCTTCGGCATGACCATCGCCGAGGCCAACGCCGCCGCCCGGCAGACCGTGATCTGGGACATCGCGCCGATGAACGAAGTGGCGTCGCCCTTCAGCCCCCGGGTCAAGGCATTCGATGTCGACGCCTACGCGGCCGCGATGCGCGTGCTGCTCCACGCGCCCGTGGAAAACCTGGCAGGTCTCGGCGAAGGCTCCCGCGAATACGCGAGGCGCTGGGACTGGAACGCGGTGGCCGATGCGCAGGAGCGCTTCTATCTCGACGTGATGGACCGGCATCGCCACAAGCGCTCCCGGGCCCGGGCCCGGGCCTGAGCACACACCCATTCCGAACCTTCCGCACTGCCATGGACCATTCGACTGCGACGCCCCCGAAGGACGCTCCGATGCGCTGGGCCGAGACGCGCGCGTGCATCCGGCAGGACTTCGCCCGCTTCGTCCCGCTGATGGGCGACAACGTGACGCTGCCCAGGAAGGTGTTCTGGTTCCTGCTGCCGTCCTTCCAGGGTGTGTTTCTCTACCGCCTCTACCGCCATGCCTACCTGCGTGGCTGGCGCACGCTGGCCAACCTGATGTACCTGTTCAACCATTACGTGACGCGCGTGGACATCCCGCCCGCCACGTCCATCGGCCCCGGCTGCATGATCGGCCACTGCCCTGTCGTGCTCTGCGGGTGCATCGGCAGCAACTTCACGCTGATGGGCGACGGCGGCACGGGCGGCGGCTTCGACAGCCAGGACATCGGTGGCGGGCCGGGCCTGCCGGTGGTCGGCGACAACGTGGTCATGGCCATCAAGTCGATCGTGCTCGGGCCGATCCGTGTCGGCGACGGTGCGCGGCTCGGCCCTGGCGCGGCGGTCATGCGCGACATACCGGCCGGCGCCGTCGTGGCCGCGCCGCTGTCGCGCATCACGCGGACCACGGACGGGGATGTCGCCCATGCCCCCTCGGGAGGCAGCGATCAATGACCGCGTCGACCCTGCCTTCGCTCGAACGGAAAAGCCCGGGATGGCGTGAAACGCGTCGCCTCATCGGCACCGACCTGGACCGTGTCGCACAGCACCTGCAAATGCCGGATTCGTGGGCCCATCGCGCCTACTTCTTCTGCCTGCCCGGCTTCCAGGCGCTTCTGTTCCATCGCGTCTCGCGCTGCCTCTACGTCAAGGGATGGACAGGCATGGCGCGCATGGTGTCGCTCTTCGCCCTGTACCTGACGCGTGCCGAGATACCACCGACCACCTCCATCGGCCCCTCGGCGCTCATTGCACACGCCACCTGCGTGAACGTGTTCGGAAAGCTCGGGGCGCGCATCACCATCAACGGTTGCAGCGCCATCGGCGGCGGCATGGCGATGGACGACATCGGCGGCGGCCCGGGTTACCCCGTCATCGGCGACGACGTCGTCCTGGCCTATGGCGCCAACGTGCTCGGCCCGGTCTGCATCGGCAACGGCGCGCACATCGGTCCGGGCGCGCTCGTCACCTTCGACGTGCCCGAAGGCGGGCTCGTCCTCTGGGATCGGCCCCGCGTCATCCGCGATGGCGCCAACCGGGCCTGAACAAATGAACGAAGACATGAAACAACCGCTGGTCAGCATCATCATCGTCAACTGGAACGTGCGCGAACTGCTGCACGCCTGCATCAAGTCGGTCTACGAGCAAGGAGGCCTCCCGGCCGACGCCATGCAGGTGATCGTCGTCGACAACGCGTCGGGCGACGGCAGCACCGCCATGGTCCGCGACTGCTTCCCGCAGGTGCACCTGGTCGCCAACGTCGACAACGTCGGCTTCGGCCGCGCCAACAACCAGGTGCTGGAGTTCTGCGAGGCGCCCTATGTCCTGCTGCTGAACCCCGACACGGTGGCGGAGCCCAACGCCATCGTCGACCTGGTCAAGGCCATGGACGCATCGCCCGAGGTCGCCGTGATCGGCTGCCGCCTGCTCAACGGCGACCGCACGCTGCAGCGCTGGACCGGCGGCGCCTACCCGCGCCTGCTGAACCTGATGACGCACAACTTCTTCCTCGACCGCCTGCTGCCCGCCGCATGGCGGCCGCTGCCGCTCTACCTGGACCATGACGTGCGCGAGGACATCGATGTCGACTGGGTCTCGGGCGCCTGCATGATGCTGCGCGGCAGCAAGCTCGACGGACGCCTGTTCAACACCGAGTACTTCATGTACGGCGAGGACATGGAGCTCTGCCATCGCCTCAAGCAGGCAGGCGGCCGCGTGGTCTACAGCCCGAAGGTCTCGATCATCCACTACCAGGGCGCGAGCATGAAGAAGCAGGAAGGCGATGTCCTGCTGTCGTCGCTCAAGGGGCCGCGCCAGTTCTACCGGCAGATGCGCGGCGGACGCGGCCTGCGGGTGTACGACGTCATCACGGTTTCGGGCTTCGGCCTGCGCTGGCTGATGTACCAGGTGGCCGGCACCTTCCAGCCCGACAGCGGCTTCGACCGCAGGGCCCGGTCGAGCCAGGACATGATGCGACGCGCATGGGCCATCCTGCGTACCCACTGACGCGGCGTGCCTGGCTCGCGGGCTCGACGCTGGCCGTCGGGGCCGGCGGGATGCTGCTGCAGTCGTCGTGCCGGGCGCGGCCCGGTCCCGCGGGCCCGGATGATGCGACGTTCGCGCCCAGCAACGAGTCGCATGCGTTCGACGTGACGATCGACGCGCGGGCGGCGGGCACGCCTGTCAACCGCCGCGTGCTCGGCAGCAACGTCGGCTGGGTGTACGGCGGGGACAACATGGTGAAGCAGGACGGCGGCTTCGCGCCGGCCATGCTCGCGATGGCGCGCCGTCTCGGGCCCACCGTGCTGCGCTTTCCGGGCGGCACGTTCTCGGACGTGTTCCATTGGGAGGCGCCCGTCAACGAACATGTCTTCAGCCGCGAGCGCCAGCGCACGCTGATGGACACGCGGCGCTTTCTCGAACTGTGCGAGGCGGTCGACGCCCAGCCGCTGATCACCGTGAACATCGTGACCGGCACGGCCGAGGAAGCGGCGCGCTGGGTGGCGGCCACCAACGTGGGGCGCATGACATCGCGCATCACCGGCCGCAAGCTGCCGCGCGTGGCGTACTGGGAAATGGGCAACGAGCCCTATCTCAAGGAAGAGTCGCGCGCTGACGTCAACCTGCCGCCGCAGGAATTCGCGCGGCGCGTCAACGCCTTCATCCGCGCCATGCGCGCGGTCGACCCCGACATCGTCATCGGCCTGCCGCTGACCACCGACCAGCGCGCCGGCCTGCCGGTCACGCCCTACCCCGGTTTCACGCGCAAGGTGCTCGGCACCGTGACCGAGCGCTTCGACTACGCGTGCCTGCACAACGCCTACATGCCCTTCGGCTACAAGCACGGCATGTCGCCGGCCGAGTTGTACTGGGGCGCAGCGGCGGGTGCGCTCACCGTGAAACGCGACTTCGGCGTCATGCGACAACTGCTCGCCGACGTGCGGCCAGGACAGAAGCTGCCGCTGGCGGTGACCGAATACAGCGCCCTGTTCAGCCTGGGCCGGGGCCCATCCGACAAATGGACCAGCGCGCCCGCGGGCGCCATCTTCCTGGCCGATGTGCTGCGCGTGTTCGCCGAGACGCCCGACGTCCTGCTGGCGAACTACTGGTCGCTGTCGGCCAACGGGCTCTTCGGCGCGATCCATGCCGGTGCGTTCCCGAGGCCGGCCTTCCAGGTCCTGCAGCTGATGGGCGAGGCGCTGCAGGGGCAGCGCATCCAGGCCGCCGTGCAGTCGGAAACCGTGCGCGTCGCAAGCATCGGCCAGGTGGAGGCCGTGGATGCCATGCCGCTGGTCGAGATCCTTGCCACGCGCGCCGATGCCAGCGGAGGCCGCGCGGCCCTGCGCATGATCGTCATCAACAAGGACCCCCGGCGCGCCGCGCTGGGGCAGTTCGGCTTCGGCGCCGTCCGCGCCGCGCAGGCGCGCATGAGCCTCCTGTCCTCCGACGACGTCTTCGACGCCGGCGACAAGCCCGACATGCTCGCGCGCAGCGAGTCCCCGCTCGAGGTCCGTGCCAACCAGAAACTCAGCGCGCGCCTGCCCCCGCACAGCGTGGCGCTCATCACCGTGGACATTCCCAGCTCATGACCGCCTCTCCTCCCCGCCCGCGCGTCGGCGTGGACTTCCATACCTTCGACGGCATCTTCCAGGGCAGCCGCAGCCACATCCTCGGTGTCTACCAGGAGGCGATCGTGCAGGCGCCCGAGATCGACTTCGTCTTCCTGCTGGGCAACACCGCGCGACTGCGTGCGGAATACCCGGTGTTCAACGCGCCCAACGTCGAGCTGATCGAAGTACCCCATGCCGGCGGCATGGCGCGCCTGGGGTGGCAACTGGCGCTGCTGCAACGCAAGCACAACATCGACCTGCTGCACATGCAGTACCGCCTGCCCTTCCTGCGACTGGGGCCCTGCGCCTGCACCATCCACGACACGCTGTTCGAGACGCACCCGCAGTACTTCACGCCCAACTTCGTCCGGATGTCCCGCGTGACGAGCATGATCGCGATGCGCCATGCCAGCCTGCTCTTCACGGTGAGCGAGTTCTCGCGCGGGGAGATTGCGCGGCTCTACGACATCGACCCGGTGCGCATCGCGATCACCACCAACGGGATCGACACCACGCGCTTCCATCCGGGCGCCGAGGGCGCCGACTATGTGCGCAGCGCCGGTCTGGAGCCCGGCGGCTACCTCTGCACCGTCGGCCGGCTGGAGCCGCGCAAGAACCACCTGAACCTGCTGCGCGCCTACGCCCTGCTGCCCGGACCACGGATGCCGCTGGTGATCATCGGCCAGCGCGACTTCCACAGCGAACCCATCTTCGACGCCGTGCGCACGCTGGGGCTGGAGCAGGACGTGCGCTTCATGGAGAAGGTGCCGGACCATGGCCTGCCCGCGCTGTTGCGCCATGCGGCGGTGTTCGTCTATCCGACCTTTGCCGAGGGCTTCGGCATGCCGGTCGCGGAGGCGATGGCCAGCGGCGTGCCGGTCGTGACGTCGAGCACGACCTCCCTGCCCGAGGTCGCCGGCGACGCCGCGCTGACGGCCGACCCCAACTTTCCCACCGCCATCGCGGCGGCCGTATCGACGCTGTTGTCGAACCCGATCGCTCGATCGCGCGCCATCGAGCGGGGCATTGCGCAGGCGGCGCGATTCAACTGGCGTGCGTCGGCGCAGGTGATGGTGGCGGCGTACCGGCAGCACTTTGCGAAGGACCTGCCGTGACCCCCAAGTCATCCCGGTCATTTGCGCCTACAGCCGGGTCGGCGACTATTCCCACGGCGTGTATGTCTATGCATTTCAGGTGCACCGGTGCACCGCCGCCATGCTGCCGGGAGTTGACACATGGACATTGACTTGTGTCGCTGTCACTGAGACGCTGTTGCTCGCGATGCCGTCCTGGCATCTCATCGAAAAGCCGGCCCTATCGCTACGGAAATGAAAATCTTCGCCAAACTCGGCCTGCTCATCGGCCTTGCCGCTTGCCTCTGGATCACTCCGGTTGGCAACACAGCCATCGCCGCGACACCTCCCGCCCCGGAGGCAAAGGCCACGCGCATCGCCTTCATCGGCAACAGCCTGACGCTTCATCCGGAGAACAAGGCGTTGGATTGGCCGAATCACTGGGGCATGGCGGCATCGGCCCAGGCCAGTGACTACGCGCACCTGACGGGCGATGCCCTGAAGTTGCCCGTGTCGGTCTTCAGCTTCTCCAGCCTCGAACAGGACCCCGTGGCCAATGCGGGCCGGATTGCGGAGATGGCCCCCCGCATCGACGCCACGACCCTGGTGGTCGTAGAACTCGGGGACAACGTGCAGCCGGCAAACCTCGCGCCCTTCGCAGCGGCCTACAGCAAGCTGTTGGCGACGGCATCACGAGGGCTGCGTCTCGTCTGCCTCTCGACCTGGTGGCGCAACCCCTCGACCGACGCCATCATCCGGCAGGAATGCATGTTGCGCGGCGGGCGCTACATCGACATCGGCGACATCCACCCCGATCCCGCAAGCCAGGACCGCCAGGGGACCCAATTTGCGAATGCCGCCGTCAACGCGCATCCGCATGATTGGGGCATGGCCCGCATCGCCGAACGCGTCGCGGCGGCGCTGCGATAGATAGCGCCGCCGCGACTCACGCGAGCAATCGTCAGGAGACCAGCGCCGCCTGCGCCTTGCGATCGCTGAAGCGCTTGGCCAGGCGCGGCAGGATCAGCACGGCCAGCACGATGACGACCAGCGCAATCGACATCGGCCGCTGGAAGAACACCACCGCACTGCCCTCGCCGATCGACATGGCATTGCGCAGTTGCGCCTCGGCCAGCGGCCCCAGGATCATGCCGACCACCACCGGCGCGGTCGGGAAGTCGAAGCGCCGCATGAGCACGCCCAGGATGCCGATGCCGTAGAGCAGGAACAGGTCGAAGGAACTCTGGCGCATGCCGTAGGCGCCCACCGTCGCGAAGATCAGGATGCCCGCATAGAGCTGCGGCTTGGGGATCTTCAGCAGCTTCACCCACAGGCCGACCATCGGCAGGTTCAGCACCAGCAGCATCACGTTGCCGATGTAGAGCGAAGCGATCAGCGCCCAGACCAGCGCGGCCGAGGTGGTGAACAGTTGCGGCCCCGGCTGGATGCCGTAGTTCTGGAAGGCGCCGAGCAGGATGGCGGTGGTGTTGCTGGTCGGGATGCCGAGCGTGAGCAAGGGGATCAGCGCCGCCGTCACCGTCGCGTTGTTGGCGGCCTCGGGGCCCGCCACGCCTTCGATGGCGCCGACGGTGCCGAAGTCCTTCCTGTGCTCGGGCTTGGCCAGTTTCTTTTCCGTGGCATAGCTGAGGAAGGTCGGGATCTCGGTGCCGCCCGCCGGGATGCAGCCGAAGGGCGTGCCGATGGCCGTGCCGCGCAGCCAGGCCGGGATGGAGCGCTTCCAGTCGGCCGCGCTCATGTGCACGCGGCTCAGCTTGTTCTGCCCTTCGACGACCTTGCCTTCGTACAACACTGCGTAGAGCACTTCGGCCACGGCGAACAGCCCGACCGCGACCAGCACGATCTCGATGCCGTCGAGCAGTTCCGGAACGCCGCCGGTGTAGCGGCCCTGGCCGGAGATCTGGTCGAGCCCGACGCAGCCCGCAGCCAGGCCGACGAAGAGCGCCGTCATGCCGCGCAAGGTGCTCTTGCCCAACACCGCGCTCACCGTGGTGAAGGCCAGCAGCATCAGCAGGAAGTACTCTGGCGGGCCGAGCTTGACCGCGAACTCGGCCACGAAAGGCGCGAACAAGGTGACGATGACCGTGGCGATGGAGCCTGCCACGAAGGAGCCGATGGCCGCAGTGGCGAGCGCCGCGCCCGCCCTCCCGCTCTTGGCCATCTTGTTGCCCTCCATGGCCGTCACCATGCTGGCCGTCTCCCCGGGCGTGTTGAGCAGGATGGAAGTGGTCGAGCCACCGTACATCGCGCCGTAGTAGATGCCGGAGAAGAAGATCATCGAGGCCGTGACCTCGACCTTGGCCGTGATCGGCAGCAGCATCGCCACCGCGACGGCCGGGCCGATGCCGGGCAGCACGCCGACGGCCGTGCCGAGCGCACAACCGACCAGGCACCAGAGCAGGTTGGCAGGGGTGATCGCGAGCGCGAACCCGTGCATGAGTGCGTTGAAGATGTCCATGTCAGAGCCATCCCGTTTGCGTCAGGCCCGGCAGGTTGATCGCCAGGAACTTGGTGAAAGCCCAGTACACCGGGGCCGAGATCAGGAAGCCCGTCAGGCAGTCGAGGAGCCACGTGCGCGGCTGGTTGGCCGCGGCCTGCCCGTTGGCGCGGCGCAGGCCCTGCACGGCCAGCACATAGGCTAATGTGCAACTCAGGATGAAACCCAGCGTGGTGATGAGCGCCGCGTTGAGCAGCAGCCCGGCCGACACCCAGACGAAACCGGGCCAGTAGGCCGGCTCCTCGTCCGGGGCCGCCTCCAGTTCCCGAAAGCCGCCGGTGCGCGCCTCCCAGATGATCCAGGCGCCACAGATCGTGAGCACGATCGACACCAGCCACGGCAGGAAGTTGGGGCCGACACCGCCGTAGCCCGCCTCGGACGAGATGTCGATGGCGCCCATCGCGAGCAGCAGGCCCGTCAACAACACGCCGACCCCGACCAGGGTCTGCGGCCACAAGGCGCCCGCCTGCGGCGACGCCGCGATTTCTGGATTTGTCATTTGTCTTTTCCGGATTCGGGGCGTGCGTGCCCCATTTCGAGACACACCGCGGGACCGACCTTGCCGGCCCGCGAGTGTTGCCCTCGGCTCCTTACACCATGCCGGACTTGGTCATGATGGCGCGCAGGCTTGCGAAGTCGTCGTCGACGAACTTGGAGAAGGCATCGCCGGAGATGACGGCCGGCGTCCAGTCGTTCTTCTTGAGCGCATCGGCCCAGGACGGCGTCTTCACCGCGGCCAGCACCACGTCGATCAGCGCCTTGCGCTGGTCCGGCGTGATGCCCGGCGCGCCGTACACGCCGCGCCAATTGCCGATCTCGACGTCGATGCCCTGCTCCTTCAGTGTCGGCACGTTGACGCCGGGCAGGCGCTGGGCCGAGGTGACGGCGATCGCCTTCATCTTGCCCGCCGCGATGTACTCGGCGAACTCGCTGTAGCCGCTGCCGCCCACCGTGACGTTGCCGCCCAGGATGGCCGCCGTGGCCTCGCCGCCGCCACGGAAGGCGACGTAGTTGATCTTCGACGGATCGGCGCCGACCTTCTGCGCGATCATGGCCGCGGCGATGTGCTCGGTGGAGCCGCGCGAACCGCCGCCCCACTTGACGCTGCCCGGGTCCTTCTTGAGTTGCGCGACCACGTCGGCCATCGACTTGAGCGGCGAGTTGGCCGGCAGCACGAACACGTTGTATTCGGTGGTCAGGCGCGCCAGCGGCGTGGCCTGTTCGAGCTTGACCGGGGGCTTGCCGGTGATGATGCCGCCGAGCATCACGGAGCCCATCACCATCAGCGCGTTCGGATCGCCCTTGGAGCCGTTCACGAACTGGGCCAGGCCCAGCGCGCCGGCGGCGCCGCCCTTGTTGTCGTAGGTGACGGTGTCGGCGAGCTTGCCGTCCGACATGGCCTTGCCCAGCGCGCGGCCGGTGGTGTCCCAGCCGCCGCCGGGGTTGGCGGGGATCATCATCTTGACGTTGGCCGCAGCCCAGGCCGACAGAGGCAGGGCACCGGTGGCGGCCAGTGCTGCAAGGGATTTCAGAAAGGTATCGCGACGCATATGAGAAGGTCTCCTGTGACTGTGGTACTGACCGGAAGCTGACTGGGTATCATGCGCCGCCTTGCTGTCAGTTGGCTGTCCTGCGTCTTGGGGAAAACACTGAACCCTGCAAGGGCCATCGACCGCGCCCAATCCGTGGGGCGGATCACATGAAATTCGAAGGCTGAATGAAACTCCTGCTGGTCGAGGATGACCCATCGATGCAGGCCACGCTGCAGCGCGCGCTGGCGCGGCGCCGCATTGACGTGCGCCTCTGCGGGGACGGCGCGCTGGCGGTGGCGCAGTGGCGCGAACTGGAGCCCGACGTGGTCGCGCTCGACCTCAGCCTGCCCAACCTCGACGGCCTGCAGGTGCTGGCCCAGGCGCGCGCCGCGGGCCTGCGCACTCCCGTGCTGCTGCTGACCGCGCGCGGCACCGTGGGCGACCGCATCATGGGCCTCAACGCGGGCGCCGACGACTACCTGCCCAAGCCCTTCGACCTGGACGAACTGGAGGCGCGGCTGCGCGCACTGCGGCGCCGCCACCATGGCATGGGCGCCGACCCGGAGCGACCGCAACAGGTGGGCGCGCTGCGCTTCGAGGCCGATAGCGGCGCCATCTACCACCGCGGCGAGGTGATGGAACTCACCCCGCGCGAACTGGCCCTGCTCACCGCGCTGATGGCCAGGCCCGGCCATGCCGTGACGAAGGAACGGCTGTTCGAACTGGTGTTCCCCGGCGAGACCGAGGTGCAGTACGAGGCCATCGAAGTCGTGGTCTACCGTCTGCGCAAGAAGCTCGCCGGCACCGGCACTGCGTTGATGACCTTGCGCGGCCTCGGCTACCTCCTGCGCGAGGAAGGATGAAGCCGGCCGCCTCGCTGCGCCGCACGCTGCTGATCGGCATCCTCGCGCCGATCGGCGTGTTCGTCGTCATCAACTCGGTCAGCCTCTACCGCCAGAGCCTGGCCGCTGCGACGCTGGCCTACGACCGCACCCTGCTGGCGTCGGCCAAGACCATCGGCGAGCAACTCGACGTGGAGGGCTATGACGAGCAGGCCGAGCTGCGTGCCAAGGTGCCCTACTCCGCGCTCGAAGCCTTCGAGGCCGACAACCAGAGCCGCATCTTCTACCGGGTGTCGCATCTGTCGGGCGCGATGGTGTCAGGCTTCGACGACCTGCCGTTCTGGCACGGCCAGATACCGCTGCGCCCGGCCTATGCGGCGCTCGTCGATTTCTACGACGCCACCGTCCACGACGAGCCCGTGCGCGTGGCCGTGCTGCTGCAGCCGGTGGCGAGCGAGCGCGGCCGGGGCATGGCCGTGGTGCAGGTGGCCGAGACGCTGGAACTGCGCCAGACGCTGGCGCGGCGCATCCTGCTCGACACGCTCTGGCGGCAACTGTTGCTGATGGCAGTGATTGCCGCGGTGGTGGTGCTGGTGGTGCAGCGCGCGACGCGCCCGGTGCGCCGGCTCAGCGCCGAGCTGGCCGAGCGCGCGGAAAGCGACCTGTCGCCCATCGATGCGCCCGATGCGCCGCGCGAACTGCGTCCCCTGGTCGATGCCACCAACGAGGTCATGGGTCGCCTGCAGCGGCTGCTGGATCACCAGAAGCGCTTCGTGCGCGACAGCGCGCATCAACTGCGCACGCCGCTGGCGGTGCTGAAGGCGCAGGTGCAATCGGCGCGCCGGGGCGACATGCCGCCCGACGAGGCGCTGCGCGAGATCAACGAAACGGTCGAGCGCGCGACCGCGCTGGCCAACCAGATGCTGTCGCTGGCCAAGGTCGAGCAGTTGCGCCAGCAACCGGAATCGACCCGCGTCGACTGGGCGGACATGGCGCGCGAGGTGGCGCTGGACGTGTCGCCGCTGATCGCCGACAAGGCGCTGGATTTCGAGTTCGAGGAAGCACCATCGCCGGTGCGCGCGCACCGCTGGATGCTGCAGGAACTCACGCGCAACCTGCTGCACAACGCGATCAAGCACAGTCCGCCCGGCGGGCGGCTGCTGGTCGCGCTGCGGCCCGAGGACGAGGGCGTCTGCCTGCGGGTGCAGGATGTGGGCCCGGGCATCTCGGCGGAGTTGCGGCAGCGCCTGTTCGCGCCCTTTGCCGCGGGTGACGTGACGCGCGGCTCCGGCCTCGGGCTGGCGATCTGCCGCGAGATCGTGCTGGCGCTGGGCGGGCGGATTTCACTCGACAACCGGGAAATCGACGGGCGAGTCGTCGGATTGACGGCGATGGTCTGGCTTCCGCTGGACAATCCATCCTGATGGAACGACTCCGCATCGACAAATGGCTCTGGGCCGCGCGCTTCTACAAGACGCGCTCGCTGGCCGCGGACGAGATCGGCAAGCACCGCGTGCAGGTCAATGGCGACATTGCCAAGGCCTCGCGCGAGGTGAAGGTCGGCGACCTGGTCACGCTGCGGCAGGGGCCGGTGACGCGGGTGGTGAGCGTGCTCGGGCTCAGCGGCCAGCGCGGCCCCGCGCCGGTCGCGCAGAAGCTCTACGAGGAAACGCCGGAGAGCCTCGCCGCCCAGGCCGCGGCGCGCGAGTTGCGGCGCATGGGAACGGAGCCCGCGCACAGCCTCGAGCAAGGGCGGCCGACCAAGCGTGACCGGCGGCTGCTGGACGATGCCAAGGGCGGAGGCTGGGGTACGCGCTGGAGTGCGAGCATCGACGACGACAAGGACGGCGAGGAGTAACCGGCGAGGTGCCGAGCCGGTACATGCACGGCGGCGATCGGGAGGCGCAA
The DNA here is from genome assembly GCF_018449755.1 of Variovorax sp. dw_954. Lineage (NCBI taxonomy): Bacteria > Pseudomonadati > Pseudomonadota > Betaproteobacteria > Burkholderiales > Comamonadaceae > Variovorax > Variovorax sp. dw_954. The sequence continues at coordinate 301,475 of NZ_JAAVVD010000003.1, read as the reverse complement.
CGGCCAGGCCGGGTGATTCAGTTCGAAAAAATCGCCAGGTTCAACACGTAGGACTTGCCCAGCCACATCGCGCGATCCCGATGGTCGCGAAGATCATCACCAGTGTTCGGATGAACGAACACGTCCAGCGCGCCGTGGTTGAGCGCGAGCCAGCCGATCACCAGGGAAAAGTCGGCCGCGGGGATGGCCAACTGGTAGCTCCACATCGGATGCGGGCCCACCGGCTTTTCGTGGAACCGTCCCATCTCCATGCGTCCGGCCAGTTCCTTCTCGATGGTCTCGCGTAGCGTCCAGCCGGCGTCCCGCGTCGATGCATCGAAGTACACATGGGCATGCCAGCTTTCGATGGTGGCCGAGGGGTTCAGTGGATTCATGAACGCGGAGTCTAGGCTCACAATGCCCTTGCAGAAAGGATCGCCATGACCTCGAACCCTTGGAAGCGCCGCCTGCTCCTCTTTGTCCAGCGCTTCTGGCAGCCTACCAGCGCCTGCATGACCTGCATGCCGGGAAGCCTCGGCAACATCCTGAGCATCCCGCACTGGGCGACCGCGCTGCAGACGGGGCTGGTCACCGGGGTCCTCGCCGTGCTGCTGACCTTCACGCCGGCAGGCCGGCTCTATGCCAACCGCTACGGCACCGCACTGATGGTGGGCCTGCTGACGATGGTCGGCGACAGCTTCGCGCACGAGAGCCACTACGGCGCCTTCCACCTCGAAGCCGTGGTGACGGGGATCGTCTCGGGGCTGCTTTCCTTGGCGGGTTCCTATGTATTCGAGGATCGGGCGAGGCGCCTGCGGGCGATATGGGCGCGAGTGACGGGCCGCACTGCCGGCCGGGTGTAGCGGCCGGGCGCCCTCACCTTCCCAAGGTCCTGCTGCGCGTTTCCGGCAAGGCCAGCATCGCCAGCACCGTGATGATGCTGGTACCCGTCACATACCAGGCCGGCGCCGCAGGATTGCCGGTAGTGCCGATCAGCCAGGTGATGATGAACTGCGTGGTGCCACCGAACAGCGACACGCCCACCGCGTAGGCGATCGACATGCCCAGCGCTCGAAGGTGGTTGGGCAGGAGTTCGGGAACGATCACGAGCGAGGCCGCGCCGCTGATCGCCGTCATGCCGCCCAGCAGCGTGGTCACGAGCAGCAGGTTCATGAAGCTGGTGTGTTCGATCAGCAGCATGAATGCCGGGTAGGTCAGGAGTGCCAGCGCCACGCGCGGGATCACCATGATCCATCGGCGGCCGTAGCGGTCGGCCAGCCAGCCGCCGATCAGCGAGAAGACGAAGGTCGCCAGCCCGAAGACAACGGTCGCGGTCATGCCGATCACGGGCGACAGTTTCAGCGTCGAGATCGCATAGGTCGTCATGTAGTTGCCCACATAGGTCGACACGGTCCCACCCATCACCACCAGGATGCCGAGCAGGAGGAGCTTCGTATAGCTGCCCAGGCCTTCACGCTTCGCACCGCCGGTCGTTTCAACCGCGCCATGCTCCAGCGTCTCCGGCATGCGGCGGCGCAGGTAGATGGCGATCGGTATCAGCAGCAGGCCCAGCACGAAGGGCACGCGCCAGCCCCAGGCCAGCATCTGCTCCGGCGACAGCCCGATCGTCAGCACCACGCCGATGGTCCCCGCCACCAGCGCGGCCAGACCCTGGCTGGCGAGTTGCCAACTGCCATACAGGCCGCGCTGTCCCTGGGGTGCGATCTCGATGAGGAAGGCCGTCGAGGGCCCGACCTCGCCGCCGAGCGCGAGCCCCTGCACCAGTCGGCACAGCACCACGATGATCGGCGCCGCCATGCCGATGCTGGCGTATGACGGCGTCAGTGCCAGGCCCAGCGTGCCCACCGTGATGAGCGCAATCGTCAACAGCATGGCGGGCTTGCGGCCGGCGCGGTCGGCGAAGGCGCCGATCAGCACGCCGCCGATCGGCCGCGTGACGAAGCCGACGCCGAACACCGCCACCGACAAGAGCAGGCTCATGAGTGGCGTGGACGCCGGGAAGAAGGTCTTGCCGATGTAGACGGCGAAGAAGGCATAGGTGGTGAAGTCGTAGAACTCCATCGCGTTTCCGGCCACGGTGGCGGCCACGATGCTGCGCGTGACACGCTCGGTGGGCGGAGCGGCGCCGCCGCTGTACACGTCCGTGGCGGCGTGCCGGAGCGCGGCTGTGCGCAAGTCATGGGGAGTGGTGCTCATGTTTCCCTCTTTTCTGTTGCAGTGGATCTGGGCCTTCGCGGCCCAAGGTTGATCGATCAGGCGGCCAGCGGCGCATCGCTGAGGTAGCGCTCGGCCAGGCGAGTCCAGTAGGCCGCGCCGATCACGACGTTGTCGTCGTTGAAGTCGTAGCTGGGGTTGTGCACCATGCAGGCGCCGGCGCTGTCGCCGTCGCCATTGCCGATCAGCAGGTAGCAGCCGGGACGCTTCTCGAGCATGAAGGCGAAATCCTCGCTGCCGGTGAGTGCGGCGCCTTGCGGCGTGACGTGCTCGGCCCCCACCAGTTCGATGCCGACGCGACGCGCGAACTCGGTTTCGGCTGGCGTATTGACCAGCGCCGAATAGCCGCGCTGGTAGTCCACTTCCGCCGTGACGCCGAAGCTTTGCGCCTGCGCGTGGGCGAGTTCGGTGATGCGTTTCTGCAGCAGGTCGCGCACGTCCTGTTCCAGCGCGCGCACGCTCAGGGCCAGCCGCGCGCTCTGAGGGATCACGTTGTTGGCGATGCCCGACTGCAGCATGCCCACCGTGACCACGGCCGTCTGCTGCGGATCGACGTTGCGCGACACGACGGTCTGCAAGGCCATCACCAGGCTGGCCGCGGCCACCAGCGGATCGGCCGCGCGGTGCGGCATCGCGGCATGGCCGCCGCGACCGTTCAGCGTGATGAAGACCTTGTCCGACGAAGCCATCATCGGCCCGTCGCGGAACACCAGCTTGCCCTGCGGATGCCCCGGCATGTTGTGCATGGCAAAGATCGCGTCGCAGGGGTACTTCTCGAACAGGCCGTCGTCCATCATGCGCATGGCGCCGCTCTCGCGCGTGCCGTATTCCTCGGCCGGCTGGAAGATCAGGTTCAGCGTGCCGGAGAACTGCCCCCGCTCCGCCAGCGACCTGGCCGCGCCGAGCAGCATGGCAGTGTGGCCGTCGTGGCCGCATGCATGCATCACGCCGGCATTGCGGCTGGCGTACTTGAGGCCGGTCTCTTCCTTGATCGGCAGCGCATCCATGTCGGCGCGCAGCCCGATCGAGCGCTTGCCGCTGCCGCGTCGCAACTGCCCGACCAGGCCGGTGCCACCCAGGCCGCGCTCCACCCTGTAGCCCCATTCGCGCAGGCGCTCGGCGACCAGGTCGCTGGTGCGCTGCTCCTTGAAGGAAAGCTCGGGGTGATGGTGGATGTCGCGGCGGATGGCGATGAATTCATCGGCATGGGGCCGCAGTGCTTGCAGCGTGGCTTCAGTGCTCATGGGTTCCATCCTTCGGAGGGGACTTGTGTGCTGCGGGACAGCACACCGATGGCAGGGATCTTCGGCGCGTGAACTGTGCAAGAGCCTAGCCACTTCCCGCAGCGCTTTCAATGCGCGCAGACCCCGAAGCACCGCGATGGCACGAGATCCACCTGACCAATCTGTCAGCTTCGCTCGTGCAGGGCCCGGACCGCGTGAGGCAATGAAACGTGGCCAAGCGGCGAGCCTGCCAGCGCCTGGGTACTTTCACCGATGTGGAGGCCCTGTTCCCGCCTTCGTATGTCGTATACGATATTCGAACTCATCAGGGATGAGCGGCCATGCCCGGCCCGGCGCCTGCGGGAATCTGGCAGCGCCATCCCGACCCGAGTGCGAAGGATCTTCCTCATGATGCCCTGGCTCTCCGCTCCGGCGGCCGACCACCTTTCCACGTTGCGCGACATCCCGCTGGCCAAGCTGGTGCGCGACGACATGCTGGCCATGATCCTGCGCGGCGAACTGCAACCGGGCCAGCGCATCAACGAGCCCGATGTCGCGTCGCGCCTGGGCATCTCCCGCGTGCCTGTGCGCGAAGCCCTGCGTGAACTCGAAAGCACCGGCCTGGTGGTCGCGCGCAAGCATGCCGGCGTGTTCGTGCGCGAACCGGACGCCGAGGAAGTGCGCGAGCTGTACGAGATGCGCGGGCTGCTCGACGGCTATGCCGGCCGGCGCGTGGCGCGCCTCGCGACCGCCGCGCGCATCGCGCTGGCCGATGTGCTGGATGCCTCGATCGTCCGCATGAACGACGCCTTCGCGGCGCACGACGTGCAGCGCTACTACCGCGAGAACCTGCACTTCCACTGGACCATCGTCGAGGCGGCCGGCAACCACGCGCTGGCCGCCACCTACCAGGGCATCGTGCAGAAGCTGCACCTGTCTCGCCTGAAGAATCTCTCGCAGGACACCGGCATGCGCGCCTCGATCGCTGACCACACGAAGATCGCGCGCGCCTTGCGCAAGGGCGACATGGCGCGCTGCGAGGACCTGATGGCACGCCACGTGGGCGACGCCTACGACCGCCTGCAGCGCACCCGGCGTTGAACTCCGACACAGCCGCTTTCATCGAGCCAAGGAGACAGTCCATGCAACGCCGCGCCTTCAGTCTCGCGCTTCCCTCGGTCGCCTTGCTCGGGCTTCATGGATTGGCCCGGGCACAGTCTTTCCCGGCCAGGCCCATCCGCTACATCGTGCCGGTCTCGGCCGGCGGCGGCAGCGACATGGTGGGCCGCACGGTGACCGAGCGCTGGGGCAAGTTGCTGAACCAGGCCTTCGTGGTGGACAACCAGGGCGGCGGCGGGGGCGTGATCGCATCGCAAGCCACGGCGCGCGCGCCGGCCGATGGCTACACGCTCATGCAGGGTTACGTCGCCACGCACGGAACCAGCCCGGCCACGCGCAAGCTGCCCTACGACGCGGTCAAGGACTTCACGCCGATCGGCATGATCGGCGGCACACCCAACGTGCTCGTCATCAACGTGGACGTGCCGGCGAAGGGCTTCACGCAGTTCATCGCGCATGCCAAGGCCAATCCCGGCAAGCTCAGCTACGGCTCGGCTGGCCAGGGCTCGCTCACGCACCTGACGATGGAACTGTTCAAGGCGCAGACCGGCCTGGAGATGACGCACGTGCCCTACCGCGGCATCGCGCCGGCCTTCACCGACCTGCTCGGCGGGCAGACGCAGGCGATGTTCCCCGGCCTGGCCGCGGCGATGCAATACATCAAGTCGGGGCGCGTGCGCGCCATCGCCGTCACCGGCAAGACGCGCCACCCGCAGATACCGGAGGTGCCGACGCTGGAGGAACTTGGCCTGGCCGGCTTCGACGCCATGCAGTGGTATGGCGTGGTCGGCCCGGCGGGCATTCCGCCGGACGTGGTGCAGCGACTCAACGAGACGCTCAACGCCGTGCTCCAGGCGCCCGACATGGGCGAGAAGCTGTCGATCGAGGCGATCCAGCCGATGCCGATGTCGTCGCAGGAGTTTGGCGACTACATCCGCGCCGACGTGGCGCGCTGGACCCAGCTTGCAAGAGAAAAAAACATTCAACTCGACAACTAGGCACCGACCCCGCATGGCTCGCAATACCCAGGTCGCGGCAGACCACAACGCCCCGCCCATCACCCGCATCCTGGCCGAGTTCGTGGCAGGCCATCCATCGCGCGGCTGGAGCGATGCAGTGGTGGACCACGAGGCGCATCGCACTTTCCTCAACTGGCTGGGCTGCGCGGTCGGCGCCGCGCGGCACGAGGCCGTCGAGGCTGCGTTGGCGGCGGTGCGGGAGCTTCAGCCCGCGCCGCAAGCCACCGTGCTCGGCCGCGCGGACAAGGTCGACATGGCCAGCGCGGCGATGCTCAACGGCATCAGCTCGCACACCTTCGACTTCGACGACACGCACCTCAAGACCATCATCCACCCGGCAGGTCCGGTGGCCTCGGCGCTGCTGGCGTTGGCCGAGCACATCGGTTCGAGCGGACGCGAGCTGCTCGACGCGCTGGTGCTGGGCATCGACGTGGCCTGCCGCCTGGGCAACACCGTCTACCCGGACCACTACGACCGCGGCTGGCACATCACCGGCACCACCGGCATGCTCGGCGCGGCCGCCGGTTGCGCGCGCCTGCTCGGGCTCAATGCGGAGCGCACGGCCATGGCGCTCGGCATCGCGGCGTCGCAACCGATCGGCCTGCGCGAACAGTTCGGCACCATGACCAAGCCCTTCCACCCCGGCGGCGCAGCGCGTGCCGGCCTGATGGCCGCGTTGATGGCCAGGCATGGCTACACCGCGAGTCCGCGGGCGCTCGAGGCGCCGCGCGGCTGGGCGCAGGTCGTGTCGACGAAGCACGCGTGGAACGAAGTCACCGACGCGTTGGGCCAGCGCTTCGAGATCTCCTTCAACAGCTACAAGCCCTTTGCCTGCGGCATCGTGATCCATCCGAGCATCGATGCCTGCGTGCAGCTGCATGAGCGCGGCATCGCGCCGGACTCGGTCGAGCGCATCGAACTCAAGGTGCATTCGCTGGTGCTCGAACTGACGGGCAAGAAGGAGCCTGCCGATGGCTTGCAAGGCAAGTTCAGCGTCTACCACGGGTGCGCGGCCGGGCTGATCTTCGGCCGTGCGGCGGAGGAGGAGTTCGCCGACGACATCGTGTCGCGTGCCGACGTGGTGGCGCTGCGCCGCAAGGTGGTGGCCACGGTGGACGACAGCATCGGCGAGGCGAGCGCGGACGTGACGGCGGTGCTTGCCGACGGGCGGCGGGAGCATGTGTTCGTGGAACACGCGATCGGCTCCTTGCAACGTCCGATGAGCGATGGGGACCTGGAGCGCAAGTTCCATGGCTTGTCGGATGCAGTGCTGGGTGCTCGACAGTGCGACGGCCTGTTGAAGGCTTGCTGGTCGCTGGGCGAAGCGCCGGATGTGCGCGGCTTGTGCAGTCTGGCTCGGCCGCAGGGCGATGGAAGCGTGGAATGAAATTGCTGCAAGGTTCACGACGTCTGGTGCCGGTCGAGGCTCTTCAGCTCGGGCGCGATCACGCCGACGGCGTACTCTGCTCCGCGAATGTCCCCCGGCCTTCGGCCTCCTCCTTTATTTCGCTGCGCAGAGCACACCATCGTGATCGGGATGCGCAGTTGTTGATCGACCAACGCAACACGTTCGGATTTGCGGGCACACGCCGCACGTTCTGCGCTTCAGCCGCGCTCATGCTGGTCGGATGCGCAGCCACGCGACCTGACCCGCGGGCGGGCGCCATCGTCGAACTCGGCAGCACGGGCACGCTGCGCGCGGCCATCAACTTAGGCAATCCGATCCTCGCCAACCGGGGTGCGGACGGCGCGCCGCGCGGCGTCTCGGTGGACCTCGCCCGCGAGGCGGCGCGACGGCTCGGGCTGGCTGTCGAACTGGTCCAGTTCAACTCGGCCGGCAGCGTCGTCGATGCGGTCAGGGCGCGCACGGTCGACCTCGCTTTCGTCGCCATCGACCCGGTCCGCGCGGCCGACATGGAGTACACCGCGCCCTACGTGATCATCGAGGGCGCCTACCTCGTGCGCAACGACTCCCCGCTGCGGCGCAACGAGGACGTGGACCGCGCCGGCACACGCATCGCCGTGGGCCGCGGCAGTGCGTACGACCTGTTCCTCACGCGCGAGATCAAGTCGGCGACGCTGGTGCGCGCTGCGACCTCGCCTGCCGTCACCGACCTTTTCCTATCGCAGAACCTGGAGGTTGCCGCTGGCGTCAAGCAACAGCTGGAAGCGGACGCCAAGCGCGTCGGCGACGTGCGCTTGCTGCCGGGTCGCTTCATGGTGATCGAGCAGGCCATCGGCGTGCCCAAGGGCCGCACCTCCGCGCAGGCATGGCTCGGCGGCTTCATCGAGGAGATGAAGGCTTCCGGCTTTGTCGCGGCCTCGCTGCAGCGTCATGGCATCGAAGGCGCCGCGTTGGCGCCGGCGCGTACCGCAACCTGAACCGCCCCCTCCACCTCTTGTCGGGATGCCCTCATGACCTGTTCGCGACGCGTGGCGATGGCAGCATTGGCCGCCAGCTTCACACTGCCACTTCGCGCTCTGGCACAGGGCGCATGGCCGACCCGGCCGATCCGGCTGGTCATCCCGCTTGCACCGGGCAGCGCCGTCGACAACGCGGCCCGCGTCGTGATGCAGAAGATGTCGGAAGGGCTCGGCCAGGCCTTCGTGATCGAGAACATCCCCGGCTCGGCCGGACTCATCGGCGCCGAAAAGGTGGCGCGCGCCGCGCCGGACGGCTACACGCTGGGCGGCTTCAACGACAGCGTGCTGACCATGGTGCCCAACATGCAGTCGCACATGACATGGAACGCACTCACCGACTTCGAGCCGGTGTCGCTGGTCGGCACGGTGGAATGGGGCCTGGTCGCGAAAGCCGACGCGCCCTGGCGCTCGCTCGCGGACTTCATCGCGGCGGCCAGGGCTGCGCCCGGCAAGCTGAGCTATGGCTCGGGCGGCAACGGCAGCCCGCAGCACATCGGCATGGCGCTGTTGTGCGGGCAGGTCGGCATCGACCTGCTGCACGTGCCTTACAAGGGCGCGACGCCCGCCGCGATCGCGGCCGCGGCGGGCGAAGTCGATGTGTGCATGCAGGGGCTGGGCACGGTGGTTTCGCTGCTGCAGGCGGGCAAGCTGCGCCTGCTGGCGGTGTCCTCGGCCACGCGGCAGCCGCAGTTTCCGGACGTGCCGACCTTTGCAGAAGCCGGCACGCCGGGCTTCACCTTCAACTCCTGGTTTGCGCTGGTGGCCCCTGCGGGAACGCCTAAGGAAATCGTGGCTCGCCTCAATGCCGAGATCGCCAGGGTGCTGGCGGATCCCGCGATGAAGGAGAGGCTGTCGTCCATCGGCGTGACGCCGCGCGGCATGCCTGCGGCGGAGTTCGGGGAGGCACTCAAGACGCAATACGCGCTTTATCGCAAGCTGATCACGGACCGCGGGATCAAACCCGAATGAAAGACCCCGGCGAGACCATCATGAATACCTTTCGCGTTTCACAAGTCGCGCTGCAGCGCTTCATCGAAGCGATCTTCGTCAAGGAGGGCTTGCCGCCGGCCGATGCTGCCACGGTGGCAGCCCTCATGGCGGAGGCCGACCTGCAAGGCAGCGACGGGCACGGCGTGATCCGCCTGCTGCCCTATCTCAAGCGCTTGCGCGCGGGCGGCATCAACAGGCATCCGGACATCCGGGTCGTGCATGAACGTGCGGCGATGGCGGTGGTCGATGGCGACAACGGCATGGGTCACCTGGTCGTCACGCGGGCGGTGGACATCGCCATCGAGAAGGCGCGCAGCGCCGGCGTGGCCTGGGTGGGCACGCGCTTCAGCAACCATGCGGGGCCCGCCTCGCTGTATGCGCGCCGGCCGCTGCAGCACGACATGCTCGGGCTCTACTTCGCCGTCGGCAATGCCAACCACCTGCCGCCTTGGGGCGGCACCGAGGCGCTGCTGTCGACCAATCCGATCGCAGCCGGCATTCCGGCCGGCGACGAGCCGCCCGTGGTGCTGGACATGGCGACGACCGTGGCCGCCTACGGCAAGGTCAAGGCGCTGGCCAAGCGCGGCGAGCAGATGCCGCCGGGCTGGATGGTGGACCGGCAGGGCGAACCGCTGCTCGACCCGACGCGATCGAACGAAGGCTTCCTGCTGCCGATCGGCGGGTATAAGGGCTACGGGCTCGCGCTCATCGTCGGCCTGCTGGCCGGCACGCTGGGCGGCGCGGCGATGGGCCGCGACGTCATCGACTTCAACGCCGACCACGTCTCCGTCACGAACACCGGGCAGGCGATCCTGGTCATCGACCTGGCGGCCTTCGGCGACCCTGCCGTGTTCAAGCAGGCGGTCGACACGCTGGTGCGCGACATCCGCGGCAGCGAGCGCATGGCGCACGTCGAGCGCATCTGGCTGCCAGGCGAACAGAGTTTCGACAAGCGCCGCAGGCATGCGCAGGAGGGCATCCCGCTTGCGCCGGCGCTGCTCGACGAACTCGACGCACTGGCCGCGGACATTGGTATCGCGCCGCTCGCGCGGCTTGCGCCGGCATGACCCTCCCCTTGTCCACCCCCTCCCCCGCACACCAACCAAGAGGACTTTCTTTCCATGAATCGTTCGATCAAGTTCACCGCCGCAGCCGCCCTTCTCGCTGCGCTGGCCCTTCCGGCCGTGGCACAGAACGTCAAGGTGACGCCGCTGGGCGGCATCGACGGCGAGTTCTGCCCGCAGGACCGCGCCCTCGTCTTCGAGGACCCGAACGGCACGCGCATCCTCTACGACCCGGGCCGCACGGTGGCCGGCGCAAACGATCCGCGCCTGGGCAAGATCGACATCATCCTGGTCAGCCACATGCATGGCGACCACGTCGGCAATGCCCACAACAAGGAGCCGAACTCGGGCACCTGCGCGAGCCCTGACCTGTCGGTCTCGGCCCTGCCGAACACCCTCGCCGTGGAGATTGCGCTCGCCAAGAAGTCGAAGATCGTCACCGGGAGCGAGATGCCGCCCTTCTTCGCGGCCAAGCTCAAGGCCAATGGCGGCGATCCGGCCAACGCGATGCTGGCTCGCTTCGGCGGCAGCGTGGTGGTGGGCGGCGTGCGCATCGCGACGGTGCTGGCGCTGCACAGCAATGGCGTGGACCCGGACTTCATCGGCGGTGACCTGGGCAAGGCCATGAAGGACGCGGGCATCGCCGGCAACGTCGGCTCCGCGACGGGCTATGTGCTCACCTTCAGCAACGGCCTCGTGACCTACCTCTCCGGCGACACCGGCATCCTGGCCGACCAGGAGCGGGTGGTGCGCGACCTCTACCACGCGAAGCTCGCCGTCATGAACATCGGCGACGGCTTCACCACCGGCCCGGCCGAGGCGGCCTACGTGATGAACGAATTGGTCAAGCCCGCCTCCGTCATCGTCTCGCATGCGAACGAAGTGGGCACCGTGGGCGGCAAGGTGCGCCCGGGGAGCAAGACGGAGGCCTTCCTGAAGGCGGCGAAGATGCCGGCCTATGTGCCGCTGTCAGGCAAGACGCTGGTGTTCGATGGCGACGGGAAGGCCGTGGCGACAAACTGAACGCTGAGGAAGGCGGCGCCACCCCGCCGGGGCCGCGGTACTGCGGAGTTCCAAATACACGAAGGCGTAACTCTGAAGTCCGTTATCGTTCGCCCCTCTCGACGGCATGTGGTCCGTCGCCGGATTGGGTTGAACCTTGGCGCTTCTCGACTTCGACGTTCTCATCATTGGCAGCGGATTGTCTGGCCTTAGCGCCGCGGTTCATCTGGCCCGCACGCACCGTGTGGCCGTCATCACCAAGCGGGCCCTCGGCGACGGCGCGAGCCAATGGGCACAGGGCGGCATTGCCGCAGTGCTGGCTCAAAGCGACAGCATCGATTCGCATGTGCAGGACACGCTGGTCGCAGGCGCGGGCCTGTGCGACCTCGCGGCCACGCGCTTCGTCGTGGAACACGCGCCCGAGGCCATCGCCTGGCTGCAGACGCTCGGCGTGCCGTTCACCGAGGAGAACGGGTTGCTGCACCTCACGCGCGAAGGCGGCCACAGCGAGCGTCGCATCGTTCATGTGACCGACGCCACCGGCGCGGCGGTGCAGCGCTGCCTCATCGATGTGGTGCGGCACACGCCCAACATCACGCTCTTCGAAGGCCACATGCTCGTCGACCTCATCGCGGGCGCCAGGCTCGGGCTTGCCGATGCGGGATGCATGGGCGTCCATGCGCTGGACGTGGCTGCCGGCGAAGTCCTGACCTTTCGGGCGCCACACACCATCCTCGCCACGGGCGGCGCCGGCAAGGTCTATCTCTACACGACCAACCCGGACACGGCCACGGGCGACGGCATCGCCGCCGCGTGGCGCGCCGGCTGCCGCGTGTCGAACATGGAATTCATCCAGTTCCATCCCACCTGCCTGCACCACCCGTTCGCGAAGTCCTTCCTCATCAGCGAAGCGGTGCGCGGCGAGGGCGGGCAACTCAAGCTGCCTGCTTCGGCGGGCGGTGCGCGCTTCATGCCCGAACACGACGAGCGGGCTGAACTCGCGCCGCGCGACGTGGTCGCGCGCGCCATCGATTTCGAGATGAAGAAGCACGGGCTCGACTGCGTGCACCTCGACATCTCGCACCAGAGCCCGGCCTTCCTGGAGGCGCACTTCCCCAACATCCTGGCGCGCTGCGCGACGCTCGGCATCGACATCACGCGCGAACCGATTCCCGTGGTGCCAGCGGCCCACTACACCTGCGGCGGCGTGGTGGTGGATCTGGCCGGACACACCGACGTGCCTGGCCTCTACGCCATCGGCGAAACCGCCTGCACCGGCCTGCATGGCGCCAACCGCCTGGCCAGCAACTCGCTGGTCGAGTGCATGGTGTTCGCACGCGCGGCTGCGCAGGCCATCGCCACCGAGCCGCCACGCGCCCTGCCTGACCTGCCGACCTGGGACCACAGCCGCGTCACCGATGCCGACGAGGTCGTCGTCATCTCGCACAACTGGGACGAGTTGCGCCGCTTCATGTGGGACTACGTGGGCATCGTGCGCACCAACAAGCGACTGGAGCGTGCGGCGCATCGCATCGCCCTGCTGTCGCGGGAAATCGACGAGTTCTACGGCAACTTCCGCATCACGCCGGACCTGCTCGAACTGCGCAACCTGGTGCAGGTGGCGGACCTCATCGTGCGCTGCGCGCTTGCGCGGCACGAAAGCCGCGGGCTGCACTTCAGCCGCGACTATCCAGGGCTGGCCGATGTCGCCGAGCCGACCGTGCTGCTGCCCGACGAGCGCTGACCCCCCGCCTCCCTTCCGTCCACTTTCCAATCCTTGAAGAAAAGGCTGCCACGCCATGTTCCGCACACTCCTGAAATCCAAGATCCACCGTGTCGCCGTGACCGACTGCGAGTTGCACTACGAAGGCTCCTGCGCCATCGACGAAGACTTGCTGGATGCCGCCAACCTCTCCGAGAACGAGCAGGTGCACATCTGGAACATCAACAACGGCGAGCGCTTCGTGACCTATGCGATCCGGGGCGAGCGAGGCACCGGGATCATCTCGGTCAACGGCTCCGCCGCGCGCAAGGCCTCGGTGGGCGACCTGATCATCATTGCCGCCTTCGGCCTCGTGCCGGAGGACCAGGTGGGCTCGCACAGGCCGAAGCTGGTGTTCGTCGACGGGGCCAACCGCATCCAGGAGCAGCGCGGCCATGTCCCCGTGCAGGCGGCATCCCATGACGCGGTCCCGGCCTGAATACCGCGCCCGGTGCATCCACGCATGTCGATTGCCATCACCCCCGACGGGACCCGCCCCGACCCCACCCTTCCGCCCACATCGCCACCTTCACCGCGCAAACCCCTGAGCCTGCCGCGCCTTGCAGACATGCACGCACGCGGCGAGAAGATCACGATGCTCACCGCCTACGACGCCACCTTTGCCGCGATGGCAGATGCAGCGGGCGTCGAATGCCTGCTCGTCGGCGATTCGCTCGGCATGGTGTGCCAGGGCCTGCACAGCACCGTGGGTGTCACGCTCGAGACCATGCGCTACCACACGGAATGCGTTGCACGCGGCCTGCACCGTGTGCAGGGAACGGCGTGGCTCATTGCGGACCTGCCCTTCGGCAGCTACCAGGAATCGCGCGAGCAGGCGCTGCGCAGCGCGACCGTCCTGATGCAGGCGGGCGCGCACATGGTGAAGCTCGAGGGCGGCGGATGGACGGCAGAGACGATCCGGTTCCTCGCGGAGCGCGGCATCCCGGTCTGCGCGCACCTCGGACTCACGCCCCAGACGGTGCATGCACTGGGCGGCTACCGCGTCCAGGGCAGGAGCGAGGAGGCAGCAGCGCAACTGCGCCTGCATGCGCTCGAACTGCAGGACGCCGGCGCGGCCATGCTGGTGCTGGAAATGGTGCCCGCTGCGCTGGCCGGAGCACTCACGCTAGAGCTGTCCCGCTGCGCCACCATCGGCATCGGTGCCGGCAAGGCCACGGCCGGACAGGTGCTTGTGTTGCACGACATGCTCGGCATCCACCTCGGCAAGCCGCCGAAGTTCGTGCGCAATTTCATGGCCGAAAGCGGCGGCATCACGCAGGCACTGCAGGCCTACGTGCGCGCCGTGAAGGACCGCAGCTTTCCCGATGACCGGCTGCACACCTGGTAAGCAGCCCACTCCTTGAGACACCCGCAACCCATGCATATCGCAAGAACCATCGAAGACCTTCGCGACCGCCTCGGCGCCTTTCGTCACCCCGCCTTCGTGCCCACGATGGGCAACCTTCATGACGGCCACCTGGACCTGGTGCAGCAAGCCAGGCCGCTGGGCGACGTCACGGTGGCCAGCATCTTCGTCAACCGCCTGCAGTTCCTGCCGCACGAGGACTTCGATACCTATCCGCGCACCTGGGACAGCGATTGCGACAAGCTGCGCGCAGCCGGCTGCGACCTGCTGTTCGCGCCCGACGAAAAGGCCCTCTACCCGGAGCCGCAAGCCTGCAAGGTGCATCCCGATCCCGCGCTGGGCGACATCCTGGAAGGCCACTTCCGGCCCGGTTTCTTCGTGGGTGTCTGCACGGTGGTGATGAAGCTCTTCTCCTGCGTGCAGCCGCGCGTGGCGATGTTCGGCAAGAAGGACTACCAGCAGCTCATGGTGATCCGCCACATGGTTCGGCAGTTCGCGCTGCCCATCGAGGTTGTCGGTGTCGAGACGCGACGTGCGGCGGGCGGCCTTGCGCTGTCCTCGCGCAATGGCTACCTCAGCGATGCCGAGCGTGCCGAAGCCGTCGAGCTTTCAAAGGCATTGCAGGCCATGGCCGAGGCAGTGCGCACTGGAGAGCGGGACTTCAGCGCCATCGAAACCCGCGCCATCGCTTCGTTGCAGGAACGCGGCTGGCAACCCGACTACATGACGCTGCGCCGACGCGCCGACCTGCAGGCGGCTGCGCCGGGAGAACCGCTGGTGGCCCTCGCCGCAGCGCGGCTGGGCGCGACGCGCCTCATCGACAACCTCGAGATCGACACCTGAGGCCCGGGACGGGCGATCAGGCCGCGCCGATCCCGGCGATGAGGCCGCCGGCCGGCAGCCCCTTCTTGAGGCCGGCAGTGAACGCCAGCATGCGGTCGATCGGTACACGCGCACGCAGCCCCAGTGCGGCATCGACCTGCACTTCGCCCATGCCCGTCTCGAGCACGCGCGCCACGTCGGCCAGGCCGTTCATCGCCATCCAGGGGCAATGCGCGCAGCTCTTGCAGGTGGCGCCGTTGCCGGAAGTGGGCGCCTCGATGAAGGTCTTGCCGGGATTGAGCGTGCGCAGCTTGTGCAGCATGCCGGTGTCGGTCGCGACGATGAATTCCTTTGCATCCATCTGCCGCGCGGCATTCAGGATCGCGGAGGTCGAGCCGACCGCGTCCGCCAGCGCGATCACGTCGGCCGGCGATTCGGGATGCACGAGCACGCGGGCCGCGGGGTGGTCCTTCATGAGCAGTTCGAGTTCGAGCGCCTTGAACTCGTCGTGCACGATGCACGCGCCCTGCCAGCTCAGCATGTCCGCACCCGTTTCGCGGCGGATGTAGTCGCCCAGGTGGCGGTCGGGCGCCCAGAGGATCTTGCAGCCCTGCGCGTGCAATGCGCGCACCACGTCCAGCGCACAGCTCGACGTGACCAGCCAGTCGGCCCGCGCCTTCACGGCGGCGCTGGTGTTGGCATACACGACCACGGTCCGGTCGGGGTGCGCATCGCAGAAGGCGCTGAACGCATCCGCGGGGCAGCCGAGGTCGAGCGAGCAGTTTGCATCGAGGTCGGGCATCAGCACGCGCTTGTCGGGCGACAGGATCTTGGCCGTCTCGCCCATGAAGCGCACGCCCGACACCACCAGCGTGCGTGCCGCGTGGTCGCGGCCAAAGCGCGCCATCTCGAGCGAGTCGCTGACGAGGCCGCCGGTTTCCTCCGCGAGGTCCTGCAGGTCCGGATGCACGTAGTAGTGCGACACCATCACCGCATCGCGTTCGCGCAGCAAGCGGCGGATGCGTTCCTTCAATGCGAGGCGCGCTGACGGCGTTGGCTCCGCAGGCACGCGCGCCCAGGCGTGCCGTGTACCGCATGCGCTCTCGCCGTTCAACGCAACGGGTTGTTCATAGTCGACGTCGAAGACTGTTGAATCCATCGATCAGTCCTCCTTGAAGCGCATCGAGTAGTCGATCGCCTTCACATCCTTCGTGAGCGCACCGACCGAGATGCGGTCGACGCCCGTTTCCGCAAGTGTGCGAATGCCGGCCAGGGTCACTCCGCCGGAGATCTCGAGCACGGCACGCGCTTGCCCGGCCGCCTCGTTGCGACGGACGGCTTCGCGCAAGGTCGGCAGGTCCATGTTGTCGAGCAGCACCATGCGCGCACCGTGGGCCAGCGCCTCGTCGAGTTGCGCCAGGGTCTCGACCTCGATCTCGACGAAGCTGGCGCGCGCGGCGACCTGCGCGGCGGCGCGCAGGGCCTGCGCCACGCCGCCGGCGGCCACGATGTGGTTCTCCTTGATCAGGATCGCGTCGTAGAGGCCGATGCGGTGGTTCGTGCCGCCGCCGGTGCGCACGGCGTACTTCTGCGCCAGGCGCAGGCCGGGCAAGGTCTTGCGCGTGTCGACGATCCGCGCGCGCGTGCCCTGCACCGCATCGACATATCGCGCCGTGCACGTCGCCACGGCGCTGAGCAGTTGCAGGAAGTTGAGCGCCGTGCGCTCCGCGGTCAGCAGGCAGCGGGCATCGCCCGAAATCGTCAGCACAGTCTTCTCGGCCGCGACATGCTGGCCCTCCACGCAATGCCAGGTCACTTGCGCCTGCGGGTCGAGTTGCCGCACCACCGCTTCGACCCACGGGGCGCCGCACAGCACGGCGGCCTCGCGCGTCACTACCTGCGCTGTCGCGCGCTTGCCGGCGGCCACCAGGCTGGCGGTCAGGTCACCATCGCCCGCGTCCTCGCTCAAGGCGCGCCGTGCATCGGCCATCGCAAGTTCGGTCACGCTTGCGATGGAGAAATCAAAGAGATCGGTCATGAATGAGTGCCGCGCGGAATGCGGCAAGCTGGCTTGGGGAGGTGGCCATTTTGACGCCTTGCAAAGTGCCCGGTACGTAGCTTTATCGGTCGCTTCTGTGCGCGCGCGTCGCAGCGATGGCGGCGCGTTCCATCTTGTTTCAAGTGCAACGTGCTACGCCAAACCTGCGTCACTACACTGGGGAAGGGCTGGTGGCGATCAGCCAGCCCGCACTCCTTCCACCCCCAAGACAGTGAGACATCCTTGAAATTCCAGACCTTCCGGCTGTCGCTCCTCGTGAGCGCCGCCCTGCTTTCCAGCGTCGCCGTGCAGGCGGCATCCCAGGCGCCCGTCGCCGCCGAAAACGGCATGGTCGTGAGCGCGCAGCACCTGGCCACCAAGGTCGGCGTCGACGTGCTCAAGCGCGGCGGCAATGCCGTCGACGCGGCGGTTGCCGTGGGCTATGCGCTGGCGGTGGTTTACCCCGCAGCCGGCAACCTGGGCGGCGGCGGCTTCATGACCGTGCAGCTGGCCGACGGCCGCAAGACCTTCCTCGATTTCCGCGAGAAGGCCCCGCTGGGCGCCACGGCCAACATGTACCTCGACAAGGATGGCAATGTCGTCAAGGGACTGAGCACCAAGGGCCACCTCGCGGTCGGCGTGCCGGGCAGCGTCTCGGGCATGGAATACGCGCGCGAGAAGTACGGCACCATGAAGCGCGCCGCGCTGCTCGCCCCGTCCATCCAGCTGGCCGACAAGGGCTTCGTGCTCGAGCAGGGCGACATCGACCTGCTCAACACCTCGACGGCCGATTTCAAGGACGACGCAGCAACGGGCGCCATCTTCCTGAACAGGGGCGAGCCCTTCACGGCCGGCCAGAAGCTCGTGCAGAAGGACCTCGCGAAGACGTTGAAGACCATCAGCGCCAAGGGCACGGACGGCTTCTACAAGGGCTGGGTGGCCGATGCCATCGTGGCGTCGAGCAAGTCTGGCAAGGGCCTGATCACGCAGGCCGACCTCGACCAGTACAAGACCCGCGAAATGCCGCCCGTCGAGTGCGACTACCGTGGCTACCACGTCGTGTCGGCGCCCCCGCCCAGCTCGGGCGGCGTGATCATCTGCGAGATGCTCAACGTCCTCGAAGGCTATCCGCTCAAGGACCTGGGCTATCTCTCGGCGCAGGCCGTGCACTACCAGATCGAGGCCATGCGCCACGCCTACGTGGACCGCAACAGCTACCTGGGCGACCCGGACTTCGTGAAGAACCCGCTCGACCGCCTGCTCGACAAGGGCTATGCCGAGAAGCTCCGCGCCGCCATCGACCCGAAGAAGGCCGGTGTCTCCAAGGAGATCAAGCCGGGCGTCGCGCCGCACGAAGGCAGCAACACCACGCACTACTCCATCGCCGACAAGTGGGGCAACGCGGTGTCGGTGACCTACACGCTGAACGACTGGTTCGGCGCCAAGGTCACGGCGCCGAGCACCGGCGTGCTGCTCAACGACGAGATGGACGACTTCACCTCGAAGATTGGCGTGCCGAACCTGTACGGCCTGGTGCAGGGCGAGGCCAACGCCATCGCGCCCGGCAAGCGCCCGCTGAGTTCCATGAGTCCCACCATCGTCAGCAAGGATGGCAAGCCCGTCATGGTGGTCGGAACGCCGGGCGGCAGCCGCATCATCACCGCCGTGATGCTGACGATGATCAACGCCATCGACTACGGCATGAACGTGCAGGAGGCCGTCGACGCGCCCCGCTTCCACCAGCAATGGCTGCCCGACGTGACCAACGTCGAGACATATGCGCTCAGCCCCGACACCCGCAAGCTGCTGGTCGACATGGGCCACAACCTCGGCGAGCCGCAACCGGCCAACCACCTCGCGGCGATCATCGTCGGCGCGCCGTCGCTCGGGGGCAAGCCGGTGGCGAACAACCGGTTCTACGGGGCGAACGATCCGCGCCCCAATACGGGGCTTGCGGCGGGGTATTGATCGCGCGCCGCGGCCCGCGCGCATGGCCATGCCGATGAAAGGCAAGGCCATGCGCCCCACCCCCGGGGTCCCGGCACGGGATCGACTGTGTGGGCCTCAGTTCGCCGCAGGTCAGAGGGGAGCGGGTTGGCTCCGCAGATGCTCCGCCAGGAATGACAGGCCGGCTTCGTATCCAAACGGTCCGAGTCCACAAATGACGCCCGTCGCGGCCAGCGAGACGTAGCTCTTGTGATACATCGGTTCGCGACGATGGATGTTCGTGATGTGCACCTCGACTATGGGTAGTTGCGACGCCTTCAGGGCATCGAGGATCGCCATCGATGTGAACGAGTAGGCCGCAGGATTGAAAACAATCCCCGCCATGGTCTTGCGCGCCTCGTGAATCCAGTCGACCAGTTGCCCCTCGTGGTTCGACTGTCTGAAGTCCACTTCGAGTCCGAGGCGCTTCCCGACTGCCTTGCACCGCTCCTCGACCTGCACGAGCGTCGTGTGACCGTAGATGTGGGGCTCGCGTTCGCCGAGCAGATTCAGGTTGGGGCCATTCAGAATCAATATCTTTGCCATGATTTCCCTGATCGAGATGAGTTGTGTCCGTCGATGTCGAGGCCGAATTGCTTCGTCTTCGGCCACCGTTGCTTGCGTGCGGGCGGGCGCTTCAGGGACCGCCGTGGAACAGCTTCGCGGGGCCGGTGACGAGCCAGGGAAAGAAGACCATCAGGAACATGATCAGGAACTGGGCGATCATGAACGGCATCACGCCCTTGGTCACGGTGTCCATTGACATTCGACCGACCCCGGCCACCACGTTGAGCACCACGCCAACCGGCGGCGTGACCAGCCCGATGGCGTTGTTCATGATGAACATGACGCCAAAGTAGACCGGATCGATGTGGGCGGCCACGACCACCGGCATCAGCACTGGCGTGAGGATGAGGATGGTCGGCGTCATGTCCATCGCGGTGCCGACGATCATGACCAGCACCATGATCGCCACCATCAGCGTGATGGGGCTGCCTAGGAAGGGTTCGAGCATGCCCACCACCTTTCCGGGCAGGTCCGCCACAGTGATGAGCCAGGCCGAGACCATGGCTGCGGCCACCAGGAACATCACCACCGCGGTGGTCTTGGCCGCCGCCTTGAAGATGCCGTACAGCTGGGACAGCTTCAGGCCACGGTAGATGACAGTCGCGACGAACAGCGCGTAAACCGCGGCCACCACGCCGGCTTCGGTCGGCGTGAACACTCCCATGCGCAAGCCGACCAGGATGATCACCGGCAGCATCAGCGCCCAGCCACAGCGGCGCATCGTGGCCAGCAGTTCCTTCAGCGGCTTGCGCGGCGGCGGCACCACGCCTTCGTTGCGGGCGACGATGGCCCAGGTGATCCACAACGCCAGTCCCATCAGCAGGCCGGGCGTGATGCCGGCCATGAACAGCTTGGAGATCGACACGTTGGCAGTGACGCCGAAAATGACCAGGCCAATCGACGGGGGCAGCACCGGCGCAATCACGCCGGATGCGGCGATCAGGCCGGCAGCCCGCTGCGGCGCGTGGCCGGCGGCCACCATCATCGGCAGCAGCATGGCGGTCAGTGCGGCGGCGTCGGCCACGGCGCTGCCCGACAGTGCAGACAGCATGATCGACGCGACGATGGTCACGTAGCCCAAACCGCCACGAATGTGGCCGACCAGCGCCATCGCGAATTCGACGATGCGCTTCGAGAGCCCGCCCTCGTTCATGATTTCGCCAGCCAGCAGGAAGAAGGGCACCGCCAGCAGCGGGTAGTTGTCGGCGCCTCCCAGCAGGTTCTGCGCAAGGATCTGGGCCTCGAAGATGTCCAGGTGCCACATCAGCGCCACGCCGCTGACCAGCAGCGCGAACGAGATCGGAATGCCGATTGCCATCGCCAGCAGCAGCGACCCGAGGAAGATGGTGAGTGTCATGGTGGCTTGCTCGGATCAGTGTTGTTTGGTGACTTCGTCGCCATGCGGCCGGTTGAGGGCAGCCAGGTCTTCGGACTCCTGGACCATCACCAGATCGGCGTCTTTCATGTGGCCGGTGAACAGCAGCCACAGGTCCAGCAGCAGCACGATGGATGCGCACACCGCGAAAGCCACGCCGGCTGCGTGCAACACGGCCATCGGCAACTGGGTGGAAGGCGCCAGCACGTCCATGTTGATGGCGGTCTGTTCCAGCGCGCCCCTGAACACCAGGTAGCAGACGTACAGCATGCACAGGTGACCCAGCACGAGGCAGATCTTCTTGCCCATGGGCGGAAGACGCGACACCAGGGCGTCGGTGCCGAGGTGGGTGTGCTCGCGCAGCGCGACCACGCAGCCCATGAAGGTGATCCACACGAACAGCCAACGCGAGATTTCCTCGGACTGCGTGATCGACGAATTGAAGACGTAGCGCAGCACGACGTTGCCGAAGACCAGCGCCACCATGACCATGAGCGCCACGGCCATCAGGGCGGTGACCGCCCGACAGAAAGAATCGACCAGCTTGACTACCATGCCTGCTCCTCGATGGGACTCTTTGGCGCGTCGGCTTTCCGCCGACGCCAAAGGGCCTCCAGGTGACTACCGGCTCCAGGACTCAAGGCTGGAACCGTCTCGAAATTTTCCGGAATCAGAACTTGGAGACGCGATCCAGTTCGGTCTTGAACAGGGTCATCACGGCCGGGTCGTACGAAGCGGAGAACTTGTCGTAGACCGGCTTGACTTCGGTGCGCATGCGGGCCACCTCGGCAGGTGCGACGGCGTTGTATGCCATGCCCTTGGCCTGGAGTTCGACCAGCGCTTTTCCAGCGGCTTCGCGGCTCGCCGTGCGCTGGTAGTTCTGTGCTTCCGTAGCGGCTTCCTGCAGCAGCTTGTGCTCCGCCGGCGACAGCTTGTCCCAGAAGCGCCTGCTGATCTGGATCGGATTGGTCGCATACACGTGGTTCGTACCACTGACGTACTTCTGGACCTCGTAGAACTTGCTCGACAGGATCACCGAATACGGGTTTTCCTCCCCGTCCACGGCCTTGCTTTCGAGGGCGTTGTACAGCTCGGCGAAGGGCATCGGGAGCGGGTTGGCCTTGAAGGTCTTGAAGGTCTCCAGGAACACCGGATTCGGGATGACGCGGAGCTTCAGTCCGTCCAGGTCTTCACCTTTCGTGATGGGCCGCTTGCTGTTGGTGACATTGCGAAAACCCAGGTCGAAGAACCCCAGGATGACGATGCCCTTGTCCGCCAGTTTCGCGCTGAGCATCTTGCCCAGCGGGCCGTCGACCATTGCATCGGCCTGCTGGGCATTGCTGAAAAGGAAGGGAAAGTCGAAGAGTCCGAATTCCTTGATGACACCTGTCAGCGAGGTGGTGGACGCTACGAGCATCTCCTGCACGCCGCCCTGCAGCGCGGATTGCTGTTGCAGTTCATTGCCGAGTTGGCTGCTTGCGAATTCCTTGACCGTGATCTTGCCGCCGCTCTTGGCTGCAACGAGCTCGGCGAACTTCTTGACACCCCAACTGGTCGGATGGTCGGTGTTGTTCAGGTGGCCGAATCGAATGGTCCGTTCCTGAACGTCCTGTGCTTGAACAAGCGTTGTGGCGACTAGCAGTGCGAGACTGCCTGCCAGTTTCAAGAGATTCGATGCCATGAAGGTCTCCTTTGGTGGTGGAAATGAACCGGGTGAATGCCCCGGGCGCGTTTTGTGGCGCGAGACAAGAAAGTTCTGACTGACGTGTCGAAGGGCCGTCGGTCGGTAGCGTGGGTTCACGAGCGGATCAGCGCGCGGCCGTGAATGCCGGGGCATCGGCGACGTCGACCGGTGTGGCCGAACATGACAACTGGTAGAAGCCACGTTCTGCTCCCGGGGCAGCGCCCATCTCGAGCAGCGATTCGCTGCTGAGTTCGCGTTCCGACAGTGCGCGCAAGGCGCCTGCTTCGTAGCCGCAAGCAATCAAGACCCAGTCGGCGGTCCGGTCGGCGTTTCCGCGAATCTTCTGTTCCTCGGTGGCGGGAACAGGTGGCGTCTCGTGACGCAGAAGATGAAGTCCGGCCAGGCCGGGCTCGAACGGAATGTGTCTGGCAATGCGGCCAATCGCGGCGCGCAATGCATGGTCTTGGCCGGATGCAGGCGACAGCCGGATCGTGAGGGCGTTTTGTGCGGGGTTGATGCCGCAACTCTCCAGCACGCGGCATTGGCTTCGAACCATATTGCGATGGTGCGGCATCAGTCTCTGGGACCATGGCGTGGGCGCGTTCAGCCGCGCCACGTACGCCGGCGATGCGAGCACCTGATAGTCATCCAGTTCGTACATCACGAAGATTCCTTCCCCGCCGTCGGCGCTCCTCCAGCGCGTGACGCGACGGAATCCCGGAATGCCAAGCCGCTCCGGAAAGTGCTCATGCGTATGCCAATGCTCGAACTCCGACCGGTGCGAGTCCGACATGTCCCACCACATTGCCAGGGCAGCTTTACCGATAAGCGACATGGGCGCGTACCAAACCTTGCATCGGAATGAAGTCTCCGTTGTCACTGCCACGAGGGCGACCGTTGAGCCGTTGCCGTTCCTCGGCCGCGTTGGGCCGCAGAGATGCGACATCGAAATGTTATTGAATCGTCTGATGATATGCAATGTATTTGATGATCGGTGTATTCTCTGATTGCCAGCAGTGCAGTTCGACTCCAACACTGTGTTCAACTTCGATCTCCTCCAGGAGCGACCCGTGTCAACCGACATCTCTCTCGATTCCCCAGACAGCGCCACCATCGGCGAGACCGCCTATCGCCGCATCCGCTCCGACATCGTGCTGGGCCGGTTGACGCCAGGGCGCCGCCTGCCGCTGGAGCGAATGAAAGAGGCTTACGGCGCCAGCGTCGGCACGTTGCGCGAGCTCTTCAGCCGCCTTGCCACGGAAGGTTTGCTCGTGGCCGAAGGCGCGCGCGGCTTCCAGGTCAGCGCGGTCTCGTCAGCCGACCTTCGCGATGTGGCATCGATGCGCCTGCTTCTGGAGAGCCACGGACTCAAGGAGTCATTCCAGCGCGGCGACCTCGAATGGGAAGGCCGCGTGGTTGCGGCGTACCACAAGCTCGCCACGATGGAAAAGAGGATGGCGGCCAACGATCCTGCTCCCCCGGAAACGTGGCGCCAGTACGACTGGGCCTTTCACGTTGCGCTGATCTCCGCATGCGATTCCCCCTTGCTGTTGCAGACCTACGCGTCGATCTGCGACAAGTACTTGCGCTACCAGATGATCGCCGCCATCTTCCGGGGCCAGGAGGCGGCCGACGAGCACCACATCCTGCTCGAGAGCGCACTTGCCCGTGACTGGCAGCGCGCGCAGCAGACGCTGCTCACTCACGTCGAGGATTGCGTCACGCAAATGGCATCGGTGCTGGACGCCGCCTGAAGCGGATTCCCGTGAGGAGCGCATGGCATCGTCTTGCGCCGTGGCATTGGATGGGATGCGGCGCACGAGGTGATCGAAACCGAAGCACGCGCCGGATTCCTGGCCGAAGCAGAATCGTTCCACGATCGCGTGCGCTTCGGCTGGGACCGCGATGGCGTTCCGGTCGAAGTCGCCCTGTAGCTCACGTCGTACGAAGTCCTTTCATCGACCGCCTACGTCAGTCACCTGAACGCGGCATCGGGACTGGAACCCGCCAGGCCGCTCCGTTGCACCAAGGTGCGATACCGTGGCGGGCCATCGTGGCGGATGATGGCCGCGGTCCTTCATCCCCAAAGCCTCAAAGGAGCACCGATGGCTACCGCAGCGAAGCCGAACATCCTGTTCATCATGGCCGACGATATCGGCTGGTTCAACGTCAGCGCCTACAACCTCGGCGTGATGGGTTACCGGACACCGAACATCGACCGCATTGCCCGGCAGGGTGCGATGTTCACCGACTTCTATGGCCAGCAGAGCTGCACGGCGGGGCGGGCGGCTTTCATCACAGGCCAGACGCCCATCCGTACCGGCCTCACCAAGGTGGGCATGCCCGGGGCGACGCTGGGGCTGAGCGCCGAGGACCCTTCGGTCGCCGAGTTCCTCAAGGGCTTCGGCTATGCCACGGGCCAATTCGGGAAGAACCATCTCGGCGACCGCAACGAGCATCTCCCGACCGTCCACGGCTTCGACGAATTCTTCGGCAACCTCTATCACCTCAACGCCGAGGAAGAGCCCGAGTACGAAAACTACCCCAAGGACCCGGCGTTCCGGAAGAGGTTTGGCCCGCGCGGCGTGATGAGGTGCAAGGCGACCGACAAGGATGACGCGACCGTCGACGAGCAATTCGGCAAGGTCGGCAAGCAGGTCATCGAGAACACCGGCCCGCTCACGCGCAAGCGCATGGAAACGGTCGACGAGGAGTTCATCGGCGCGGCCCTGGATTTCATGGACCGCAAGACGAAGGAAGGCGGGCCCTGGTTCTGCTACTTCAATCCGACCCGCATGCACGTGTTCACCCACCTCAAGGAGTCATCGAGGGGAAAGAGCGGGTTTGGCCTGTATCCCGACGGGATGGTCGAGCTCGACGGCTATGTCGGCGAGCTGCTTCAGAAGCTCGATGACCTGGGTGTCGCCGACAACACCGTCGTCGTCTTCACGACGGACAACGGCGCCGAGGTCCTGTCATGGCCGGACGGCGGGGCAACACCGTTCCGCGGCGAAAAGGACACCAACTGGGAAGGCGGCTGGCGCATTCCCTGCGTCATGCGCTGGCCAGGCGTCATCGAGCCTGGCCGTGTCATCAATGACATCTGCTCGCTCCAGGACTTCATTCCCACCTTTGCGGCCGCCAGTGGCGAGCCCGAACTCGTGGAGAAGGTCAAGAAGGGCTACAAGATCGGCGAGAAGACCTTCAAGGTGCACCTGGACGGCTACAACCTGCTGCCGTTCCTGTCGGGCAAGGAAGAAGAATGCCCTCGCCAGGGATTCCTCTACTGGAGTGACGACGGCGACATGATGGCGGTGCGCATGGGACGCTACAAGGTCGTCTTCGCGGAGCAGCGCAGCAAGGGGCTGGATGTGTGGCGCGAGCCGCTTTCGCCGATGCGCATTCCCAAGTTCTTCGACCTGCGTTCCGACCCGTTCGAACGCGGCGAGGAGAGCTTCAAGTACAACGACTGGTTCACGGAAAACATCTTCCTCCAATATGCAGCACCGCCACTGCTTGCAAAGTGGCTGGAGAGCTTCAAGGAGTTCCCGCCTCGCGCAAGGGCGGCGAGCTTCAGCATCGACCAGGTTGTCGAAAAGCTGATGCCAAAGACCTGAACGGCGAGCTTCCACAAGGCCCGCACCTCACATCAGCATCTCACATCACTTCGCCGCCCGACACGGATATCGACTGCCCCGTGACGGACGCCGCCCCGTCGCCACACAGCCAGCGCACCGCATTCGCCACCTCGCCCGGCTGCACGATGCGCTGCTGCGGATTGACGGACGCGAATTCCGCCATGGCTTCATCGGCGCTGCGCCCGGTCTTGGCGACCACGTTGGCCACGCTGTCGCGCAGGATGTCGGTGTCGGTGTAGCCCGGGCACACGGCGTTGACCGTGATGCCCTTGCGCGCGACTTCGAGTGCGAGCGAGCGCGTCAGGCCGACCACGCCATGCTTGGCGGCCGTGTAGGCGGCGACGTAGGCATAGCCGCGCTGGCCCGCCGTGCTCGCGATGTTGACGATGCGGCCCCAGCGGGCCTGCTGCATGTCGGGCAACGCGGCTTGTGCGCAGAGGAAGGTGCCGGTGAGGTTGACGGCCAGCATGCGCTGCCAGAGTTCAAGCGAGGTCTTGAGGAAAGGCGCGCTCTCTGCCTGGCCGGCGTTGTTGACGAGCACGGCCACCGGGCCGAGCGCGGCGCGTGCCTCGGCGAAGGCGGCGGCCACCGAGGCCGGGTCGGCCACGTCGGCCACCGCGATGAAGTGGCCGCTGCCGGGGAGTTGATCGGCCAGGCGTTGCAGAGTCTCGCGCTGGCGGCCGAGCAAGGTGAGCCTGGCGCCGTCGGCCGCGAGCGTGCGGGCGATCTCGGCGCCGATGCCGCGCGCCGCGCCCGTGACGACGGCGTGGCGGTTGTGAAGGGATTGCATGGAGGTCATCTGTTCCTGGGAGTGGGCGCGCGATCCCAGGTTGTCGCGGTCACGCCGCGTTCGCGCAGCTTGAATTTCTGGACCTTGCCGTTCTCGGTGCGCGGCAGGTCTTCGACGATGTCGATGTAGCGAGGGATGGCGAAGTACGGCAGGCGGCCTTCGCAGAAGCTGGCGAGTTCGGCCACGTCGAGGCGGCTGCCGGGCTGCACGATCAGCGAGGCCATGACTTCGTCCTCGGCCAGTTCCGAGCGCACCGGGTACACCGCGACGGTCGCGACCGCCGGATGGCTCAGCAGCACCTGCTCCACTTCGTACGAGGAGATGTTCTCGCCGCGCCGGCGAATCGCGTCCTTCATGCGGTCGATGAAGCGGAAGGCCCCATCGGGCTCGCGCACCACGCGGTCGCCGGTGTGGAACCAGAGGTTGCGCCACGCCTCCACGGTCTTGTCGGGCATGTCGAAGTAGCCGGTGGCGAAGGCGAAGGGTTCGTCGGCGCGCAGCAGCAATTCACCGGCCCGGCCATCCGGCAATGCCGCATCGGCCGCGTCGGCAACGCGGGCATCGAAGCCGGGCTGCAGCCAGCCCATGACGCCGGTGCGAGGCGCGTCGGGACGGGTGGCGATGACGAAATTGGTCTCGGTGGAGCCGTAGCCTTCGAGCAGTTGCACGCCGGTGCGTCGGCGAAAGTCCGCACCGGCCTGCGCGGGAACGCCGGGGCCGAGTCCGATGCGCACACGGTGCGACCGCTCGCCCTCGCCTTCGGGCTGCGCCAGCAGGATGGGCACCATCGCGCCGAGCAGGTACACCACCGTGGCGCCGCAGGCCTGCATCGCCGGCCAGAACCCGGAGGCCGAGAACCGCGGCGCGAAGACCACCTCCGCGCCGGTGAGTGCGGCTTGCGCGAAGGTGTTGAGGGCGTTGATGTGGAAGAGCGGGAGCGTGGTGCACAACACGTCGTCGGCGCCCACGCCGAGGATGCGCGCGGTATTCGCGCCCCACCAATGGAACTGCGCATGCGGGCAGGTCACGCCCTTGGCCGGGCCGGTGGTGCCGGAGGTGTAGAGGATGGCGAGCGCGTCGCCGGGCTGCACGTCGGCTGCCTCGACGGCGTCGCCGTCATCGGGCATGCGGACAACGGGGACACCGCCGATGCCTTGTGCAGCATCCGCGGGCTCGCCCACGGTCCAGATCGAGGCAAGCCCGGTTTGCGACAGGTCGGCCGTCTGCAATCTTTCGGCCAGTACATCCTCGATGACCAGCAGGCGTGCACCGCTGTTGGCCAGGAAGTACTGGAGCTGCGGGCCCATCGACGCGGTATTGATCGGCACCGAGACGGCGCCGATCCATCCGCACGCCAGGAACACTTCGAGGCATTCCACGCGGTTGCCGCACATGAGCGCCACGCGGTCGCCGCGCTGCACGCCGGCGCGTTGAAGTGCACCTGCGCGGCGGGCCACGATGCCGGCGGCCTCGGCATGCGTCCAGCGCGTGCCGGCGATCGAGAGCAGGGGCTTGTCGCCGAAGCGCGCTGCGAGGCCTTGCAGCATGGCCGGCAGTGTGCGAGCGGGCGGGTGCAAGGCTTCGGTTGCCTTCATGCGCGGCCTCGCGCGATCGCCTGTCGATCAGTCATCGTCATGCGTGCCACCGCCCAGATAGGTGGCCTGCACGCGCGGGTCGCCGGCGAGCGCCTGGGACGCGCCGTGCAGCGCGATCTCGCCCGTTTCCAGCACATAGCCTTCGTCGGAACTCTCCAGCGCGGCGCGCGCGTTCTGCTCCACCAGCAGGATCGACACGCCATCGTCGCGCAGCTTGCGCACGATGGTGAGGATGTCGCGCACCACCAGCGGCGCGAGGCCGAGGCTGGGCTCGTCGAGCATCAGGAGGCGCGGCGCCGACATCAGCGCGCGGCCGACCGCGAGCATCTGCCGCTCGCCGCCGGAGAGCGTATTGGCGCGCTGTGATTTGCGTTCGGCCAGGCGCGGAAAGCGGTCGTACACCGACTGCAGCCGCTTCTTCAGCGCGTCGCTGCGCAGGCGCTGGGTGTAGGCGCCGAGTTGCAGGTTGTCGAGTACGGTGAGTTCACCGAACAGCTCCCGTTTTTCCGGCACGAGGCAGAGGCCGCGTTCCACCCGCGACTCCACGTCCAGGCCGTGCATGTCCTCGCCTTCGAACTTGAGGATGCCCTTGGAAGGCAGCAGGCCCATCGCCGCGGCGAGCAAGGTCGTCTTGCCCGCGCCGTTGGGGCCGATGACCGAGATGATCTGGCCCTTCTCGAGCGACAGCGACACGCCGCGCACCGCGTCGACCTGCCCATAGGACACATGCAGGTCGCCGATCTCCAGCATGGCTGTCATTGCAGTGCCTCCCGTTCCGCGATGGACGCTTCGCTCATGCCACGCTCCCCAGATAAGCCGCCTGCACACGCTCATCCGCGCGCACCGCCGAGGGCACGCCCTCGACCAGCTTGGAGCCGAAGTTCATCACGACCAGACGGTCCACCAGTTTCATCACGAAGTCCATGTCATGTTCGACGATCAGGATCGTCACGCCTTCCTCGCGCAGCTTGCGCAGCAGGTCGCCGAGGGCCATCTTTTCCTTGCGGCGCAGGCCGGCGGCAGGTTCGTCGAGCACCAGCAGCACCGGGTCCGCCGCGAGTGCGCGCGCGATCTCCAGGATGCGTTGCGTGCCCAGCGGCAGGCTGCCCGCGAGTTCATGCGCGCGGTCGCCCAGGCCGATGCGGTCCAGTTGCCGCTTGGCTTCCTGCAGGATCTGGCGTTCCTCCGCGCGGTCGAGCCGCAAGCCCGCCTTGAGCACGCCAGCCTGGGTGCGCGAATGGGCGCCGAGCGCGACGTTGTCGAGCAGGCTCATCTGCGGACGCAGCTTCACATGCTGGAAGGTGCGCGCCAGGCCCAGCCGCGCCACCTCACGCTGCGGCATGCCCGCGATGTCGCGCTCGAGGAAACGCACCTGTCCGGCTGTCATCGGCAGCGTGCAGGTCAACAGGTTGAACATCGTCGACTTGCCAGCGCCGTTCGGGCCGATCAGCCCGATGATCTCGCCCGCGTTCACGTCGAAGCTCACTTCGTTCACCGCTACCAGGCCACCGAAGCGCTTGACCGCGCCGTTGACCGACAGGATGCGCGTGCCGCGCGCCGGTAGCTGGCGATGCGGCAGCGGCTCGACCGGCGCTGCGAGCTTCTCGTCCGGGCGCGGCGCGGCGAAGCGGCCCTGCGTCAGCTTGCGCACGAAGCCCATCAACCCGCCGCGCGCAAAGTGCACCAGCAGGATGAACAGCGCCGCGAAGGTTATGGATTCGAGCTGGCCGGCGCGCTGCGTCAGCATCGGCAGCACATCCTGAAGCGCGTTCTTCAGCACCAGCACCAGGCCCGATCCCACCACCGCACCCGCCAGTTGCCCGAGCCCGCCAGACACCGCCATCAGCAGGTACTCGATGCTGGCCCGGACGTCGAAAGGCGCAGGGCTGACGAAGCGGTTCATGTGCGCGTACAACCAGCCGGCCAGTGCCGCGAACAGGGCCGCCAGTACGAACAGCGACAGGCGCACGCGATAGGCATCCGCGCCTACGCTGGCCAGCAGCGTCGCGCCGCCACGCAGGCTGCGGATCGCGCGGCCGGGCCGCGATGCCAGCAGGTTGTAGCTGAACAGGATCGCCAAGCCAACGATGAACCAGATCAGGTAGTAAATGGCGCGCGGCTCGACCAACGACCAGCCCGCCACGCTCAACGGCGGAATGTTCGACAAACCGGTATGGCGGCCCAGCGCATCGACGTTGCCGAACAGCATCGCGATCGACAGGCCCCAGGCGATGGTCGACAGTGGCAGGAAGTGCCCGCCCAGCCGCAGCGTGAGCATGCCGATCGCCAGCGCAGACAAGCCTGTCAGCAACAGCGCGAACAACAGCCCGATCCACGGCGACATGCCTTGCGCCGTCGTCAGCCAGGCCGTCGCATAGGCTGCGATGCCGACGAAGGCGGCCTGCCCGAAGGAGGTCGCGCCGCCCACCCCGGTCAGCAGCACCAGCCCCAGGGCCACGAGTGCGCCGATGCCGATGTCGTTCATCAACGACACGGTGAAGTTGCCGAGGAGCAGGGGCGCCACCGCGATGGCAAGAATCACAACGCCGATCAACAAGCGGAAGTTGGTCTTGTGATTCATTGATCCAACTCCTCTTCATCCTCTTCCACATGCGACGTGAGGAACGAACGCAGCATCAGCACCGGAATGAGCAGGCTGAACACGATCACATCCTTCAGCGCCCCGCTCCAGAACGAAGCGAAGCTCTCCACCAGACCGACGGCCAGGGCGCCGACAGCAGTCATCGGATAGCTCACGAGCCCGCCGATGATCGCGGCCACGAAAGCCTTCAGGCCGATGATGAAGCCGGAGTCGTAGTACATCGTCGTCACTGGCGCGATCAGGATGCCGATGAGACCCGCCAGCAGCGAGGCGCAGCCGTAGGCCAGCATGGCGGTGCGCGCCGGCCGGATGCCCACGAGCCGCGCGCCCACGCGATTGACGGCGGTGGCGCGCAGCGCCTTGCCGGCCACCGTGCGCTCGAACACCAGGAAGAACAAGCCGCTGAGCACGAGGGCCGAGGTCACCATCAGGATCACCTGCCCGCTCACCGTGAAGCCATCGCCCAGCGTGAGCATGCCGGATGCCAGCGGTTGCGTGCGCGAACCTTCGGGCCCGAAGAACAGCAGGCCCAGCCCCGACAGCAGGAAGTGCAGCGCCAACGAGACGATGAGCAGCACCAGCACCGAAGCATCCGCGATCGGCTGGAACACCACCCGCGCCAGCAGCGGCGCGATGGGCACCACCAGCAGCACCGAGGCCGCGATCTGCAGCGCCGCCGGCATGCCTGCGCGCGCGGCCAGCCAGGCCAGCAGGCAGGGCACCGCGGGGAGCAATCCCCATGCCGCCACTGCCTTGGGGATTCGCGCGTATTCGCCGCGCCGCACCAGGCTGCCGACCTCGGTCAGCGTGGCCAGCACGGCAAGCGTCAGCACCAGCCCAATGGTCGGCGGCGTGCGGCCGGTCTCGAAGGCCGCCAGCGTCAACGCCGCGAACGCGGCCACGTCGCCGAAGGGCACGAACACCACACGCGTCACCGAGAAGATCAGCACCAGTCCGAGGCCGGCCAGCAGGTAGACGGCACCGTTGGCCAAACCGTCGATGCCCAGGATGAGAGCCACGTCCCAAGTCATTGAAGCGCCTTCCCGATCTGTGTTTCAGCAGCGTTCATCAGGGCGCCAGCTTCCACTTGCCGTCTTCAAGTTTGACGATCACGCGTGCGCGTTCGTCCACACCTGAGATATCGCCCGGCTTGAAGGTGTAGACGCCGTGCGTCCCCACCACTTCCTTGGTGCTGAAGATCGCATCGCGCAGCGCCACGCGGAACTCCGGCGTGCCCGGCTCGCCCTTGGCGCGCGCGGCAGCATCGGCGAACACCAGCCAGCCATCAAAGGAATAGGCCGAGAACGCATCGGTCGTCGGCGCGTTGTTGACCTTCTGGAAGACGGCGCGGAAGTCCAGTCCGATCTTCTTCGTCGGATGGTTGTCCGGCAGTTGCTCGGCGACGATGATCGGCCCGGTGGGCATCAGCGCGCCCTGCCCCGCTGCGCCGACGACACGCACGAAGTCCGGGTTGATCAGGCCATGCTGCCCGTACACGCCGCCCTTGTAGCCGCGCTCCTGCAACGCGAGGAAGGGCAGCGCGCCGGGCGTGCCCGCGCCGCCGGTCATCACTGCATCGGGCTTGAGCGCGACGATCTTCAGCACCTGGCCGGTGACCGATGCGTCGGCGCGTGCATAACGCTCGTTGCTCACCACCGTGATGCCGGCCTTGGGCGCGGCCTTCATCAGCGCGGTGTAGACCAGGTCGCCCCAGGCATCGGTGAAGCCGATGTAGCCGACCGTCTTCACGTTGTTGCGCTTCATGCGCTCGACCACCGCGTCGATCATGAGCTGCGTTGGCTGCGCGACCGTCACGACCCAGGGGTTGTCGGCCGCGTCGAGCAGGATGGGCGTGAGCCCGATCATCGGCGTCTTCGTTTCCTTGGCCACCTGCGCCATCGCGATGGCGGCCGGCACGCCCGAAGTGCCCATGATCACGTCGCACTTCTCTTCCTCGATCAGCTTGCGCGCATTGCGGCCGGCCGTGGTCGGGTCGGAGCCGTCGTCGAGCACGATGAGCTGCACCTTGTGCCCGTTGATCTCGCTCTTGTAGGCCTGCGCGGCCGCCATGCCCTTCGAGTAAGGCACGCCGAGCGACGAATTGGGGCCGGACAGCGAAACGCTGAGCCCGACCTTCAGATCGGCCGCCAGCGCGCTCGCGGCGAACACGGTCATCACGGCCGCCGCCACCGCGCTGCGGGTCAGGGTCTGCATCAAGCGATTCATTGAAAAACTCCTCGTGGGGTTGGGGTTCGGAAAATCAGGATTCAGATGAACAGTTGCACGGCCGGCAAGGCGCGCTCGGCACCGAGCAGGTCCACGCGCTTCTGCCGGATGCGCAAACCGTTGGCGGTGCGAACCAGCATGTGCTGGTAGCTGCCGGCGAGCATCAGTTGCTGCTCGCCGCGCGCCTCGAGGTAGAGGAAGGGTGTGCGCAGCATGGCCGTGCCCGCGTCCACATCGATGCGCTCGATGGTGGCCGCCTGCAGCACATGCTGGCAATGGCTGGGCGGATGCTGCGAATGCGCGCGCGGATCTTTCAGTCGCTCGATGCGCAACTGGAGCAGCAGCTTGTCTTCATAGGCAAGCGAGTTGTGCGAGTGCGGGTCCTGCTGCATGCGGCCGAGCAGCGGCACCCAGTAGCGGCCGTCGTCGGCGAACAGGTCGAGCCATTCGTCGAAGCGCCGTTCGTCGAGCAATGCGGCCTCTTGCGCGACGAAGCCACGCAGCGATGTCTCATCGAAGGTCTGGGGGGCCGCAACGGTGTTCAAGCTGCCGCCTCCATGCCCAGCGTCATGAAGTGCGCCCAGGCACGGAACTGGTTGCGCATCAGCAGTTCGTTGGTGCCGTTGGTGTCCTGCGTGGCCACATCGAATTCGCCGGCCTTGAAGTCGCGATGCAGGCTCACCCATTCGTTGCCTTCGGCGCGCAGCCCTTGCTGCATGCTCTCGAACAGATGCACGTCGTCATGCGCGACCATCGACATCGGCGAGAACACGAGCCGGTTGTAGCTCATGGCGCGCTCGAACAGCACATCCGGCGCACCGGCCGCACGAAACGCGTAGGCCTCCACCAGCGTGCGGTTCGCGGCCAGCGGCCGGATCACGCGGATGGCTTGCGGCGAGCCCTTCACCGACAGGCTCGGAAACAGCACCGAGTTCTGCGGCGAGCGCTGCAGGATCTCGGTTGCGCGCTCCGCGCCGTGGGCCGCGCGCATCGCCGCTTCATAGTCGGGCAGTTGCGCATAGTTGGAATGGATGCTGAAGTTGATCCCCAGCACGCTGTGCCCATGCGCGAACACCCGTCCGCCCATCTTGTCGAAGAAATCGTAGCCCGAGCCGAACGGCAGGATCTGCTCCATCGCCATCGGCTTGGGCTCATCGGCCGCGCGGTCTTTCCACACCGTGTTGGCCGCCCGCGTGGCCGACTCGTGCGTCGACATCGGATGCACCGTGTCGTTGATGTTCTCGAGGTACATCTTCCAGTTGCAATGGATGATGTTGCGCATCGCACCGCCGGCCAGCGTGAGCTTGCCTTCTGGCGAGCGATCGACCATGTTGTCGATGGCGCGCAGCACCTCGCCGAAGTAGTCCTCGAAGCCCGGCCCGTCATCCCCGAGCCGCACGAACACGAACTCGCGATACACGGCCACATGCGTCACCGCGGTCAGCCCCTGCCCCGACTCGCATTCCTTCAGCCGCGTGCCTTCGTACCCGCTCTTGATCGGGATCGCGAGCGGCGACCCGTCGAGCTTGTAGGTCCATGCGTGGTACGGACAGCGAAAGAACTTGCCGGTGTTGCCACAGGTGTCGCTGACCAGTTGCGTGCCCTTGTGCGCGCAGCGGTTGTAGAAAACGCGGATGCCGCCATCGGCCTGGCGCACCATCAAGAGCGGCTTGCCGGCAATGTCCTGCGCCAGAAAGTCGCCCGCGTTCGGCACTTGGCTCGCATGCCCGAGATAGTTCCAGGTGTTGGCGAAGAAGTGCTCCTGCTCCAGCGCGAACAGTTCATCGCTCAGATACAGGTCGCGATGGACGCGGTCCTCCTGTACGAGTGCGCGGATCGCGTCGGGATGGTCGCGGTAGTTCATGCGGCGGCGACACCGGTGACGGTGACGATCGATCGCGCGACGGACCCGGGAGCGACAGCAGCGAGCGCGCCCATTGAACACCCTGAGCCCGGCATGCGGTGCGCGACGGGTGCCGCCTCTGTGCCGCCGAGCAGCGCAGGGGAGCCGCGAAGCGGCCGGCACAGTGAAGGCACCCGGCGCGCACCGCATGACGGGCGCCCGTTCCAACGACACCGAACCAAGGATGAAGGCGTAGACATAAAAGTCAGGGAACCAGCTTCCACTGCCCCTTCTCCATCCGCACGATCACCACAGCCCGCTGGTCCGACCCATACCGGTTGTCCGGCTTGAAGTTGTAGACCCCGTGCGTCCCCACCAGCTCCTTCGTACTCACGATCGCATCGCGCAGGGCCGCACGATACTGCGGCGTTCCCGGCTCCACCTTCACGCGCGACGCAGCATCCGCCAGTAGCAGGTACGCGTCATAGGTGTACGAAGAAAACGCGTCCGTCGGCACGGAACCATTCGTCTTCTGGTAGGCCGCCCGGAACCCCATCGACACCTTCTTGATCGGGTTGGCGTCCGGCAGTTGGTCCGCCACCAGCACCGGCCCGCTCGGCACCTGCAAGCCCTCGATCGATGCACCACCCACCCGCACGAAATCCGCGTTGATCAGCCCATGCGTCCCGTAGATCTGCCCCTTGTAGCCCCGCTCCGCCAATGCCAGATAAGGCAGCGCCCCCGGCGTCCCCGAGTTCCCCGCGAACACCGCGTCCGGCCGCTGCGCCACGATCTTCAACACCTGCCCCGCCACCGATGAGTCCGACCGCGCATAACGCTCGTTCGCGACGATCTTGATGCCGGCCGGCTCCGCGCTCTTCACCAGCGAGTCATAAGCCAGGTCGCCCAGCGCATCGGAGAAACCGATGAAGGCCACCGTCTTCACTCCCTGCTTCTTCATGCGCTCCACCACCGCCGCCACCATCAGCGGAAACGGCTGCGACACCGTCACCGTCCATGCACCCTCGGGGCCTGGAATGACCACCGGCGTCGGCGAGATCAACGGCGTGTTCAGCTCGTTCGCCACCGCCGCGATCGCCATCGCACCCGGCACGCCCGAGGTGCCGATCAGCACGTCCACCTTGTCGTCCACCACCAGCTTGCGCGCATTGCGCCCGGCGGTCGTCGGGTCCGACGCATCGTCCAGCACGATCAGCTCGACCTTGCGGCCGCCGATCGTCGGATGCTCCGCGATAGCCGCGCGAATGCCCTTCTCATACGGAATGCCGAGCGCTGCGACCGGCCCCGACAGCGAACTGACCAAGCCGATCTTCAGGTCCGCCGCAAAGGCCTGCGCCACGCCCAGCGCCAGCGCAGCGGCAACGAACAGGCGTGCAGGTTGTTTCATGGTCACGGCACCAGCTTCCACTGGCCCTTTTCAAGCTTGACGATCACGCGCGAGCGCTCGTCCGACCCGTAGCGGTTGTCCGGCTTGAAGTTGTAGACGCTGTGCGTGCCCACCAACTCCTTCGTGCTCACGATCGCATCGCGCAAGGCCACCCGGTATTGCGGTGTGCCCGGCTCGCCCTTGGTGCGCGAAGCCGCATCGAGCATCACCAGCCAGCCGTCGAAGGAATAGGCGGAGAACGCATCAGTCGGTGCCGCGCCGTTGGCCTTCTGGTAGGCCGCGCGGAAGTCCATCGACACCTTGCGCATCGGATTGCCTTCGGGCAACTGCTCGGCCACGATCACAGGCCCCGTAGGCGCCAGCAGTCCGTCGACCGACGGCCCGCCCACGCGCACGAAGTCGGGGTTGATCAAGGCATGCGTGCCGTAGATCTGGCCCTTGTAGCCACGATCGGTCAGCGCCAGGTAGGGCAGCGCGCCGGGCGTGCCCGAGGTGCCGGTGATGACGGCGTCGGGCCGCAATGCGACGATCTTCAGCACCTGCCCTGCCACCGAGGTATCCGAACGCGCATAGCGCTCGTTGCTCACCACCTTGATGCCGGCCGGCTCGGCGCTCTTGTTCAGCGCGTCGTAGACCAGGTCGCCCCACGCGTCCGAGAAGCCGATGTAGCCGACCGTCTTCACGCCCGACTTCTTCATCCGCTCGACCACCGCGCTCACCATCAGCGGCGCGGGCTGCGGCAGCGTGACCATCCACGCGCCCTCCTCGCCCGGCAGGTTGGCGTTGGCAATCGAGATCAGCGGCGTCTTCGTCTCGCGCGCCACGGCCGCGATGGCCAGCGCACCCGGCGAACCGGCCGTGCCGATGATCAAGTCGACCTTGTCTTCCTCGATCATCTTGCGGGCATTGCGTGCGGCCGTCGTCGGATCGGACGCGTCGTCGAGCTGCACCATCGTGATCTTGTGGCCCGCCACTTCCGACTTGTAGGCCATGCCGGCCTTGATGCCCTTTTCATAAGGGATGCCCAGCGAGGACACCGGGCCCGAGAGCGAGGTGATGAAGCCGACCTTGAGGTCGGCCGCAAAAGCATTGGCGACGGCAAGCGCGCCGAGGCCCAGCGCCAGGCCAGTTCGGATGCAGAGGCGGGATGAGGATTTCATGGCGTTCCTTGGGTGGAGGTCGAACGGAAAATGCACAACAATATGATTTGTAAATTGTTTAGCTCTAAACAATATTAACGAAGCAATTCGCGGGCCACAAGAGGAACTACCGCTAGAGCGCGAGGCTGCCGACGCTGGTGCCGCCGCAGACGTACAGCACCTGCCCGGTCACGAAGCTGTTGGCCGGGTCGGCGAAGAAACTCACCGCGCGGGCCACGTCGGCCGATTCGCCGAGTCGCTTGACCGGCACCGATGCTGCAAGCGCGCGTTCCTTGTCGCTGCCCTCCTGCACCACGTCAAAGAACATGTCGGTGCGAATCGGACCCGGCGCGACAACGTTGACGGTGATGCCTTCCGGCGCCAGTTCCAGCGCCCAGGTGCGCGCCATGCCCAGCATGCCGGCCTTGGTCGCGGAGTAGCTGGTGCGCGTGGCCAGGCCGACCGCGGCGCGCGACGACAGCAGCACCACGCGGCCGAAGCGCTGTGTCCGCATCGTCGGCAGCGTGGCCTGCACCAGCTGGATGGCGCAGCCGAGGTGCAGGTCGACCAGCGCATCCAGGTCGTCGAGTTTCACATCGGCCAGCAAGGCGGCGCGGATCACGCCGGCGTTGTGCACCACCGTGTTCACGTCGAACTGGTGCGCCAACTGGTGCACTGCCTGGCCGGTGGCCGCGCGGTCCATCAGGTCGACCTCGATGCTGTGCATCTTCGGATGCACGATGTCGCTCTTGCGGCGCGCGAGCGAGATGACTTCATAGTCCCTGGCGAGCAGGTCCTCGCAGATGGCCTTGCCGATGCCGGCGCTGCCGCCGGTGACTGCTGCAACCTTGCGGATGGTCATGGTTCAGCCCTCCACCAGCGCCAGCACGCGCAAGGGGCTGCCGCTGCCCTTCTGGATCTTGAGCGGCGGGCAGATCAGCACCGCGCCCGCAGGCGGCAGCAGATCGAGGTTGCAGAGGCACTGCAGGCCGTAGCGTCCCGCGCCGTGCATGTAGTAGTGACAGGGGTACGGCGGACGCAGGTGATAGCCCTGCCCCGCATCGGTGCCGATGGCCTCGGAGCCGAAGCCGAGCACGTCGCGCTGCTCGACCATGAAGCGCACCGCCTCGGAACTCGGGCCCGGTGTGTGCTGTCCGGTCTCGTCGAAGTTCTGGTAGGCCTCGGGGTCCTGGCGTTGCGACCAGTCGGTGCGCATCAGCACCCATGCGCCCTTGGGGATGCGGCCATGCGCGGCTTCGTAGCGCTCGATGTCCTCGACCGTCATCAGGTAGTCGTGGTTGGCCTTCACCTGTTCCGAGCAGTCGATCACGCGGGCCGGCGCGACGAAGTGCTGCGCGGGAATCGTGTCGACCGAGTTGTTCGGCAGGTCCTTGCCGGAAATCCAGTGGATGGGCGCGTCGAAGTGCGTGCCGGTGTGCTCGCCGCAGGAGAAGTTGTTCCAGTACCAGCCCGGGCCGCGCTCGTCGTAGTGCGAGACCTCCTCGATGCGGAAGGGCCAGCACTGGCCCATCTCGGGCGGCAGCGCGATCTGCGGGAATTCGGGCGTGAGCGTTTGCGTGAGGTCGACCACGCGGATGCGTCCGGTGGCCATGGCGCTCACCAGGCCGCCGAGCAGTTCGGCGGCGGATGCGAGGGTGCTTGTCGTCATTGAACTTCTTTCCTTGTCTCAGCCGCCGTTGGTGGCCAGCTCACGTTCGAGAACCTTCGGGTTGTCGCGCCAGCGCTCCAGCCACTCCTGCGCCACGTCGCCGGGATACACGTCCTCGACGCCATCGCGTAGCGCCTTCACGATGGCGTTCGCCAGCGTGCCCGACAGCAGCTTCGGCGGTGGCACATGCTGGTTCCACTCGTCGTCGATCGGGCCGGGGAAGACATTGATGACGCGGATGCCGGCTGGCCGCATCTCGGCGCGCAGGCATTGCGCGAGCGAATACGCCGCGGCCTTCGAGGCGCTGAAGGTGCCATGCGCCGGGAAGTTGCTCAGCGCGTACACCGACAGCAGGTTGACCCATGCGGTCGCGCCCGTCTCGCCGTCGGCAGAGCGGCCCTTCAATGCCGGTCCGAACTCCTGCGCCAGGCGCAGCAGGCCGAAGTAGTTGATGTCCATCTCGGCCTTGGCCACATCGGTGCCGCGCCGCGCGCCGATGCCGAAGGTGCGATGCACTTCGGCGTTGTTGATCACGATGTCGACCTTGCCGCCGATCTCGCCGGCCAGCTCGGTCACCGAGCGGCCGTTCGTCAGGTCGAGCGGTACCAGGGTCACCTGCGGCATCGCGGTGATGTCTTCCAGCCCGCCCGTCTTCTTCCACGGTTCGGCATGGCCGACCCAGACGATGTCGGCGCCGGCCTTGACCAGCGCACGGACCAGGGCCTGCCCCACTTCGGTCTTGCCGTCGGTCACCAGCACCTTGCGGAATTTCGGGTCGCTGGTCATCTCACGCAGCATCTTGTCGTCGGCCATATGGGCGCTCCCTTCGTTCGGAAATCCAATCAATACCGCTTGTCCTGCCCGATCCAGCCGGGCGCCGACGCGCACGCGCGTGGGCGCATCGCCGACCTCGCCGTGCATGTGGACCATCAGCGTCGGGCCGGCGTCCAGATGCACGAGGCCGAGGCGCCAGGGCAGGCGTTCGCGGAAGTACATGTCGTTGCTGTGATGCAGCGTGGTGGTGGCCAGCAGGTTGCCTTCGCCCGACTGCTCACGCCAGCGCAGTGCAGCCGACAGGCACTTGTGGCAGGCCTCGCGCGGCGGGTACTGCACGGTCCCGCACTCTTGGCACTCCTGCAGTTCGAATCGCCCTTCGGCCGCAGCAGCGGTGATGCCGAGGGCGACGCGGCCGCGTGCCCAGGGCGGCAGGTTCATCTGCCGCGTGCGCAGGACGGGGTTCTTGCGCTTGGGGCGCATCAGGGGCATCGTCATGCGGGTCTCCCGAGGATGACTGCGCCGGTACAAAGGCAGCGGTCGTAGGTCACCATGCCGAAGCCGGCGACGAGGCCGAGTTGCGCATCCTTCACGGCGCGTGGCCCGGCGGCATCGGTGAGCTGGCGGATCGTCTCCGTCATGCCCAGGAAGCCGCCCGCCGCGCCAGCCTGCCCTGCTGACAACTGGCCCCCGCTTGTGTTGTTGGGAAAGCTGCCTTCGAAGGTCATGCCATGCGACTGCACGAAGGCCGAGCCCTCGCCCTTCTCGCAAAAGCCCAGGTCTTCGAACTGCATCATCACGATCACCGGGTAGTCGTCGTAGGTCTGCACGAAGTCGAGCGCCTCCGGCTTGATGTCGGCTTGCGCATAGAGGTCGTCGCGGTCGACGCGCCAGCCGCCGCGCGTCATCACCGGGTCTTCGCTGAAGGCGTTGTGACGCTCGATGGCGCCGCGGATCATGGCGTGCGGCAAGCCCAGGTCGCGTGCCCGTTCCTCGCTCATCACGAGGAAGGCTTCCGCGCCGGCGCAGGGCATCACGCAGTCGAACAGGTGGATCGGGTCCGAGATCGGCCGCGCGGCCATGTACTCGTCGAGCGTCAATGGCTTCCTGAACATCGCGTGCGGGTTGCCGAGCGCGTTCGTGCGCTGGTCGACGGCGATGCGGCCGAAGTCCTCGCGCTTCGCGCCGTAGGTGCGCATGTAGTTCGCCGTGATGAAGGCGAAGATCGAGTTGGGTCCGCCGGCGCCGTAGGGATAGGTTGCATCGCGCGCGAAGTTGCTGAAGGCGCCCAGCGTCTGGCGGAAGGAGTCGACATGGTTGGTGTCGGCCGCCACACAGGCGACGACATCCGCGTCGCCCGACTGGACGGCGCGTGCGGCGCGGCGCAGGCACATCACGCCGGACGCGCCGCCTGTCGGCACATGGTCGAGCCAGCGCGGCGACAGGCCCAGGTGCTGCGTCACGCCGACGGCGGTGTCGGGCACCAGCGAGAAGCTGCTCAGGCACAGGCCGTCGATCTGCTCCTTCTTGAGACCGCTGGCCTTGACCAGTGCATCGACCGCGTGGCCGATGAACCAGTGGGCGGTGCGGGTGGAGTAGCGCAAATAGGGCACGGTGACCGGCACGGCCACCGCAACGCCCTCGTAGGACATGCGTTTGCTCATAGGCGCTCCCACGCCCGGCACTTCGCGTCCTCACTGCCCCGCAAGGCGGCGTTCACATGTTGGAGCGATCCTGCGATGCTCATGCCTGCCTCTTCTTCATCGACCGCGTGTCGATGCAATTGGCCTGCCCCGGCAAGGCGTGCGCAAGCTCTTTCAGTTGCCCGCGCTGGATCTTCTGCGACGGCGTCAGCGGCAAGGCATCGACGAAGGCGACATAGCCGGGCGCCTTGTAGTAGGCCAGTTGCGACAGCGCATGCGCGACGATGCTGGCCGCGAGTTCAGCCGACGAGGTGGCGTCTTCACGCATCACGATGCAGGCCAGCACTTCGTCGCCCCGCACCGGGTCCGGCGTGGCCGCAACCGCCGACGTCTTCACGGCCGGGTGCTGGTTCAGCACACTCTCCACCTCCACCGCGGAGATGTTCTCGCCGCTGCGGCGGATTACGTTCTTCTTGCGATCGACGAAGAAGAAGTTGCCCTCCGCGTCCCGGCGCACCAGGTCGCCGGTGTGGAACCAGCCATCGGCCCAGGCCTCGCGCGTCGCTTCCTCGTCCTTCAGGTAGCCCGAGAAGAAATAGCGGCGCGGATCGGCACCGGCCGAACGCACCAGCAACTCGCCCGGCGCGTCATCCACGACCTCGCGGCCTTCTTCATCGGCCAACCGGATCTCCAGGAAATCGGGCTGGCGGCCGAAGCAACTGCTACCCACAAGGCGTGGCTCGCGGTTCGCCATCACGCAGGCACCGGCGCCAGTCTCGGTCATGGCCCAGGCCTCGACCAGCGGGAAGCCGAAGCGCTGCTCGAAGGGTGCGTGGTTCTTGCGGTCCACGCCGGCACCGAAGCCCCAGCGGATCGCATGATCCCGGTCCGCGGGCGAAGGCGGCGCGCTCAGCAGCATCGCCGGCATCACGCCCAGGTAATGCACGATGGTCGCGCCGCTTTCGCGCGCGCTCTGCAGCCAGCTCTTCGGATGGAAACGGTCCAGCTGCACCAGGCAGCCGCCGGCCACCAGCACGACCATGGTCGAGAACGCCATCGCGTTCATGTGGTTCAACGGCAGCGGCGTGATGACGCGCTCCGTGTCGCGGCGGATGCTGCACACGCCATCGAGCGCCGCATACCACTCGCCGGCCCGCAGGAAGTAGCTGTTGTCGAGGATGCAGCCCTTGGGCCGGCCGGTGGTGCCGGAGGTGTAGAGCAAGCCGCACTCGGTGCCGGCGCCGACGGGTTCGTCCATGCGCGGAGGCACTGTGGGCGCGTGTGGCACCTCGCCATCGGCTGACATGGTGTCGAAGGCCACGCCGGCCTGCGCCGCGGCGGAACGCAAGTCCGCCGCGCGCTCCGGCAAGGTCACGGCCAGGCCGATCTCGCTGTGGCCGATCAGGTAGGTCAGTTCAGCCGAGCGCATCTCCGCATTGATGGGCACCACGCTCACGCCCAAGGCATTGAGCGCAAACCAGTGGAAGATGAAAGCGGGCCGGTTTTCCAGCAACAGGCCGACGCGGTGGCCATGGCCCCAGCCGGCAGCGCGGTACGCAGCGCGCAGGCGCTCTACTTCGGCAGCGGCAGCGCTCCAGCGGATGGCGCCCGCGTCGATGCCGTAGGCGGCGGCGGTCACGGATTCGGTGAACAGGAAGTCCGCATCCGGCGTGCGCGCAGCGCTCGCGCGGAAGACGTCGTAGACAGTGGCGTTCATTGGTTCGATCAGATGAACAACTGCACCGCCGGCAGGGCCGCGTCGCAGTTGAGAAGATTCACGCGCTTGAGCGTCATGCGCAACGCGCCGTCGCTCACGGTCAGGTGATGGAAGAAGGTGCCGACGTAGAACTGCAGTTCGTCACCTTGCGACTCGGTGTAGTGGAACTCGGTGCGCACAACGAACTTGCCGGCCGCCTCGTCGAAAGATTCCACCGTCGGCGTCTGCAGCAGGTGATGGCAGCGGCTCGGCGGCTGCTGCGAAAAGGCACGCGGGCTTTTCAGGCGCTCGATGCGCAGGTCGCGCAGGAGCTTGTCCTCGTACATGTGCGAGGTGTGCTGGTAGCCGTCCTCCTGGTCGGGCACCAGCGGCAACCAGTAGAAGGCGTCATCGGTGAAGAGCGCGTTCCACTCCTCGTAGCGCTTGGCATCGAGCAGGCGGCATTCGTGGACGACGAAGTCGATGAGGTCCTGGCGGGTAACAGCGGTCATGCTTCGGCCTTCTCCGCCACGCTCGCCATGTTCGCCGTCATATGGCGTTCCCATGCACGGTACTGGTTGCGC
The DNA here is from genome assembly GCF_018449755.1 of Variovorax sp. dw_954. Lineage (NCBI taxonomy): Bacteria > Pseudomonadati > Pseudomonadota > Betaproteobacteria > Burkholderiales > Comamonadaceae > Variovorax > Variovorax sp. dw_954. The sequence continues at coordinate 257,213 of NZ_JAAVVD010000003.1, read as the reverse complement.
ATGGAAATCTCGCTGGTGCCGATGGCTGTCACATCCTTCTGGTCGACTTCCGCCGCATCAAAGTTGCGATGCAGGCTGACCCATTCGTTGCCACTGGCGTGCAGGCCGGCCTGGATGCCGCGATAGGCCTGCAGGTCGTCATGGCCGACGACGGAGAAAGGCGAATTGATGAGCCGGTTGTACATCGTGGTCCGATGCAGCAACTCCGGCGGCGCGCCCTTCAGGCGAAAGGTCCAGCTCTCGACCAATGTCTTGTCGACCGCGATCGGCTTGACCACGCGGATCGATTGGATCGCGCCCTTGATCGTGAGGTTGGGGTAGTACACCGTGTTGTGCCGAGCGAGGCCCAGGATCTGCTGCGTGCGCTCCGGCCCGTACTTGGCCTGCATCGCGGCGTCGTATTCCGGGATCGCCGAATACTTGCTGTGGATGCTGTAGTGCACGCCCGAGAAGCTGTGGCCGTTGTCGAACACGCGAACGCCCATGTCCTCGAAGAACTTGTAGTCCGACATGAAGGGCACGAACTGCTCGATGGCCATCGGCTTGGGCTCTTCCGCCGGCTTGCCCGACCACATGGTCTTGGCGGTGCCGGCGGACGACTCGTGCGCCACCATCGGATGCATGGTGTCGTTAAGGTTCTCGATGAACATCTTCCAGTTGCACTGGTGCATGAAGCGCAGGCAGCCGCCGGCGATCTCCAGTTCGCCCTCGGGCGAGCGGTCGGCCATGTTGTCGATGGAACTCAGCGAGTCGCCGAAGAACTCCTCGAAGTCCGGGCCCGTGTCGTTCAGCTTGACGAAGATGAAGCCGCGATAGAGCCGCACGTTCTTCACCTGCGTGAGTCCCTTGGACGATTCGCACTGGCTCAGTTGCGTGCCTTCGTAGCCGTTCTTCAACGGGATCGACAGCAGCGAGCCATCGGTCTTGAAGGTCCACGCGTGATACGGGCAGCGGAAGAACTTGCCGGTGTTGCCGCAGGGCGCGCTGACGAGGCGCGAGCCCTTGTGGGCGCAGCGGTTCATCATCACGCGCACGGAGCCATCGGTGTGGCGCACCACGATCAGCGGGCGGCCGCCGATCTCGTTGCTGATGTAGTCGCCGGGCTTGGGCAACTGGCTGTCGTGGCCGACGTAGTTCCAGGTGTTCGCGAAGAAGTGTTCCTGCTCCAGGTCGAACAATTCCTGGTTGATGTAGAGGTCGCGGTGCACGCGGTCGGGCTGCACCAGCGCGCGAATCGCTTCGGGATTTCCGCGGTAGGTCGTCATGTGGGGTCTCCTGAATTCTTCCTAGACATCCAGCACCAGCCGCGCACCCTTGGCACGCGAGATGCAGATCTGGATCACGTTGCCGGCGGCCTTCTCGCTGGCCATCAGCACGTAGTCGCGATGGTCGATCTCGCCTTCCATCACCGGCGTCGCGCACACGCCGCATTCGCCGCGCTTGCAGTCGTACATCGGGTCACAGCCCTCGTCGATCATGCAGTCGAGGATGGTCCTGTCGGCCGGCACGGTGAAGGTCTTGCCCGACATCGCGAGCACGACTTCGAAGGGATGGTCGCCCTCTTCCACGGCCGGCGTGGTGAAGAGTTCGAAGTGCACGCGGTCGTGCGTCCAGCCGCGCTTTTGCGTGGCGGCGAGCACGGCGTCGAGCATGACCTTGGGGCCGCAGACATAAAGCTGGTCAGCTGCTTCGCAGCCGTCGAGCAATGCCTCGATGTTCAACGGCGCGCCAGCCTCGACGTCGGTGTGGACGATGAGGTCGCCAGCGAGCAACGCGTCCAGTTCCGGCAGGAAGGCCATCAACTCGCGGCTGCGGCCGGCATAGTGCATGCGCACCGGCGCGCCTTGCACCTTGCGTTGCGCGGCCATGCTGATCATCGGCGTGATGCCGATGCCGCCGGCGATCAGCACCGCCCGCGCCGCGCCGTCGTGCACCGGAAAGTCGTTCTTCGGCACCTCGATGGTCAGTGCGTCGCCTTCCTTCAGGGTCTGGTGCATGAAACGCGAGCCGCCGCGGCCGCCATCCTCGATGCGCACGGCAATCACGTATTCATGCGGCGCCTCGGTCGCGCCCTGCTTCGCTTCAGGATTGATGAGCGAGTAGTGACGCCAATCTTCCTTGCCATCGGGCAGCGCGACCTTCACGCGGATATGCGCGCCGGCCGTGAAGCCGGGCAGCGCGGAACCGTCGTCGGTCCGCAGCCGGAACATGCGGATCAGCGGATTGAGTTGCCGCGCCTCCGCGACGCGCAACGTGAGGGTGGGAAGTGGTTCGTGTGACATCGTGCCTCTCTTCTGTCGTTGTCAGGCGAGCGCGTAGTGGGCCAGCACGGCGCGCAGCTGGTGGCCATGCTCGTCGGCAAGGGCCGCATCGCGCAGTTCCCGCAAGGTGGCGGGTGCCAGCGCACTGCCGGCGCGTCGGGCGGCGCCCATCACCAGCGTGTAGTTGCGCAAGCCGCGTTCGTGCGTGTCGCTGTAGCCCTTTACCAGACGCTGGCATTCCGCAATCTCGAGCGCCAGCGCCGGGTTGATCGCGGCGGTTTGCGCGATGCGCTCCAGCCATTCTTCGATGAGCTGGTTCTCTTCCGCGAACCGCGTGGTGGAACGGCGCCAGCGCGCGGCCGCTGCCACGCAACGCAGCATCAGGTAGCCATGCAGCGAACTGGTCTGGATCACGCGACCCTTTTGCGTCATGCGCTCGACAAAGCGGCGCGGCATGCCCGAGTTCATCAACCAGCGGCCGACGCCACCGGGCAACGTCTCGCAGATCTCCTGCAGGCGCGGATGCATGTATTCGTTGATGGCCATCACCTGGTCGGCCTGCACGCCGGTCTCGTCGCGCACGCGGTCGAAGCGGGTGGCACGTGTCTTCAGGGCGGCGACGCGCGCGGTGTCTTCATACGACATCCACAGCGCCAGATGGCGCGCGGTGCTCTCGGCGAGCCTGCCGCCATCGTCGATGCGCAGCGCGTGGATCTTGCACATGCGGTCGAGGAAGGTGCCCGCATAGGCCGTGTCCTGGTAGTCGATCAGCCGGCGCACGCCTTCGAGCAGGATCGGTTGGGCGGACACGGGGAAATCCTTCTGCACGCGCTCAACCAATGCCCGCACTGCCGGATGGCTGGGCGCTGGCGCCGCGCGCGCAGGCAACGCTGCCGCCGCCGCATCGGCTTCCGACCCCGACTGCACTCGCTCGAACGCACCACCAAACGCCTTCAGGCTCGGCTTCACGCCAACGCCGCCCCGCTCCACCGTCGCCTCGAACTGCGCACGGCTGAAAGGCAAGGCACCCGAGCCCGCCAGCGCGCCGAACAGCACCGCGCTGATCACGCTGCCCGCCTGCTCGGCCGCTTGCGCCATGTCGAAGCGGATGAAGCGCTTGGCCGCCTTCTGCGCATGCGCGACCAATTGCTCGCTGTCCACGCGCCCATCGCCCATCGCCGACTTCTCGGCAATCGAATACACGCGATGGGTAGAGGCGACCAGCGTGGTGCGGTCCTGCGTGACCAGCCCGCGCTGCACCGCGCGTCCCGCTTCCATCAGTTCCGATGCCAGCACCAGGTCGACGTCGCCAGGCAGCGGCATCAGCGCCAGCACGGGATGGCCGCCATCGGCCTTGGCGCGTGCCTCGGGATAAAGCTCGACGTAGTAGATGGTGGCGCCGGTGCGCTGCGCCACGCCGGGCACGGAAGTGGTTTGCGCGATGTAGCCGTTGTGCTCGCCGAGGTCGACGATCCAGTCGGCCAGCACGCCGCCGCCCTCTCCGCCCATGGCCAGGATGGCGATCTTGATGGGTTGTGTGGAATTCATGAAGACTTCAGAAGGCGAAACGTTCGCGGCGCCGGGCATCGCCGCGCTGCATCCAGCCGATGACGGAAGAGCGCACGCGTTCGCGCAGGCGGTCCCACTTGTTGGGATTGCTCACGACCTGCGCCTTGTAGAACGACGGGCACAGCACTGCCGCATGCGACACGTCGCCACAGTTGCCGCAGCCCACGCAGCTGTCGAGCACGGTCGCGATCGGGTCGGTGCGCAGCGGATCGGGGTTGGGCTTGATCGAGAGCGACGGGCAGCCCGACAGGCGGATGCACGAGTGGTCGCCCGTGCAGGTGTCGGAATCGATGCCGAACTTCTCGCGAACCACCCGCTTGCCTTCGGCCACGGCCTTGCGCACCAGCGGCTTCTCCCGGCGCTGCTTGTTGAGCATGCATTCCGATTGCGCGATCAGCACCTTCGGGCCCTTCTCCTTCGTCGTCAGGGCTTCGCGCAACAGGTCGCGCATGCCGGCCACGTCGTAGGTGCGGCGGATGGTCTTGACCCACTTCACGCCGACGCCTCGCACGGCCTGCTCGATCGCGTGGCCGGTGCTGCGCGTGGGATTGATCGCCGTCGACGACAGGATGTCCTGCCCGCCCGTGGCCGAGGTGTAGTTGTTGTCGACCACGATGGTCAGGTTGTCGCTGCGATTGAACACCGCGTTGGCGATGCCGCTGGTCAGCCCGTTGTGCCAGAAGCCGCCGTCGCCCATCATCGAGATCGCCCGCTTGCCCGCGGGCACGTTGAGCGCAGACGCACCGGCCGCGCCCAGGCCATAGCCCATGGTCGTGTTGCCGAGGTGGAACGGCGGCAGGATCGAGAACAGGTGGCAGCCGATGTCGGCGCTGATGTGGTGCGGACCGAGTTCGCGCTCGACCAGCTTCATCGCGCTGAAGATCGGCCGCTCCGGACAGCCGGTGCAGAAGCCCGGCGGGCGCGCATGCACGCTATCGTCCAACGGACGCGAGGGCTCCGGCGCGGCATCGACACCGATGTTGGCCACGGCCGTGAGCGGAATGACCCTGCGCACCGGCGCGACCACCGGCAGCGGCGCGATGCGTTCATAGCGCTCGAAGAATGTGCGTGCGCCCTTGAGCAACACCGCGGCCGTGTATTCGCCAGCCACCGGCAGCATGTCCTTGCCGTGCAGCGCGGCATCGACGCCGGCTTGCCGCAGGATCGTCGCGAGGTTCTGCTCGATGAAGTTGGGCTGCCCTTCCTCGACGAGCAGCACCGCGCGCTTGCCCTTGCAGAAGCGCAGCACTTCGCTGTCGATCACCGGGTAGGCCACGTTCATCACGTACAGCGGCACTTTCGAGTTGCCGTACACGTCGGCCAGCCCGAGCCGCTCGAGCGCGCGCACCAGCGTGTTGTAGCTGCCGCCCTGCACGATCACGCCGATGTCGTCCGCGCCTTCGTTGAAGAACTCGTTGAGCTTGCGCTCCTCGATGAAGCGAACTGCGGCAGGCCAGCGGTCGCGCACCTTTTCCTGCTCGTGCACGAAGCTGGCAGGCGGCAGCACGATGCGGCTCACGTCGCGCTGCGGCGACTCCATCGCCTCCTTCAGCGTGAACTTCGGCGGCACGTTGTCGGATGCGACGAACTGCCCGTGCACGTGGCAGGCGCGGATGCGCAATTGCAGCATCACCGGCGTGTTGCTCGCCTCGGAAAGATCGAAGCCCTGCTTCACGGCATCGACGATCGAGGGCAGGTTGGGCCGCGGATCGAGCAGCCACATCTGCGACTTCATCGCAAAGGCATGGCTGCGCTCCTGCATGATCGACGAGCCCTCGCCGTAGTCCTCGCCCACGATGATGAGCGCGCCGCCAGTCACGCCGCCGGACGCCAGGTTGGCCAGCGCATCGGAGGCCACGTTGGTGCCCACGGTCGCCTTGAAGGTCACGGCGCCGCGCAGCGGATAGTTGACCGATGCCGCCAGCGTCGCCGCCGCCGTCGCTTCGCTCGCACTGTTCTCGAAGCGGATGCCCTGTTCGGCCAGGATGTCCTGCGCATCGGCCAGCACATCCATCAGGTGCGAGATCGGCGCGCCCTGGTAGCCGGCGACATAGGCCACGCCCGATTCCAGCAAACCCTTGGTCACAGCCAGAATGCCCTCGCCGCTGAAAATGTCTCCGGCGCCGAGCCTCAGCTTCTTTACTTCCTCGACAAAAGACCGCTCAGCCATGGTGCTCCTTGAAAACCCTCGGACGCGCTCGCCCGAAGTGCGTATATTCTTTAGATCTGAATGTATGCACAATCATGAATAACCCTAGAAACGCAAGCACCGTGCCAGCTTCGACTCGACGCAAACAGGCTCATTCGGCGCCGCTGCCGGTGCCCCGGCACTTCGTCGACGACTACCTGCCGGCGCTGCTCGCGCAGGCCAGCCACCTGATCTCCTCGGAGTTCCACAAGGTGGCGCGGCAGCATGGTTTTTCGATCTCGGAGTGGCGCGTGATGGCCACGCTGGCAGGCGGCGACCCGATCAGCATTGGCCGCCTTGCGCAGGTCGCGGTGATGAAGCAACCGACCGTCACGCGCATGCTGGACCGCATGGCCAGCAAGGGCCATGTGGAGCGCCTGCCCCATGACAGTGACCGGCGCATCACCTTGGTGCGCATCACCGACGCAGGCGAGCGCACCGTCAAGCACCTGATGGAACTGGCGCGCGAACATGAGCATCGCGTGCTGGAGCCTTTCGGCCTGCAGAGCGCCGAGGTGCTGAAGAACACGTTGCGGCGGATGATCGAGCTGCATGAGGATGCAGGCGCCGCAGTAGAAGACGAAGAGGATTGACGCCGCGCCGGCTTGCTCATTCGAGCCGGTCGAGGAAGTCGAGGATCGCTTCGGCGAAGGCGTCGGGCAACTGGTCGGGTAAGGGCACCATCCCGCCTTCGATATCGACGATGCGTGCATCACGCAGATACGCCGCCAGTTCAGCGGCATGCGGCGAGGCAAAGGGGTCGCCGGGGGCGCGCAGCAGCAGCACCGGTTGCCTGATACGGCCGATGCGCTCCTCCATCCGATAAGACGCCACTGCGCGATGGCCGCCTTCGAGATCGCCACGCACCTTCAGCGCATCAAGCACGAACGCCTCCAGCAAGTCAGCGCGGTCCGCCGGATAGAAGCCCTGCCGGTTGCGCCACATCTGCAGCAGGTGCGCGCCGTCCCCGCTGCGGGTGACCGCGTCGATGGGCTTGCTCGTGGCACGCGCGGCACGAAAGGCCGCATCGGTGAACGGCGTGGAAGAAAGCACCAGCGACCCCACGCGCTCCGGCCATGCCGCAGCCAGTTCGACCGCGATCACGCCGCCGGTGTGGTGCCCCACGACATGCGCTTTCTCGATCCCCAGCGAAGCCAGCAGTTCCACCGCGACAGACGCCCAATGCTCGATCGTCGGCGCCCACGGCGCGGGCGCCGAATCGCCGAACCCGACCGTGTCCATCGCCACCGCTAAATAGCGCCGGCCGACCAAGGGCAGGACCGCGCGGTACTCGGCCCAACTTCGCGGCGTCTGGTGCAGGAACAACACGGCCGGCGCACTCGCCTCGCCGGCACAGGCGTAGTGAACCTGCCCGACCGACAGGGCCGCAAACGCGCGGCGAATGTCCGGGCCGTTCACGCGCTGCCTCGCTAATCCTGCGTCGCCGTCGCCGGCGGGCGCCACAGCCCGGCATGCTTCAACATGCCCAGCGTGCGCAACAGCACGTCGCTGCGGTAGGCGCCGACGTCGCGGCCGGCATAGTCGTAGAAGCCGCTGCCGGTCTTCAACCCCAGGCGCCCTTCGCTCATCATCTTGTCCAGGATGGCCGGCGCCTTGTAGCGGTTGGCGTCGATCGATGCCGACATCTCGCGGCTCGCGTGATGCAGGATGTCGCTGCCGCCGAAGTCGATGAACTCCACCACGCCCAGCGCCGCGAATCGCAGGCCCAGTCCAAACCGCGTGGCCTTGTCGATCTCTTCCGCAGTGGCCGCGCCCTCCTCGATCATCCGCGCCGCCTCGTTCATCACGAGCGCCTGCAGCCGCGGCACGATGTAGCCCGGGGTCGGTCCGCACACCACCGGCAGCTTGCCGATCTCCTCCATCAGCGCCTTGGCGCGCGCGAGCACTGCTGGGTCGGTGCCGGCGTGATAGCTCAGCTCCACCACCGGAATCACGTACGCCGGGTTGAGCCAATGGATATTGAGGAATCTCTCGGGGCGTTTCACGAATTCGGCGATCTGCGTGACCAGGATGCTGCTCGTGGTCGAGGTCAGGATGGCGTCGTCGCGGCAATGCGCATTGATGTGCTCGAAGGCCTCGCGCTTGGCTTGCAGCGTTTCCGGCACGCCTTCGAACACCAGCTCCGCTGCAGACAGCGCACGCGGCGCATCGACCGCGCGCACCACGTCGATGCGGGCCACGATGCCGGCCACTTGATCGCGCGCCAGCACACCCAGCGACGCCAGTCCGCCGAGGCTCGATTCAACCTCTGCAAGCGCCTCTTCATGCAACTTCCGCCAGGCCTCGTCGCTGCGCTCGCGCAAGTCGACCAGCGACACGCGATGGCCCGCATACGCGAACGCAATCGCGATGCCGCGCCCCATGCGTCCGGCACCCACCGACACCACGCGCGGCCCGGGCACCCGCGCGGAATCAGACGCCGTCATGCAGGCGCTCCTTCAGCGCATCGCGGTTCAGCCCGTTCAGCCCCAGCGCGTCGAAGGTGCGCGGCCCTTTGCGCAGGTCGCGCCCGAGGAAGCCACCGACGATCGCCAGCAAGCCATGCGCGATCGGCGCGTCGACGCCGGCATGGCGAGCGGCCGACGCCAGGAAAGCCAGGCCAAGCTCGGTGTCTTCCGTGATGTAGCGATGGCCGTAGAGGTCGATGTTCTCGCGCCAGTCGCCCGACTTCACGAGTTGCTTGTGCGCGTCGCCGTACATCCACTTGTCGTTGTTGTAGTGGTCGGCCAGCGGATAGTGCGGGCCCGCATGGCCGAAGGCCTCGCGCACAGCGATGCGCTCGTTGTCGAGCTGGTCGGTCACGGCGCGCACCGCCTTCTGCGTGCCTTCGTTGTGGATGTCCCAGCGCTCGAAGTGCTGCAGCGGCGCGGCGTTCATCACCATCAGCGGCGGGTGGATGACCGGGCCGGCATTCATCAGGGCGCCAGACAGCGCGTCGCCGCAGCCATGCACGCTGGGATAGGCCTGCCGGATCACCTCGATCGCCTCCTTCTCCTTGCGCGCCGGGTACACGCCGGTGGGCAGGTGAATCGCGCGGATCGTCACGTTGACTTCGCGCTCGCCGTGCTTGCGTGCCAGGTAAGGCAGCGTGCCGGTCTCGGCCCAGGCGACGTCAGCCTTGCTGCCGGCTTCGCGGGCGATCTGCGCCATCACGTAGCTGCCGAAGGTGCCCGGCGGCAGGAACACCACCTGCCCGTCCACCAGGTGCGGCGCCATGGCGCGCGCTATGTCGGCCTGCGCGATGGCAGGCGACGGGATCAGGATGAGCTGCGCGCCGCGCATCGCTTCGCCGATGTCGGCGGTGGCCTTCGCGATCGCCACGTCGCGCGCGCCCTCCGCATCCTTCAGGTGAATGGAACCCGCCGCGATGACGGCCCCCAGCGCCGCCGCATCGCGCCGCCAGAGGCGAACCTCATGGCCGGCCTCGGACAGGTCGGCGGCGGCGGCGTAGCAGCCATGGCCTCCGCCCAGGATTGCAATTTTCATGAAGCTATACCTCACAGGATTCGAGATGGATGGTTCGCTGCCGCCGGTCGCGCCAGGTGACGGTACATTACTTTTCACATGTTTAGATGTCAATCAGTTTCGGCCCGCATGAGGTTCGGCAAGCCGAAGCGGAGTTGCAACGGCGCCCTGCGCCAACGGCCCGGGTCGCGTACGCTCGCGTTTTGCAAAGCAATGGGGATCGCGCATGGCCAGCTTCAAGAACTACCGCGTCGGCAAGTCCTTCCACCTCGCAGACATCAAGCCAGGCGCGACGCCCTTTGCCGAAGGCTCACGCAGCGCGCAGGTCGAGCAGCTCGACGCGCTCGCGCTCCAGCTCGACGAACTGCAGAACCTGCTGCATGCCGAAGGCAGCCGCAAGATCCTGCTGGTGCTGCAGGGCACGGACACCAGCGGCAAGGACGGCACCATCCGCTGGGTGTTCTCGCGCACCTCGCCGCTGGGCGTGCGCGTGGCCGCCTTCAAGGCCCCGTCGCTCGAGGAAAAGGCGCGCGATTTCCTCTGGCGCTGCCATGCCGTGGTGCCGCGCACGGGTGAAATCATGGTGTGGAACCGCAGCCACTATGAAGACGTGCTGGTGCCGGTCGTGGAAGGCTGGATCGACAAGAAGGCCACCGAGCGCCGCTACGCACAGATCAACGACTTCGAACGCCTCCTCAGCGAAACCGGCACGGTGGTCATCAAGTGCATGCTGCACATCAGCAAGGAGACCCAGCGCGAACGCCTGCAGGATCGCATCGACACGCCCGGCAAGCACTGGAAGTTCGATCTCAGCGACCTCGATGCCCGCAAGAAGTGGGACGACTACCAGCGCGCCTACGACAAGTTGCTGGCGGCTACTTCGACCCGGCATGCGCCCTGGTACGTGATCCCGTCCGACAGCAAGACACACCGCAATCTCATGATCGCGCGGCTGCTGATCAAAACGCTCCAGCAGATGAAGCTGAAGGAAGCGCCGGACGACCCGGCGCTCAAGGGACTGATCGTCGAGTAGGCTCGCGCGGGCCCGCCGCGGCAGCAACTTTCGTGTTGCGCGGGGAAACAACGCAACGCCTGGGATGTCTGTACAAAGAGACGGTCCCGCGTCATATTCGGCTCAGCGCCACCTGTAGGACACATCCCTACAACCCGCCGCCCTCCCTACCGCGCAGCCCGGCGCTTGAACCCAAGGAAGACTTTCGGATGCCCAAGCTCATTGTGATGACCCATCCGGGCAAGACCAAGCTGGTCCCGCTGGCCGCGGCCGACACCCGGATCGGTCGCGCCAACAGCAACGACGTCGTCATCGATTCGGACCGCGTCAGCCGCTTCCACGCGACCTTGACCGTCGAAAGCGGCGCCGTCTGGATCCGCGACCTCGACAGCAGCAACGGCACCTTCGTCAATGGCCACCGCATCACGTCGCGCGCCCTGTCGAATGGGGACACCATCCTCATCGGCGACTGCCAGATGCGCTTCCTTGCTGGCGAACAGAACGTGACGCCCGCCGAAGCTCTACGGCTCATGACGATTCCGGGCGCGCTGATGGACTTGGACAAGCTGCGCAAGCCCGGGCCGCGTTGACACGCGCGAAAACCCTAGAAGCTGTGCCGCAAGCCCAGGTCGACGCCCCGTGAGCTGCGCCCGGGTTCGGTGATCGAATTGTTCAACGCGACCGCCGAATTGCCGCTGTTGCGCAGATAGGCCACCGTGCCATAGGCCGCCGTCCGCTTCGAAAGGTTGTAGACATAGCCCAGCGCCACCTTCTTGGCCCGCGGGTCCATGACCTCGTCGGTGCCGTTCGACGAATACGAAACCTTCAACTGGTGCGGTCCCACCGGAATCACGGCGCCGACGATGTAGCTCGTGCTCTTCACGGAGACGAATTGCTTGCGCTCATCGACGAAGTAACCCGCCGTCATTCGCACGACGCCGAAATCGTAGAAAGCGCCGATGTTGTAGACATCGATATCCCCGGTAGTGGCTGTTTGCGCGTACTTGGTCTTCCCGGTCGCCACGGCAATGCCGAACGGTCCGCCGCTCCAGCCGATGCGCGCCTGGTAGCCATTGCCATCCTGCGCGTTGGGCACGTGCGAGATGTTCTCCCCCATGAACACCTGAACCTCTCCGAATACGCCGCCCAGATCTCCCGGCAGGAAGTAGCCCACCATGTTGGAGGCCCGCGTCGACGTCACCCCGGCGATCGACAGGGAATAGGGCAACGATGCGCCCACGCCGCTGGTTCCGAAGGGGTCCGTCTGGTCCCGGTTGCGGAAGGTCGCCGTGAAATCCCGGCCCATCCGGATCTCGCCCCAAAAGTCCATCAGGCTGACCGTGGCGCGCCGGCTGAAGCTCATGAAGTCGGCACTCGTCGCACCGCTCGGCTGATTGTTGGTGTTGCCGGCGGTGCCGGTGCCGGTGTCGACCTGGAGCCCGGTTTCAAGCCAGAAGCCCGCCCCGAGCCCCCCGCCCAGATCCTGCACGCCCCTGAAACCCAGCCGCGACTGCACGTTGCCGTTGCTCGCGAGTTGGATCGTGTGTGCGGCGCTGCCGGAGCCATAGGCCACGAGTATGTCGGCGATGCCGAACAGCGTCAGGCTGCTGCCCGAGACCGGCCCCTGCCCCGTGCCCGATTGCGCCATGGCCTGGTGCGCCAGCAAAAGGTTGGCGAGGACCAGCACTCCGATCTTCTTCATGTCTTCTCCCTCGTTGGTGCTTGCACCTTGGTGTAGTCGGCAGCCCCTCGTTCGCTCGCACCGGAAGCGAGTCGCGTGGCAAGTTCAGGCATGCACGGCGCGCGCGTTCGAGTAATCGGCGGCCCTGTCGCCCCGGGCGCGTACTTTGGACCAAGCGCCAAGGGGCGTCAACCCGACTGGCGGCAACGGGCGGAAGCCTGTCTAGGCGACATCCACAGGCATCGGGAAAAGCGGAGCCAGAAAGCAAAAACGCCCCGTGAGGGGCGTTTCTACTTGGCTAGCTGGCGGAACCGGAGGGATTCGAACCCTCGATGAGGCTCTACACCCCATACTCCCTTAGCAGGGGAGCACCTTCGGCCACTCGGTCACAGTTCCGGAACCATCGATTATGCCATCTTTGGCAACGGTTTTACGCCGGTGGCTGGTCCAGGTCAAAGGCCTTGTGCAGCGCACGCACGGCGAGTTCCATGTACTTCTCGTCGATCACGACCGAGGTCTTGATCTCGCTGGTGGAAATCATCTGGATGTTGATGCCCTCTTCGCTCAGCACCCGGAACATCTTGCTCGCCACGCCCACGTGGCTGCGCATGCCGATACCCACGATGCTGACCTTGCAGATCTTCGCGTCGCCCACCACTTCGGCCGCGCCCAGCGTCGGCAGGACCTTTTCCTTGAGCAGGTCGATGCACTTGGCAAAGTCGTTGCGGTGCACCGTGAAGCTGAAGTCGGTCCTGCCGTCCTTGCTCAGGTTCTGGATGATCACGTCGACCTCGATGTTGGCATCGGCCACCGCACCCAGGATGTGATACGCGATGCCCGGCTTGTCGGGCACGCCCAGCACCGAGACCTTGGCCTCGTCACGGTTGAACGCAATGCCGGATACGACGGCTTGTTCCATGTTTTCGTCTTCCTCGAAAGTGATCAGCGTGCCGGACTTGGCTTCTTCGTTGATGTCGATGTCCCACGGCGTGAAGCTCGACAGCACGCGCAGGGGCACCTTGTACTTGCCGGCGAATTCCACCGAGCGGATCTGCAGCACCTTGGAGCCGAGGCTCGCCATCTCGAGCATTTCCTCGAAGCTCACGGTGGTCAGGCGGCGCGCATCGGGCTCGACGCGCGGGTCGGTCGTGTAGACCCCGTCGACGTCGGTGTAGATCAGGCATTCGTGCGCCTTCATCGCCGCGGCAATCGCCACGGCCGATGTGTCGCTGCCGCCACGGCCGAGCGTCGTGATGTTGCCCGCGTCGTCCACGCCCTGGAAGCCGGTGATGACCACCACCTTGCCGGCCTCGAGGTCGGCGCGCACGCGCTCGTCGTCGATGCTCTCGATGCGCGCCTTGGTGTAGGAGTTGTCGGTGCGCACCGAAACCTGCCAGCCCGCATAGCTGACCGAAGGCATGCCCTCGGCCTGCAACGCGATTGCCAGCAGCGCCGACGAGGCTTGCTCGCCAGTCGAAGCGAGCATGTCGAGTTCGCGGTTGTAGTCGTCGTTGGTGCGGCCGGGTGCGAGTTCCTTGGCCAGGCCGAGCAGGCGGTTGGTCTCGCCGCTCATGGCGCTCGGAACCACCACCATCTGGTGGCCGGCGCGTGCCCACTTGGCAACGCGCTTGGCGACATTCCTGATGCGCTCGGTCGAGCCCATCGACGTGCCGCCGTATTTGTGAACGATCAATGCCATGGGTGAAGTATGGGAAAGAAATGAAACCGGCCCGAGGTTGCCCTGGAGCGGTACACCTTGACGATCAGCGCGAAGCCTCTGTCGGGGGCGAGGGATTGTACCAATGGAGCAATGCCCCCCTCCGCTCCGCGAAGCCGGCGCCGATCTTGATGTGCAAGCGGTGTCCGCGCGTGGTGCAAGCGTGAACCTGCTCCAGCAGTTCCTCGAGTTGCGCCGTGCTGGGCGTGCAGTCATGCGCCTGCAGCAACCAATGGCGCAGGACATTCGCCTGGCGGGCGCGCGACAGCCGGCGCAACGCGTCGATGCCCGGCGGCGCGCCAATCGCCGCGAGGTCCTGCTGCGCGAGTTCGACGAGCAGGGCATGCGCTTGCGCCGCGTGCCGCGCGCTTCGGGCAAAGGTCGAACGAAACTGCGGGAACGCGCGATCGAGTGCCGGCAGCAGCTCGGCCCGGATGCGGTTGCGCGTGAAGCGCGCGTCCGCATTGCTCGGATCTTCGATCCATGGCACGTCGCGCGCCTTCAGCCATGCGCGGATCTCCGCGGCCGGCACGCCAAGCAAGGGTCGGTGGAGCACAAGGCCATCACGCTGCGCCACCTCGGGCATGGCGGCCAGCCCGGCCACGCCTGCGCCGCGCGACAGTGCCAGCAGCACGGTTTCGACCTGGTCGTCGGCATGCTGGCCGAGCGCGATCGACCCGATACCGGGCCGCGTGCCCTCGGCCCGTGCCAGCGCGGCCAGCGACGCGTAGCGCGCACGTCGTGCCGCGTCTTCCGGGCTCTCGCCCGGCGCATGTCGCGCATCGACGCGATGCACCCGCAGCGTCACTCCCAGCCGCTCGCACACGACCGCACATTGGCGCTCGAACTCATCGGCCGCGACCTGCAACCCATGGTGCACGTGAAAGGCCTCGACCTGCCCCGGCCAGCGCGCAGCACAAGCCACGAGCAACGCGGTCGAATCGGCGCCACCGCTGTAGGCCACGGCAAGCGGAAGCGACGGCGCGAAAGCCGCGATGGCCTCATCGAAATTCATCGGGCAATTGTGCGACGCACCCGGCCCGCGCAAAGGGCCAGTTGCAGGCGCCGCCCCTCGGGCGGCGCGGGTCGACTACTTGTCGGCCTTGGTGTCGTTGAAGCGGCCGTAGCTCTGCAGGCGTTCGTAGCGGCGATCCAGCAGTTCCTTGACCTTCAAGTCACTGACCTGGCGGAAGGCGTCACCCAGGGCACGCTTCAGGAATGCAGCCATCTGCCGATGATCACGATGCGAACCGCCGACCGGCTCGCTCACGATCTTGTCGACCAGGCCCAGCGCCTTCAGCCGATGCGCCGTGATGCCCAGCGCATCTGCGGCTTCCTTCGCCTTCTCGGAAGTCTTCCAGAGAATCGACGCGCAACCTTCGGGGCTGATCACCGAATAGATCGAGTACTGCAGCATCAGCAACTGGTCGCCCACCGAAATCGCCAGCGCGCCGCCGGAGCCGCCTTCGCCGATGATGGTGACGATGATCGGCACCTCCAGTTGCGCCATCTCGAAGATGTTGCGGCCGATGGCCTCGGACTGCCCGCGCTCTTCCGCGTCGATGCCAGGGTAGGCGCCCGGCGTGTCGACGAAGGTGAAGACCGGCAGCTTGAACTTCTCAGCCGTCTTCATCAGGCGCAGGGCCTTGCGATAGCCCTCGGGCTTGCTCATGCCGAAGTTGCGCGCGGTGCGCTCCTTCGTGTCGCGTCCCTTCTGGTGGCCGAGGACCATGCACGGCGTGCCGTTGAAGCGCGCGAGTCCACCCACGATCGACAGGTCGTCCGAGAAATGCCGGTCGCCATGCAGCTCCACGAAGTCCGTGAAGATCTCGTTGACGTAGTCGAGCGTGTAAGGGCGTTCCGGATGCCGGGCGATCTTCGTGATCTGCCAGGGCGTCAGGTCGCTGTAGATATCCTTGGTGAGTTGCTGGCTCTTCTTGCCGAGCTGGTCGATCTCTTCCGAGATGTCGACCGCCGATTCAGTTTGCACATAGCGCAGCTCTTCGATCTTGCTTTCGAGTTCCGCAATCGGCTGCTCGAAATCGAGGAAGGTTCGTTTCGCCAACGTCTTCTCCTTGTTGTTCAGTACACGACCGGTGCCGGGTCGAGCGAGCGCCAAATATACCAAGTTGCGACGCTGCAATAGGGTGCCCAGGCGACCGCAACCTCGCGTGCGTCGCTGCGGCTGACAGGGTCGCCGGAAAAATAGTTCTGGCTGATGCCGGTGATGAGGCCAACGTCGTCCAACGGGAGCACATTGGGCCGCATCAGGTGAAAGATCAGGAACATTTCAGCCGTCCAACGGCCGATGCCACGGATCGCAACGAGCTCTTCGATGATGAGTTCGTCCGCCATGTGTTTCCACGCATTGACATGCACGGCTTGCGTATCGAAATGGATCGCCAGGTCGACCAGGTACTCGACCTTTCGCGCCGACAGTCCGCAGGCCCGCATGTCGTCGACCTTGAGCTTCAGCACGTTCGCCGGCGTCATCTTGCGCGGCAGCATCTCGAACTTGTCCCACACCGATTGCGCGGCCTTCACCGATATCTGCTGGCCCACGATGCTGCGCGCCAGCGTGGTGAAGGCGTCGCCACGCGTTTCGAGCCGCACGTCGCCGAACTGCGGGATGAGCCGCTTCATCACGCGATCCTTCTTGCCCAGGTGCTTGCACGCCTCTTCCCAGTAATCGGGCGTGAAGATCTCGACGCTTGCTTTTTTGACAGGAGCCACGCTGATCCTCAATTCACTGCGCCGAAGCCCATGTGGTCCCGGTGGGTGAATCCTTCAGCACGATGCCCTGTTCCAGTAGCTGCTTGCGGATGCGATCGGCCTCTGCGAAATTCTTCTGCGACTTGGCACTTGCCCGCTCGGCGATCAACACCTGGATCGCCGCATCGTCGAGCGCGCTGCCGGCCTGCAGGAAGGCCCGTGGGTCGCCCTGCAGGACACCCAGCGTGCCACCGAGCGCCTTGAGCAAGCCGGCCAATTCGCGCGAGCGAGTGCGGTTGACTTCACTGGCCAGGTCGAACAGCACCGCGATCGCTTCCGGCGTGCCGAAGTCTTCGTCCATCGCGGCCCTGAATCGCGCTGCATGAGGCTGCGACCAGTCGATTGCAACGTCTGCCGGCGTCACGCCATCCAGTGCCGTGTAGAGCCGCTTGAGCGAGTTGCGCGCATCGTCCAGATGCGCATCGCTGTAGTTCAACGCGCTGCGGTAGTGCGTTCGCACCAGGAAGAAGCGCAGGCTCTCCGCGTCGTACTTCTGCAGCACTTCGCGGATGGTGAAGAAGTTGCCGAGGCTCTTGGACATCTTCTCGTTGTCCACGCGCACGAAGCCGTTGTGCACCCAGAAGCGCGCGAGCGGCTTGCCGGTGGCGCCCTCGCTCTGCGCGATCTCGTTCTCGTGGTGCGGGAACTGCAGGTCGGCGCCTCCGCCGTGGATGTCGAAGGTCTCGCCGAGCGTGGCGCAGCTCATCGCCGAGCATTCGATGTGCCAACCCGGCCTGCCGATGCCATAGGGGCTTTCCCATTTCGCGTCATCGGGCTCGGTCGGCTTCGCGGACTTCCACAGCACGAAGTCGAGCGGGTCTTCCTTGCCGTCGAGCACCGCCACGCGCTCACCCGCATGCAACTCGTCGAGCGACTTGCCGGAGAGCTTGCCGTAGCCAGGGAACTTGCGCACCGCATAGTTCACGTCGCCGTTGGTCGAGCGATAGGCCAGGCCCTTCTGCTCGAGCTTCTCGATGATGCCGAGCATCTGCGGCACGTACTCGGTGGCGCGCGGCTCGATGGTGGGCGGCTCGATGCCGAGCGCACCGATGTCCTGGTGCATGGCCGCCACCACTTCCTCGGTCAATGCGCGGATCGTGATGCCGCGCGCCAGGGCGCGGGCGATGATCTTGTCGTCGATGTCGGTGATGTTGCGCACGTAGGTCACGTCGAAGCCGCTCGCGCGCAGCCAGCGTTGCACCACGTCGAAGGCCATCATCATGCGGGCATGGCCGATGTGGCACAGGTCGTACACCGTCATGCCGCAGACGTACATGCGCACACGGCCGGGTTGCAGTGGAGAAAACTCCTCCAGTTCACGCGAGAGCGTGTTGTAGATGCGCAGGCTCATGGAATTCGGAAGGCCGCCATCTGGTGCTCGAGCGTTGCTGAAGCAACGCCGACAAATGGCCGTGGATTCAGGGGTGTTGGGGTTGTAGCGGCAAGGGCTGCCGAACGGTCCCTCAGCTACAATTCATTTCAAGTATAAACGGCCGGCGGCGGGCATTTTCGGGTGTTTGTCGAGCCCTCATCCGCCCATTTTCCAGAGGCTTCATGAAGCACGCCGCACCTCCTCTCATGCACACCATCCCCCGCATTGTCTCCGCCCTGGCCTTCGGACTGCTGCTGGGTGCGGCCCATGCGGACGAGTATGCCGACGTCAACCTGCTGCTGCGCCAGGGCAAGCAGTCCGAAGCCCTCAACAAGGCCGAGACCTACATCGTCGCCAAGCCGCGCGACCCGCAGATGCGCTTCCTGCGCGGCGTGATCCTCAGCGAGCAAGGCAAGATGCCTGAAGCGACCGTGGCCTTCACCCAACTCACGCAGGACTTCCCCGAGCTGCCCGAGCCTTACAACAACCTGGCCGCCCTGTACGCCTCGCAAAGCCAGTTCGACAAGGCCCGCACCGCACTCGAGATGGCGGTCAAGCTGAACCCGTCCTATGCCACCGCGCATGAGAACCTGGGCGACGTGTACGCCCGGCTCGCCGCACAGTCCTACACCCGCGCGCAGCAACTCGAACCCGCCAACGCCGGGCTTGCACCCAAGCTCACGCTGATCCGGCAGATCTTCACGCCGGCCAGCGAGCGCGCCGCGGGTACATTGCCACCAGCCGTGCCGGCCGTCACCAAGCCAGGCATTCGCAAGTAAACCCGCCGATGGGCGCTGCTCCGGCGGTGCCGGCGGCACCGCCATGAAAGCGAGACTCTCTTGAACATTTCCCACCTGACCCGCCGCGCCGCATTGGCGCTGTGCAGCGCAGCGCTGTTGACCGGCACCGCGTGGGCGCAAGACGCCGCGCCCCGCGTCAAGCTCGCCACCTCGATGGGCGACATCGTGGTCCAGCTCGACCCGGCCAAGGCGCCGAAGACCGTGGCCAACTTCCTGCAATACGTCAACGAGAAGCACTACGACGGCACGGTGTTCCATCGCGTGATCGACGGCTTCATGATCCAGGGCGGTGGCTTCACGGCCGACCTCAAGCAGAAGCCAACGCGCGCGCCGATTCCACTGGAAGCCAGCAACGGCTTGAAGAACGACAAGTACACCATCGCCATGGCCCGCACCGGCGACCCGAATTCGGCCACCTCGCAGTTCTTCATCAACGTGAAGGACAACGCGATGCTGAACGCACCCAGCCCCGACGGCCACGGCTACACCGTCTTCGGCAAGGTCGTCTCCGGCACGGAAGTCGTCGACAAGATCCGCGCCGCGCGCACCGGTGTCAAGGGCGGCATGTCCGACGTGCCGGCCGAATCCATCACCATCCAGTCCGCCACCGCCGTGGCGAAGTAACCCAAGGACGCATCATCATGAGCAACCCGCAAGTCGAACTCCACATCAAGAACATGGGCGTCGTCACGCTCGAACTCGACAGTGCCAAGGCACCCAAGTCGGTCGAGAACTTCCTGGCCTACGTCAAGAAGGGCCACTACGACAACACCGTGTTCCATCGCGTCATTCCCGGCTTCATGGTCCAGGGCGGGGGCTTCGAACCCGGCATGACACAAAAGCCAACCGCCGGCGAGATCGAGAACGAAGCCAACAACGGGCTGAAGAACGACAAGTACACCGTCGCCATGGCGCGCACCAACGCACCGCACTCGGCCACCGCGCAGTTCTTCATCAACGCCTCGAACAACGGCTTCCTGAACCACACAGCACCCTCGGCCCAGGGCTGGGGCTATGCCGTGTTCGGCAAGGTCGTCTCGGGCAGCGACGTGGTCGACAAGATCGAAGGCGTGAAGACCGGCCGCAAGGGCTTCCATGACGACGTGCCGCTCGACGACGTCGTGATCGAGAAGGCCGTCGTCAAGGCCGAATAGCCGCCGGACGAGCGATGTTGCAAAGGCCCGCATGACGACCCATGGCGCGGCTTTTGCCGAATGCGTTGCGCCGCCCGCGTGGCGCACCGTCGACTTGATTTCCGACCTGCACCTGCATGTCGATGACCCGGCCACCTTCCAGGCCTGGTGCGGCTACTTCGAGACCACGCCAGCGGACGCCGTGTTCATCCTTGGCGACCTGCTGGAGGTCTGGCCTGGCGACGACGTGGCTGCCGTGCCCGGCTTCGAGGCGCAATGCGTCGAGGTGCTGCGCAATGCAGCCCAGCGCCGTCCGATCTTTGTGATGCACGGCAATAGAGACTTCCTGATGGGCGCGGACTTCGCCGCCCGCAGCGGCGTCACGATGCTGGACGACCCGACCGTGCTTGTGCTGCATGGCGAACGCTGGTTGCTGAGTCACGGCGACGCGCTGTGCCTCGACGACCACGAGTACCTCCAGTTCCGCGCCCAGGTGCGATCGCCCGAGTGGCAGCAGGCCCTGCTCGCGCGCCCCCTGGAAGAACGGCGTGCGCTGGCCCGCTCGGTACGCAACCAGAGCGAAGACCGCAAGCGCAGCCCCGGCATGGTGTGGGCCGATGTCGACGCCGACGCGGCGCGCGCGTGGCTGCGCCGCGCGGATGCCCGCACGCTGATCCACGGCCACACGCATCGCCCCGCGGAGCACGACCTCGGCGACGGCCTGCGACGCATCGTGCTGAGCGATTGGGATGCGGCTGCGCATCCGCCCCGCGCCCAGGTGCTGTGTCTCTCCCTCGCTGGCGCGCAGCGCGTGGACCTGCGTTAGATGCTGAGTTGGTTGCGCAACTTGCGCGCCGGGCCGCGGATTCCGGATGCGGCCTGGCAAGCGACACTCGACCGCTACCCGTTCCTGTCGGAGCTTGCGGCATCCGATGCAACGCGCCTGCGTGAACTCTCGGCCCTGTTCCTGCGCGACAAGCGCTTCCACGGCGCCAAGGGCTTCGAGATCACCGACGAGGTTGCGCTGGCGATCGCCGCGCAGGCCGTGTTGCCGGTGCTGCACCTGCGGGGCGGCCTGGACTGGTACGACGATTTCGTCGGCATCGTGGTGCATGCCACCGAGGTCGTCGCGCGCCGTCGCGTCACCGACCCATCTCAAGTGGTGCACGAATACGACGAGGTGATCGCCGGCGAGGCCATGGAGAACGGCCCGGTGACCCTGAGCTGGAAGGCCGTGCTGGACAGCGGTGCCACCGCCGGCACCGGCTACAACGTCGTCATCCATGAGTTCGCCCACAAGATCGACATGCGCGACGGCGCGGTGGACGGTTGCCCGCCGCTGCCCGCCGGATTTGCGGGCGCGCGAACGCCGAACGCAGCGCGCGCCGCATGGCTCGCGGTGCTGAAGCCCGCCTACGAGGACTTCCGCGAAAAGACAATCCTCGCCGACCGCTTCGGCGCCGAACGGCCGTGGCTCGATGACTACGGCGCCGTCAACATCGGCGAATTCTTCGCGGTGGCGTGCGAGGCGTACTTCGTGAATCGCCCTCGATTCGGCGCCGACTTCGCACCGCTGCTCGCGCTGTTCGACGAGTTCTTCAGGCCCGCCCGGCGGTAGCGCCCGAATCAACTCAGCGGCTGCGCTGGCCCAGCGTCAGCGTGTCGAGCTGGAACCTGCCGCTCTTGTCCCAGAGCCAAGTCTCGACGTAGGTGTGCGCGCCGACCGTCTGCGGTGGCGGAGGCAGCGGGGAGGCCTTCCTGATCAACTCCGCAATCTCCAGACTGACCTCCGGCGCGTGTTCCGGCGTCCGCATGAAGGTCACGGCCTCGACTTCGCCGCTGGCGCCCAGGTGCGTCTCGACCGTCACCACCGCATAGACCAGCGGCGGAATCTTGCCCTTGTAGATCCGCGTCTTGTAGGCCGCGTAGATGTGCCGGGCACCGGTCTTGCGATAGGCACGCACCTCCGGCGTCTGCGGCGTGATCTTGCGCACCGGCGCGGGCAATGCGTCCCTGGCCGCCTGCTGCTCGGGCGTCAAGGGAGGAGCACCGGCCTCACCGGCCTGCTTCGGCGCCATCAGCTCACAGCCACCCAGCCCTGCCGCCAGCACGATCGCCGGGAGCAAGAAGCCGTAGCGGCTGCGAGGCATCGCTAGCTCTTCAGCAGCGCCTTGAGCACGTTCTGCAAACGACGCGCGGTGGAGGCGTCATGGCTGCCGGCCAGCACCCTGGCGGCATCCTGGCCCCAGGTCTGCGCGGGCGTCGGCTCATTGCGCTTGGTCAGCAGCTGGAGCTGCATGGCGCGGCGCGCGTCGACATGCTCGGCGGGTGTCGGCACTTCGGCTGCGATTTCGAGCCGCAGGAGCGCGTCCTGCGGATTGCCCGCCGGCGTCGATCCGAGGGCTTGCGACCATGCACCGCGCACTGCCGGCGAGACCGCCCGGCCGAGTTCCTGCACAGAAGGCAACGCTGCGGCGTCGCGCTTTTCCCAGGCGCCGAGCAGTTGCGTCAAGGCCTCGCCATGCGCCTGCGCGGCGAGCTTGCGCAGCGCCGCCTGGGCGTGCTCGACCGCATCCCGTTGCGCGCGGAAAGCCGCATCGCCAAGCCGAGGTCCCCGGTCCTCGAACCGAGGGGACGCGCCACGGTCGCCGAAACGGCCACCGCGATCGCCTCCGGGCGCACCAGCGCGGTCCGGCCGGCCACCAGGTCCACCGGCGCCGCGGCTGTCACGCCGGTCGCCACCGCGATCGCCAGGACGGCCGCCACGGCCTGCCATCGCCGGTTCGGGCTTGCGCATGCCGGGACGGTCATCGGCGCGGCGCATCGCGACCACGGGCTTGGGCGCCGCCACCGGAGGCGCAGCGGGTGCGGGGGCCGCATCGCCAGCGGCGTCTCCACTGGCCGCAGCATCGGCACTGCCCTCCGGCGCGACGAGATCATGCGCCTCGGCAGCCGTCGTGGGTGCGGCGGATTGATCGCCTTCGCCCGAGGTCTGGGCCAGGCCCGCGCTCTCGGCGAATTCGGCTTCGGCTGCCTGCGCGGCTTGAGCGGGCGGGGCCGCCTCAACCGTGTTGAGATGCGATGTGGCTGCGGGCGCGGCCTTGGCCGGCGCTTCCGCGATCTGTACCTTCTCGCCACGCATCGCGGCTTCGAGCTGGTTCATCGCGACGCGGATCTTCTGCGCATCGCCGGTGGCATTGGCAGCTTCCAGCGCCTTCGAGGCCAGCAGGACGTTGCGATCGTGCTCGCTCATCGCCGACGAAACTTTCTCGCGCTCGGCAGTCTTGCGGTTGAAAGCCTCGTCGATCGGGGCGCGGAAGGCGTCCCACATCTTCTGTTCCTGGCGGCGGTCGAGCGGAACGCCCTGGGCTTCCGCTTGCCAACGCTGTTGCAGTGCCTTGACCGCATCGATGCGCAGCATCGGCGCGGCCCCGAGTTCCACGGCCTCGGCAATCATGGCCTGCCGCCGCTCGACACTCGACTTCTGGGCCGACTCGAAGGGCGCGCGGGCCGCGCCGAATGCCTCGTTCCATTGCGGCTGCAACTCGGCGAACACCTTCTCGCCCACATGCCCGGCATCGCGCCAACGGTCTGCGAACTGGTGCAGGGCGCGGTTGTGCGCCTTGAGGTCGGCCGCATCGGCATGCGCCGCCGCCCACGTCTTGACTTCCTCGATCAGCGCGAGGCGTTGCGCCCGGTGCTCGGCCGCATCGGCACGCACCTTCTCCAGCCATGCCTCGACCACCTTGTGCGCCTCGTTGCAGGCTTCGTCGAAACGCTTCCACAGCGCATGATTCGGCACGCCGCCCTGGTCGGACTGCTTCCACTGGTCGCGCAGGGCACGCAGGGTCTCCTGCATCTTGCGCCCGCCCAGGGCCTGGCCCTCAGGGCGCTTGAGCAGGCCTTCGGCCTTGGCGACGAGGTCTTCGCGCACCTTGTCGGCGCTCCAGCGTTGCCAGCCTTCGAGTTCGCCGGCGGCGACGAGCGCCGCATGGACGCGCGACTCCAGTTCCGATTCGACCAGCTTGCCGTGCTCCTTCAACACCGCGCGCAATGCCGCGGCAGCGCCGGCGCTGGCCTTGCCATGGCCCTCGGCGGTTTCCTGTTCCAGCTTGGCAAGCGCGGCTTGCACCGCTTCCTGCGCAGCGGCACGCACGGCCGGATCGACCGGCGGCCGGGCCGGCTTGGCAGGCGCCGCCTTGGGCGCCACCACTTCACCACGCGCGGCACGCAGTTCGTCAGCCCACACGGGCACCGGCGGCAAGGCCGCGGCGGCATCGTTGGCAGCGGCAACGGCCTGGGCCAGCGCGGCATGGAAGGCGTCGGACACGCTCAGCAGCTGTGCGCGCGAGGCTTCGAGCTGCGGTGCGAACTTGCCGTCGAGGCTGGTCCAGTTGACATCCGCGGCGATCTCGTCGGCCTGCTGCTGCCAATGCGTGACGTCCCCGCGCAGCGCTTCCTCGGCCGCCTGCGCGTCCTTCCAGCCCTTGGTCGACAGCACTTCGAAGCGCTGCGCCAGCAGCACGGCGGCCTCGCGATGCACCTGCGCCCGGTGCTGCAGGTCCTCGATGCCCTTCACGCGATCGGCCAGGCGGGCCTTGAAGCCGGTCAGCGGCTCGCGCGACAGCGGCGCGCCGGCCTTGGCCGCATCGCGTTGCCAGGCGAGCGCGTCGGCAATGTTGAGCTTGGGCTGGGCCAGCAACGCCTCGGCCTTCTGCGCCCATTCGGCAGCAATGACTTCCTGCCCCTTGGCGCGACGGATCTCGTCGAGCTTCTCGCGCACGGGGCGCGCCGCGCCCTTGTCGCGGCCGCTGAGTTCCTTGAACACATCCTGCAATTGCTCGGCGGTGGGCTGCCCGGCCAGCCAGTCGCGGATTCGCTGGGCGCGTTCGCCCGAAGTCGGCGCGGTGAAGGCGCCGCCGGTGAGCGTATCGAGGGCCTGGATGTCGAGGGATTTGGTGGAGCTTGAGGTCACGGGAACGGATGTCTTTGTCTGGAAGGAAGGTGCGCGGAAACGCACCCGGCAAGGGGCGCCCGAATTCCGGCGAACCCCGCATTTTCACAGACCCGGGGGAGCGTGTCTGCGAGCAACTGTTTACGCGCCTGCTATCGCATGTCGAGTTTGAGTTCGGCGCCCGGCCTGGACTCGCCGGCGCCGGCCTGTACGTGCACCGCGCCGAGGAAAAGTCGCTCTGTCGGCACATTCTGCGCGAGCAGGTAGTCGCGCACCTCCCCGCCGCGCTCCACGGCGAGTTGGCGAATCACTTCCTCGTCCACCGGGATGTTGGTGATCATCAGGTTTTCCATCTCGGAGACAGGAAGGTCCTTGGCCAGGCCGACCATGTTGCGCGGCTTGGTGATGTCGGCCCGCTTGTAGATGGCCGCGAGCAACTCGGGGTACTCCGCATCGGTAACCGGCTCCACCTCGGCGGCGTCCTTGCCCGCCCGCACCGCGACGCGGCGCTTCTCGGCCTGCGTCAACTGCCGCAGGCGCTGCTTCTGATAGGGGATGCGCTCCTGTTCAAGGCTGGCCGAGCCGCTCACCGTGAGGCGCAGGCTCGGCTTGTCGACCATGGCCTTGCCGATCTTGTCGAGGTTCTCTTTCGCTGCTGCATTCAAGGTCGCGCTGCCGGGATCGAACGCGATGGCGCTGGCATCGCCGCCGCCTCCGCCGCCGCCGGTGAGAAGAGCGAACGGCGCCGTCGCGGCCTTAACGATCAGGTTGACGATGGCCTTCCAGATCAGCGGGCCGATGCTGAATTGCGGGTCGTTGAGGGAACCGCGCAGCGGCAGGTCCACGTCGATCACGCCATTGCGATCGGCCAGCAAGGCCACGGCGAGGCGCACGGGCAGGGTGCGCGTTGCGCCGGGGACTTCCTCGCCGAACTGGAGCTGGTTCAGCACCAGCTTGTTGGTCGCGGTCAGCTGGCCGTCCGGCGCCACCTTGTAGTTGACCTCCATGCTCATCTTGCCGCGCTCGATGCCATGGCCTGCGTACTTGGCCGAGTACGGCGACAGCGGCGCCAGGTCCAGCTCGCGCATCTTGGCGGTAATGTCGAGCTCCAGCGGCTTGGCCAGCGGGTTCAGCTTGCCGGTGATCTCCAGCGAAGCGGTCTGCTGGGCCTTGCCCCGCAATTCCAGGTCGGCCAGTTCGGGCGACCCGGTGCTGCCCTTCGGCGGATTGGATGAGAACGCGCTGAGCTTGCCGGTGAGTTCGCTCAGGTCCGCCGAATAGTTGGGCTTGACGAACAGGTCGGTGAAGTCGATCTTGCCGTTGACCAGGCTCATCGGGCCGAAATTGACGATCGGCTTCATGCCGGTGTCTTCCGGCTGCGCCGCGGCCACCGGTGCGGGAGCCGCCGGCGTCGGCGCTGGCGCACCTCCGCCGACCATCAACTCGGCCGGCGGCGGCTCGCCCGTCGTGCGCCCCGGCGCCGGCTTGGACGTGATCCGCGCGCCGCCGAACTTGCGCTGGGTGGTGGTCGTCGGCGGCTGCGGCGCGGCGGCGGCCTTGGCAATCCCCTCCTGCTCGCCCTTCTTCGTCAGGTCCTGCAAGTTGAGCCGGCCGCTGGGGTCGACGATCACACGCGCGAAGAAGTCGGTCAGCGAGGTTTCGCGGACATCGACCCTGGGCGGCGCGCTGGGGGCCAGCGTCACCTGCAGGCCGCGCAGGCCCAGTGTCTTCCAGCCGAGCAACTGGTTGTTCGATCGGTCGAACCCGGGAGACTGGGTCAACTGGACGCTGTTGATGCGCAAGTCGTCCACCGCCAGGTCGCCCGCCAGTTTCGCGCTCATCCCGGTGGGCATCTGGGCATAGCTCACCGTGCCCCGGTAGCTGGCGAACGCCCGTCGCACGTCCACATTGAGCGCCTCGGAGTAATAGGCCTTGAACGCATGCACAGGGAAATTGCCGAATTCCAGACGGCCTTCCGCCGACACCGGCTTCAACACCACCTGGCCCTTGTAGAGGAACTTGCCCGGGTCCGAGCGCCCGGCGCCGATACGGCCGGACACTTCCAGCGGAGACGCCGTGGCGGTATTGGGCGCCAGCTTCTGCGCGTTGACCTTGAGCGCGGTGATCTCCACGGCCACGGGCGTGCTGGCGGCATCGTCGGCATAGGACACCGCGCCGCCATCGACCAGCAGATTGCCGATGGTCAGGCCCCAGGGCTTGGTGTTCGCGTTCGCCTTCGCTGATCCGGCATCGGGCGGCTTGGGTGCGGCAACCTTGGCCGGCTCGCCTTCGGACTGCCCGTTGCCGGACGGCGCCTTGAGCCAGCGCTCGAACATCCAGTGCTTCTCCTTGTCGCGCTCGACCCGGACCTTGGGCTGGTTGGCGCTGAAGGTGCCGATGGCCAGCGTGTGCTGCGTCATGTCCGCCACGGCGTCGGTCAATTCGAATCGACCGACGCTGGCCAGTGCCGTCTTGCCCTGCGACAGCGCCAGGCCATCGATCGAGACCTTGGTTGCCTTGAACTTGAGGTCGGGCTGGGCCCAGTCGATCTCGACTTCGCCGCCGAGCTTGCCGTCGAGCGTGGGTTCCAGGCTTTGCGCCAGGTACGGCGCCGCCAGCGACAGCGGCAAGGCCTCGACCTGTGCCTTGACCGCGGCCGCCTTGTCGGTGCCCTGCCCCTCGAATTTGAGCCCCGCCCCGCCAATGGCCACGCCGCCGCTGAAGTTGGCCGGCTTTTCCATGGGCCACTGGATCCCGGTGGCGTGGACGCCGAGCCCGGTCATCTCGACCACGGCGGCCGGCTTGACGGTTTCGTCATGCCAGCCGATGTTGCCGTCGCTGAGGGCGAACTTGTCGACCTCGATTTTCCAGGGCGCAGGCGCCGGGGCCTTGGGCGCGGTGGCGGCCTCCTCAGCATCCGATTTGGGCTCCGGCTTCTCCGCGGCGCCTGTTGCCGGGTTCTTCGGCAACAGGTTCAGCTTGCCGGCCGCATCGCGCGCCACCGCCAAGTTGGGCGCAACGAGGCCGATTTCACCGAGGTGGATCAGCCGCTCCAGTGGCCGAATGTCGGCGAGGCCGACCGTCAGGCTGTCGAAGGCGAGCAACTCGCGTCCTTCGCCATCTGCCATGCGAATGCCATGCGTCGCGACCGTGCCGGAAATCTTCAGCCCGGCAGTGGCGGCGCGCTCGAAATCGATCTTGATGTCGGCGTCGAGCGAGCCTGCCTTCAATTGCACGGGCATCCCGCTTGGCACATAACCAAGGTAAGGCACCAAGTCGAGCCCCTTGAACTGGATCTGCGCATCGGTCTTGCGGCTCTCGGCGAAGGGCGTGGTCGCCGCGGTCGAGTCGAACTTGCTGCCGTTGAAGGTGAAGGCGAGCTTGGGCTCGACCTTGGCCTCGCGCAGGGAGGCCAGGTTGCTGATGAACGGCACGTTCAACACGAGGTCGCGCAAGGTGTGCTTGCGTTGGACGGCCTGGTCGTCGAAATCGACCGAGCCCCCATTCACCGCGATGTTGTAGATGGCAAAGCGCGTCGGGTCGCCGGGCGGCTTGTCGGGCGGCGTCGCGAGCTTGGCAAGGATGTCGTCGATGTCGTAGTGCCCGTCGCCCAGATGGGTCAGTGCGATGGTCGGCTGATCGATGGTCACCGCGTCGATCACCGGCGCCAGGCGCACGATCGACTCCATCTCGGCATCGACGTAGATCCGGGCGATTTGAAGCTGGGCGCCCTTGCCGTCGGCCGTGGCGATGCGCAGATCGTTCAGCGTGAGTTCCAGCGTCCACGGCTTGAAATCGATCTTGCCCACGGTGACCTGGCGCCCCAGCTTGGCGCTTGCCAGGGATTGAATCTGACTCTTGAGCAGCGGCGGCACCACCAGCCAGGCCACCAGCCAGATCACAAGAACAGTGAGCATGGCGACGATCACCCGTCGCACCCATTTGCTTTGTATCAGGGCAGCAGCTTTCATCATCGGGAAGTGTGCCGCAAGGCAACACGGGTTCGCAGAAACAAGAAAGCCCGGTGATTTGACGCGGAGTCTCGTCACCGGGCTCGATGGCGAGTTCAAAACCCATGCCATCTTTTCGCTTGACCGGAAGTTGAATGGTTCCGGCCTCGCTGGCAGCAAGAGATTGCCACCGGGGGGTGCTTCCAACGTCGAACCGGGAGAAATCCCTCTGTTCTCGGCCTTTGGCGTGACGCCTGACGGTTCAGGCATCTTCACTTTAAGCGGTGGAATGGTCTTTTCAAATCGGTGTTGCAATCACTTGCAGTGAGCCGTTTCCCTCTACTGATCCAGACTTTTCTCAGGTCATTTTTAGAATAAGACCCCTAGACGTTATTCTTGACCAGGTATTAGGCGATCCCTAGAATTCGTCCAACCTTGCTGCCCGCTTGCAGCATGTAGTCTTTTGTACTCCGCCGCCGCGTGCACTATTGCCACCGGCCCTATCAGGCGGCCGCGCTCCCCAGACCACTTCGCGCGGAACCTGATACCCACCCCAGCGACGTCACCGTCGACCCGGCTCGCTTTATGCGTTGCCTGCGTTTTCCGGTGCCGACGACGAAAGGAAAAGCGATGAAACAGGCCTTGGCCTCCACAGCCCGCGGGCTACGGACCTTCGGGTCCGATGTGGCAGATGGTTTCTTTGAACTCACCCACAACGGCTTTGCGTTGATCGGTCTGGCTATCGTGTTTGCCGCGTTGGCACTCGTGGCCCGGCCCGACTTGCGCGAGTCCGGGGAAGCCCAGTTGATGGGCTGGCTCCAGTCGCGCAAGCCTGCGCCGGAGCCAAGCGCAACCGATCTGCAACCGAACGCGATCGAACGCACCACGGCAGCGAGCCCCGGCGACCTGCCCAAGCAGCAGGCCGCGGTGGCCTATTGGCTCAGCAAGAAGTACCGTGTTGCAGCGGAACCCCTGAGCGTGCTGGTCGCGGAGGCCTATGACATCGGCAAGCGCACCAAGCTCGACCCGACCCTGATCCTGGCCATCATGGCCGTCGAATCCAGCTTCAATCCGTTCGCCCAGAGCAGCGTGGGTGCCCAGGGCCTGATGCAGGTGATGACGCGCGTCCATGGCGAGAAATACGAAAGCGCCGGCGGCACGCTGACGGCCTTCGACCCGGTCACCAACATGCGCGTCGGCGTCAAGGTGCTGCAGGAATGCATTTCGCGCGCCGGATCCGTCGAGGGCGGCTTGCGCTACTACGTCGGCGCCGCCAAGATGGAAGACGACGGCGGCTATGCCGGCAAAGTGATGGCCGAGCACGAGCGGCTGCGCCTGGTTGCCCAGGGCAAGGCGCCCTCCACGACTTCGAACCGCACCGCTGGCCTGCCTGTGGCCGAGCGGAACAAGTCCGCCGAATCGACGGGCGGACAAAAGGTCGCATTGCTGGAGAGCGACTCCTGGAAAGACGCTGATCCTCTGCGTCAGGAGCCTCTCGGCTACACTGGCGCGGTACGCGACTGGCGATAGGCGCAACCCTGGGGCAACTTGCTCCGGGTGCATGCGCTGACGTGGAATACCACTTGGGAGCGTACCGCCCGGTTTGCCGGGTGTTCCGCCGTTCGCCTGGGCAGCCCTTGTTTGCATGAACAAGGAAATTTGTCTTCAGGACTGCCATGTACCAACGCAACAATCTGGTCGAACAGACCGACCCCGAAGTGTGGGCTGCCATCCAGGCCGAAAACGCACGCCAGGAACAGCACATCGAACTCATCGCGAGTGAAAACTACGCGTCGCCCGCCGTCATGGCGGCGCAGGGTTCGCAGCTCACCAACAAGTACGCCGAGGGCTACCCCGGGAAGCGTTACTACGGTGGCTGCGAGCACGTCGACGTGGCCGAGCAACTGGCCATCAACCGCGTCAAGCAGTTGTTCGGCGCGGACGCGGCCAACGTGCAACCGCACTGCGGCGCCTCGGCCAACGAAGCCGTGATGCTGGCGTTCCTCAAGCCCGGCGACACCATCATGGGCATGAGCCTGGCCGAAGGCGGCCACCTCACCCACGGAATGCCTCTCAACATGAGCGGCAAGTGGTTCAACGTGGTGAGCTACGGCCTCGACAAGAACGAAGCCATCGACTACGACGCGATGGAGCGCAAGGCGCATGAGCACATGCCCAAGCTGATCATCGCCGGCGCCTCGGCCTATTCGCTGCACATCGATTTCGAGCGCTTTGCCAAGGTCGCGAAGGACGTGGGCGCGATCTTCATGGTCGACATCGCCCACTATGCCGGCCTGGTGGTCGCGGGCTGCTACCCCAACCCGGTGCCGCACGCGGACGTGGTCACCTCCACCACCCACAAGAGCCTGCGCGGCCCGCGCGGCGGCATCATCCTTATGAAGTCGCAGCACGAGAAGGCGATCAACAGCGCGATCTTCCCCGGCCTGCAGGGTGGCCCGCTGATGCACGTCATCGCCGCCAAGGCGGTCGCCTTCAAGGAAGCGCTGACGCCCGAGTTCAAGACCTATCAACAGCAGGTCATCAAGAATGCGCAGATCGTCGCGGAGACGCTCACCCAACGCGGACTGCGCATCGTGAGCGGGCTCACCCAGAGCCACCTGATGTTGGTCGACCTGCGGCCCAAGGGCATCACCGGCAAGGAAGCCGAGGCGGTGCTCGGCAGCGCGCACATGACCATCAACAAGAACGCGATCCCAAACGATCCGGAAAAGCCGATGGTCACCAGCGGCGTGCGCATCGGCACGCCGGCCATGACGACGCGCGGCTTCAAGGACGAGGAAGCCCGTGCGACGGCGCACCTGATTGCCGACGTGCTGGACAACCCGCGCGACGAGGCGAACCTGGCGACCGTGCGCACCAAGGTCGAGGCGCTGACGACGCGCTTCCCGGTTTATCGCTGAGCAGGACCGCAGGTGGCCGCAGCATGAAATGCCCGTTCTGCGGCCACCTTGAGACGCAGGTCGTGGAGACCCGCGTCTCGGAGGACGGCGACTTCGTGCGCCGCCGCCGACAGTGCGGGTCCTGCGAGAAGCGTTTCACCACCTACGAGCGGCCGGACGTCAACTTTCCGGTGGTCGTCAAGAAGGATGGCGGCCGGGCAGACTTCGAAGCATCAAAGGTCCGCGCATCGATGATGCTGGCGCTGCGCAAGCGACCCGTGACCATCGAGCAGATCGACGGCGCGTTGCTGCGCATCGAGCAGGAGTTGCTGGCGCTCGGCCTGCGCGAAATCGAGTCCAACAAGGTCGGCGAACTGGTGATGCGCGAACTCAAGAAGCTCGACAAGGTGGCCTACGTGCGCTTTGCGTCGGTCTACCGGAGCTTCGAGGATGTGGACGAATTTCGGCAGTTGCTGCGGGATATCTAGGCAACCGATTTCGACGCAATCACGCGTCATCTTTGTGACTTCTTCAGCACAAAGATCGTTAATTGTCTCAATTCGCCGGATTGGCTCCGTTCGTCGGAGACAGACTGCCGTCTGGTTTTGTTCACTTTTTTATTACATTTACGCCCCTAGCATGCGGGCGTGAATTCGCAACCCCTTACTCAGCAGATCGCATTGTTTGCCCGTGAAGCGCGCCGCGTGTCGGGCTTCACTGCGATCGAATTGCTGGTGGTCGTTGCGGTCGTGGCCATCCTGGCCACGCTAGCGTTGCCCAGTTTCAACGCCGTCGTGTCCCGCTACCGCGTTCGAACCGCCGTCGAGGACTTCACTGCAACCATCTACTTCGCGCGATCGGAAGCGATCCGGCGCGGCGGCGGGGTCGTGCTCCGCAAGGCGACACAGGCGGGTTGCTCGGCGCCGGGGTCCCAGAACTGGAGTTGTGGGTGGCTGGTGTTTGCGGACCTCAACGGCAACGGATCCGCCGACAAGGGCGATGAGGTCTTGCAGCAATCGCCCGCTCCCCGCGGAGTCGATGTCCGGCGAACGACGAACGCATCGCTCATGCGATTGAATCAGTGGGGCGAAGCCGGCGCCGGCATGGTCGGCGTCGTCTTCAGTCCTGCCGACGATGACAACGTTGCGAACAAGACAGCGCTGTGCCTGAGCTCGGGCGGCAGGCTGCGAGTCGTGCCGGGCGTCGAGGAGTGTCCTGGATGATCGCCCGCCCTGTTCTTCGGCGCCACTGCGAGCGCGGGGTGACCTTGCTGGAGTCCCTGGTCTCGATCATGATCCTGGCAGTGGGCGTGCTCGCGATTCTGTGGGTGCAGGTGCGCACGCTGGCGGAAACACAGACTTCCGCGCGACGCGCACAAGCGGTGCGGGCGATCGAAGACCTCGGCGAACGCATCAAGTCCAATCCCGACGCCTTCGCGCAATTGAGCGCTTACGTGGCCGACTGGAACATCGGCGATGCGCCTGAAGAGGATTGCAGGGCCAAGGCCTGCACCACCACGCAACTGGCCGCCCGCGACCTCTGGGAATGGAAAACAGAAGTCTCACAGCGACTGCCGTTGGGCAAGGCCACGGTCTTCCTGTCGTCGGACGAGGACGCCAACAACAAGCGGCAATTGGGCGTGATGGTCGGCTGGCGCTCCAACGAACGCTCGAATGACAAGGGCTATCTCGCGCCGCTGGCCCAGCCCACCCCAACCAGCGCGGGCATCCCTGATTGCCCTGCCGGCTTGATCTGCCACGTCGTGTATGTCCAACCGTAGTCCATCCACGAGCCCAAGGCCAGCTGTACGCCGGGCGCAACGCGGCGCGACGCTCGTCGAATTGCTGGCCGCGCTTGTCATCGGTCTACTCGTGATTGGTGCAGCCATTGCCTCGATGTTGCTCTCACGGAATAGCGCGGCCGTGGTCACGGACGTCGCGCACCTGCAGCAACAGGGGTCGTACGCATTGAGGGTGTTCGGCATGCAGGCGCGGCAGGCTGGTTCCCTCGACCTGGCGAAATCTTCCGCGCCGGGCATGGTGTCCTTCAATACCAGCTTCACCGGCTTCGATGGCGCC
The DNA here is from genome assembly GCF_018449755.1 of Variovorax sp. dw_954. Classification (NCBI taxonomy): domain Bacteria; kingdom Pseudomonadati; phylum Pseudomonadota; class Betaproteobacteria; order Burkholderiales; family Comamonadaceae; genus Variovorax; species Variovorax sp. dw_954. Next base: position 223,340 of record NZ_JAAVVD010000003.1, on the reverse strand, counting down.
GCGGTACAGGGCACGGAGGGCACCAAGGGTGCTCCGGACACCGTCTCTTTCAGCAACCAGCCTGTCCTAGCAGGCGCTGAAGCCGATACGGAGGCCGCAGACGACAAGCGGCCACGCGACTGCCTCGCCAACAGGGTGCCGAAGGAGATGGCGGGTTTGCGCTTGGATAGCACCTTCTCGGTGAAGGAAGGTGCGTTGATGTGCAAGGGTGTGCAGGACGCCACCCAGCCCATGGTCGCCAACGTCGCGGACTTCCAGGTCTGGTACCGCGTGAAGGCCTCGCCGACCACGATCCGGCGCATGGACGCCAACGAAGTAGAGGCCGCCAAGCTCTGGGGCATGGTGAGTTCGGTCGAAATCTGCCTCGACCTGAAGGGTTCGGAAAACACCGGCGACCAACCGTCCAGGAACTACGTCAATTGCCAAGGCGAAGCCGTGCCGCACAAAGGCGTGGTCCACATGCTGTTTCGCAACGTGTTCGACCTGCGCACCCAGGGAGCCTCGTGACAAGGCCGGGCCTGCGCCAGCGCGGCGTATCCATGTTCATCGTGCTGGTCATGGTGATGCTTTCGAGCCTGCTGGTGATCTGGGCCTCGCGCACCGCCCTCTTCAGCGAAATGATCACCGGCAACGACAGCGATTACCAGCGCGCGTTCGAGGCCGCGCAGGCCATGGTGCGCGATGCCGAATTCGACATCATGGGCACCCTCTCGGACGGCAGGACCGAATGCAGGCGCGGCGCCGCGTACGTCGGCTGCCGTGAACTGTCCGGCGGGATCTTCTTCCCGGCCGACGAAGCCGACTTCCAGAATCTTTCGGATTCCCTGCGCAAGGCGCCGCTCCTTTGCGTACGCGGCATCTGCCTTGCCAACGACGGCAAGTTCCTGAATTCGCAAGGTGATCTGGAGGCCATGAAGAAAGTCGCAGCCACCTACGGCGCCCACACGGGAGCCAAGGCCACGGCCGCCAGCAACCCGCTCCTGATGACGGGCGCTGGCCAGGAGGCGCGGGCCTGGTACTGGGTCGAGGTGCTGCCCTACGACGTCGGCGCGGCCACCGCGGCCGGTCCGGCACAACGGTATGCGCCCGACGCCGGCAGCCCCTACGTCTTTCGTATCACGGCGATCGCGAAAGGGCTCAAGCCCAACAGTCTGGCCGTCGTGCAGACGGTGTTCGTGCGGAAGCGGATGGATTCATGAAGAGGTCACAACTCCCCAAGTCCACCGCTTGCGCGCTGCTGCTGGCGCTCGCGATGCTGTCGTCGCATGCGGCCGCGGCTCCGCTGCAGTTCAGCACCGCACCCGCCGGCACGAGCTACAGGAAGCCGGCACCGAACGTCATCGTGTCGGTGGACGATTCGGGCAGCATGGGGGATGAAGGCATGCAGACCTTGCGCGAAGCATTGCTCGACACCTTCTCGCAAGCGAACGTGCCGGATGGCGCCATTCGCCTGGCCTGGCAATCGATGGCGCACTGCTACACGATTCCGAGCGGTGGCGACTGCGATGGCCAGAATGAAATGCGGGTGCTGGACGCCGCGCACCGCAACAATTTCAAGACTTGGGTCCGCACGCTCGCAGCAGTGGGTGACACGACGTCCCATCGCATGCTGTTCAACGCCGGCCAATACCTGCGCATGCCACCCGGCATCAACAGCCCCTGGGCCAGCGTGCCGGGGCGCGTTCAGGAGCCGATGCTGGGCTGCCGCAAGGCTTACAACCTGTTCATGACCGACGGGGGATGGAACACGCCTTTCGGAAATCGGGATGACCCGGTCCGATGGGATGCGGGCAACCCGCAGGCCGCGGCGTTGATTCCAAATGCAGACGGCACCTCGCGCACGCTCGGCGACGGGACGACGCCATACGCCACGACGAATGAACAAACGCAGATCTACCGCGACGATTTCGGCGCCGGCCTATACGGCGACGGCTACAGCTCCGGCGTGCTGCCGACCTTCTCGGACCTGGCCTTCTACTACTGGGCGACCGATCTGCAGCCGGACTTGCCCAACAACGTGCCCCGACGCATCGCACGCGAAGGCAGCGAGACCTTCACGGACGCGGAGGGCACGAAGACGCGCACCCTCACGGAATTCTGGAATCCCCGCAACGATCCCGCCAACTGGCAGCACCTGACGCTGTACACCGTGGGCTTCAACGGCGCCGCCAAGTGGGACGCGAGCGTGGGACCGGTGTTGGGCGACAGCACCTGGAGCGGTGAGGACTACAACCGCCTGATGCTTGGTACGACGTCCTGGCCCAACCCGTTGAACTTCGCCTCCGCCATCGATGACACGAAGCGGATGCCCGAGTTGTGGCACTCCGCCCTCAACTCACGCGGCAAGTTCATTCCGGCCCCCACCGCTGCATCGTTGGCCGTGGCTTTCAAGGACGTCCTGAACACGATCGCCGCGGAGACGGGCAGCGCGCTCAGCTCGGTGACCGGCAGTTCCGGATCGGCACGGGGCGCGTCGATGTCGTTCGAGGCCGGGTATTCAGCGGACGGATGGCATGGCGCCGTCACCGCCTACAACGTGGCCGCGGGGACCGCCGTGGTGTCGGCGGGCGGCGCCTGGGGCACGGCGGTTGCCGCCGCGGGCAATACGCTCGCAAAGCCGGTTTCGACCGCCACCCTTCTGGACGCCAGTTCCTACGTCCCCGCCAGCCGGCTTGTGCTGTCCCACAACGGCACCGAAGGCATCTCGTGGACCTGGGACAGCCTCTCCGAAGCGCAAAAGGCCGCGCTCGACACGGGCGGCGCAGGCGTCGACGGGAAGGGGCAGGGCCGGCTTGCCTACCTGCGCGGCGACCGCACCCAGGAACTCTCCAATGGCGGGACTTTCCGCAACCGCAAATCGCGTCACGGCGATATCGTCAATTCGGCGCCGTGGGTGGTGCCAGGCAAGCCCGCGGGAACCTACAACGACGCCACCTACGCCAGATTCCGCAACGCCCGAGCAGCGCGGCCCTCCATGCTGTACGTCGGCGCCAACGACGGCATGCTCCATGGCTTCGACACCGCCGACGGCGCCGAGAAGATCGCCTATGTGCCGCAGGGCTTGTACGGCAAGTTGTCGCAACTGAGCTCGCCTGCCTACGAGCACCAGTACTTCGTCGATGGCTCGCCGCTTTCGGGTGACATCAAGCCGGTCGACGGCGCCTGGAAGACGTACCTTGCGGGCTTCCTCGGCGCCGGAGGCCATGGCTACTTCGTGCTGGATGCAACCGATCCGGCCGCCTTCGCATCCGCATCGCCGGGCAGCCTGGTGGTACTGGACAAGACCGGCGCCGATGCCGACCCGGACATCGGAAGCATCTTCAGCCGACCGGCCATCGAACAGGCCAACCCCAACGTGACACAGCAGATCACCCAGCTCAACGACGGCCGCTGGGCGCTGGTGACCGGCAATGGTTACAACAGCCCGAACGAAAAAGCGGTGTTGTTGATCCAGTACCTCGACGGCGACAAAGCGCTGGTCAAGATCAACGCAGGCCACGCGGGCGGCAACGGCCTGGGCGCACCCCGCCTCGTCGACCTCAATGGCGACGGCAAGCCGGACATCGCCTATGCCGGCGACCTGAAGGGCCAACTCTGGAAGTTCGACCTGACGGGAAATACCGCAGGCCAATGGAAGCTTTCCTTCGACAACGCGCCGCTGTACACCGCCCATGATGCGACCGGCAAGGCCCAGCCCATCACCAACGCCCCGGTGTGGCTGCCCCATCCGGACGGTGGCCTCATGCTGGTGTTCGGCACCGGGCGCAATCTCACCAACGAGGATCGGGGCGACACCGCACCTCAGAGCATCTACGGCATCCGCGACAACACCGTGATCACGCGCAGTTCAGAGAACGCAGTGGTGTTGTCGGAAGACGAAGCCGTGTCCAACGGCCGCCTTTCGCTGGTCGCACAGACCATCGGCGCAGAGGCCGGCACGTCCAACGCCACCGGCAGCCGGCTTTGGCGCCTCAGCAGCAACGAGGTGGATTTCACTTCGCACAGGGGGTGGTACCTCGACCTGCCCGTGGGCGAGCGCGTGGCGCAGAACCTCGATTGGTTCGACGGCTTGCTGGTGGACGTGCCGAGCGCCATCCCCGGAGTGGATGGCAACACGACCGAAGAGACCTGCGGTCCAACCATGGTGAACGGACGCAGCTACCTCACCACCCTGAACGCCATCACCGGCGGCGCCCCGCGCTCGCAGCTCTACGGCTACACCGCAAGCACCGCCACGGCGGATGCCCCGATGAACGCCTCGCGCATTGAATCGTCGCTGCGATACGCACTCAAGACGGACAAGAAGCTCATCAGCGTCTGCCCCTCGGGCCAAACCTGCGACGACCGGGATCGCCTGGGCAAGATCAGCCTGCGGCCGAGCTGGAGGCAGTTGCGGTGAAGGTGCAGACGAAGGCTCGCCCGCGCCTACGCGGCTTCACGCTGATCGAGGCCATGATCGTGCTCGCGGTGATCGGGATCCTCAGCGCCATCGCGCTGCCGAGCTACCGGGAGTACATCCGCCGCGGCCACCGCGCCGAGGCGCGCGCCGGGTTGCTGCAGGCGGCCCACTGGCTGGAGCGCGTGGCGACGGCCCGCGGCACCTACCTCACCACGGAAGAGGCCGCGACCAAGTTTCCGTCGGCGCTCGAGGCCGTGCCCTCCAAGAGCTATTCCATCAGCCTCGCGGGCACGGATACGAATGGCGCCCGCTACACTTTGAAGGCGACTCCGCAGAACGGCCAGGTCGGCGACAAGTGCGGCGAATTCACGTTGACACACGATGGCAAGCGTGGCCTGTCTTCCCCCACCGCGTCGCCCGAACTGGTGGCGGACTGCTGGAGTCGTTGAAAAGCCCGTACTGCTCAACTTCACATCCTGATCACGCATCCATGCCCCCTGCCGCGCAAACGATGGAATTGGCACTCGCGCTGGCGAGCGCGGCACACGCCAATGTCTCACCCAATCCCGCCGTCGGCTGCGTCATCACGAACAGCAACGGCGAGGTCATCGGCCAAGGCCATACCCAGACGGTGGGCGGTCCGCATGGCGAGATCATGGCGTTGCACGATGCCGCGGCACGCAGCCATTCGGTCGCGGGCGCAACGGCCTACGTCACGCTGGAGCCCTGCTCCCACCACGGACGCACGGGCCCGTGCTGCGATGCGCTGATCGCCGCGGGCATCCGGAAGGTGGTTGCGTCGATCGCGGACCCCAACCCGCTCGTCGCGGGCGAGGGCTTTGCGCGGCTGCGCGCGGCGGGCATCGAGGTCCAGGTCGGCCTGGGCGCCGCCGAATCGCGCGAACTCAACATCGGCTTCTTCAGCCGCATGGTGCGCAAGACGCCCTGGCTGCGGATGAAAGTCGCCGCCTCGATCGACGGCAAGACCGCCCTCGACAACGGCGTGAGCCAGTGGATCACCGGCCCTGCGGCACGCACTGACGGGCACGCCTGGCGGGCACGGGCGAGCGCGGTGCTGACAGGCGTGGGCACGGTGCTGGAGGACGACCCTCTGCTCGACGTGCGCCTGGTCGAAACGGGCCGCCAGCCCCACCTGGTGATCATCGACAGCCAGTTGCAGACACCGCCCGATGCGCGCCTCTTCATGCCCGGCCGCTCCGTGTGGATCTATGCCGGCGCGCGCCCGAGCCCCGAGAAGGAAGAAGCGCTCAAGGCACGCGGCGCCACGGTCACGCACCTGTCCAACCCGCAGGGCAAGGTCGACCTGGCCGGGATGCTGGCCGACCTTGCGCGACGCGAGATCAACGAACTGCATGTGGAAGCCGGCCACAAGCTCAACGGCTCGCTCATGCGCGAGGGTCTGGTCGATGAACTGCTGGTCTACCTGGCGCCGAAGTTCATCGGCAGCGGCATGGGGATGGCCAGCCACGTTCACGCCGACGGACCGTTGACCGAGCTGGCCGGCGCACTGCCGCTTGAGTTCCGATCCGTCGAGATGCTGGGCCCCGATCTGCGGATCGTCGCCCGGGTCGCCGGCCGCGACGTCTTCTAGCCCTGAACGGGCACGCCCCGTGCCAGAAACATCGTGGAACCGGCTTTGCCGGCCACTGGTTTGGGCTCTGCGAAGCGCACGAAATGCGTGGAGCCCGGAGGCAGGCCAATACTCTGCGAAAATGTGCGAATGTTCACCGGAATCATCACCGGCGTGGGGCGCATCGCCGCCATCCACGACCTCGGCAGCTCTTCTTCCCACGGCAAGCGACTCAGCATCGCCACGCCCGACGGCTATCTCGACGACGTGGGGCTCGGTGACAGCATTGCGCTGAACGGCGCGTGCATGACCGTCACCACCCTGGACCCCGCCACCAAGCAGTTCACAATCGACATTTCCGCCGAGTCGCTCGACAAGACGGCCGGCCTGACCGAAGCCTCCGCGCGCATCAACCTCGAAAAGGCCTTGCGCGCCAGCGATCGCCTGGGCGGCCACATCGTGTCCGGCCACGTCGATGGCATTGGCACGGTAAGCCGCTTTGCGCCGGTGGGCGAGAGTTGGGAGTTGCGCATCGTCGCGCCTCCTGCGCTCGCGCGCTTCCTGGCCTACAAGGGCTCGATCACGGTCAACGGCGTGAGCCTCACGGTCAATAGCGTCAGCGACGGCCCGCAGGGTAGCGAGATCAGCATCAACCTGATTCCGCACACCGTGGAAAACACGTCGCTGGGAGGGCTGGTCGAAGGCAGCCGAGTTAACCTCGAAATCGACACCGTCGCGCGCTACGTGGAGCGCATGCTCCAGGCTGGCGCCATCCCTCTTCCCACCCAGACGAACAAGCCATGAACGCCTCCGTCACGCCGCTTGGCGCTCCTGTCAACGGGCGAACGCCCGCCCCCATTTCCCCCGTCGAGGACATCGTGGCCGACCTCCGCGCTGGCCGGATGGTCATCCTTGTCGACGAGGAAGACCGCGAGAACGAGGGCGACATCGTCATCGCAGCCGATCACGTCACGCCGGAAGCCATCAATTTCATGGCCCGCCACGCGCGCGGATTGATCTGCCTGACGCTCTCGCGCGAGATGTGCGAGCGCCTGAACCTGCCGCCGATGGTGGCGCGCAACGGCGCCAAGCACTCGACCGCTTTCACCGTGTCGATCGAGGCGGCCGAGGGCGTGACCACCGGCATCTCCGCGGCCGACCGCGCACGGACCGTGCAGGCGGCCGTCGCGCGCAATGCCGTGGCAACCGACCTGGTGCAGCCGGGCCACATCTTCCCGTTGCAGGCGGTGGATGGCGGCGTGTTGATGCGCGCGGGCCATACGGAGGCGGGTTGCGACCTCTCCGCCATGGCTGGCTGCTCGCCCGCCTCGGTGATCTGCGAGGTGATGAACGAGGACGGCACCATGGCCCGCCTGCCGGACCTGCAGGTGTTCGCCGCCGAGCATGGGCTCAAGATCGGCACCATCGCCGCGCTGATCGAGCACCGCGCGCAGACTGAAACGCTGATCGAGAAGGTCGGCAGCCGCGAGATCAACACCGCCTGGGGTGCGTTCACGGCGCACGCTTTCCGGGACAAGCCAAGCAACGGCGTGCACCTGGCACTCGTGCGCGGCGCTTGGGCGACCGACGATGTCGTGCCGGTGCGCGTGCACGAGCCGCTGTCGGTGCTCGATGCGCTCGAAGTCAACCGCGCGCTGCATTCATGGAGCCTCGATGCGAGCCTGGCGCACATCGCGGCAGAAGGCAAAGGCGTGGCCGTGCTGCTCAACTGCGGCGAGTCGGGGGCCGAGTTGCTGAGCCAGTTCGAAGGCACCGCGCGACCGGCCCAGGCGCCCGAGCGCGGCCGCATGGACCTGCGCAACTACGGCGTGGGCGCGCAGATCCTGCGCGACTGCGGCGTGCACAAGATGAACCTCATGGCGAACCCGCGTCGCATGCCGAGCATGACGCCCGGCTATGGCCTCGAGATCGTCGGCTACACCCACAAGGACTGCTGAACATGCTGAACGCGAACAAGGGCGCCGCTGGCGCGCTCGATGGCAAGGGCTTGCGCATCGGCATCGTGCAGGCGCGCTTCAACGAGGACATCACCGGCGCACTCGCGGCGGCCTGCCTGGCCGAGCTGGCTTCGCTGGGTGTTGCGGACGACGACATCGACCACGTCTTCGTGCCCGGCGCGCTGGAGGTGCCCGTGGCGCTGCAGGCCTTCGCCGAGCGCGGCGGTTACCAGGCGCTGATCGCGCTGGGCTGCATCATCCGCGGCGAGACCTATCACTTCGAACTGGTGGCCAACGAGTCGGGCGCAGGCGTGAGCCGCGTGGCGCTCGACTACCGCATCCCGGTCGCCAACGCGATCATCACCACCGAGAACCTGGCGCAGGCCGTGGCCCGACAGACCGACAAGGGCCGCGACGCGGCGCGCGTGGCGGTCGAGATGGCGCAGCTGCTGGCACAACTGTCATGACCGAACAAACCCCCAGCAAGAACAAGCCGCCGCGAAAGTCGGCCCCCGGCCTGACGAGCACCGGCGCGCGCAAGGCCTCGGCAAAGTCCAACCGCAGCCGCGCACGCGAGTTTGCGCTGCAGGCGCTGTACCAGCACCTGGTCGGGCGCAACGACGCGACCGAGATCGACCACTTCACGCGCGACCTCGCGGGCTTTCACAAGGCCGACGCAGCGCATTACGATGCGCTGCTGCACGGCTCGATCGAGCAGGCGTCGGACATGGACGCGCTGATCCTGCCGCTGCTCGATCGCAAGATGGAAGAGATCTCGCCGGTCGAGCACGCGGTGCTGTGGATCGGCGTCTACGAATTCCAGAATTGCCTCGACGTGCCGTGGCGCGTGGTGCTCAACGAATGCGTGGAACTCGCCAAGGAGTTCGGCGGTACCGACGGGCACAAGTACGTGAACGCCGTGCTCAACGGGCTGGCGCCGAAGCTGCGCGCGGCGGAAGTCGAGGCGGACCGGGCCAAGGGCAACGTCCGATGAGGGTGTCGGCGCGGGCGGAGCGCATCGAGCCGTTCTACGTGATGGAAGTGGCCAAGGCCGCCAGCAAGCTGGCGCGCGAGGTGGCCAACACCGATCGCCCGATGATCTTCCTCAACATCGGCGAGCCCGACTTCACCGCGCCACCGCTGGTGCAGGAGGCGGCCATGCGGGCCGTGCGCAGCGGCGCCACGCACTACACGCACGCCGTCGGCCTGGACGCCCTGCGCGAGCGCATCAGTGGCTGGTATGCGCAGCGCTTCGGCGTCGATGTGCCGGCGCGCCGCATCGTGGTGACGGCCGGCGCTTCAGCCGCGCTGCAACTGGCCTGCCTGGCGTTGATCGAGGCCGGCGACGAGATGCTGCTGCCCGACCCGAGCTATCCGTGCAACCGCCATTTCGTGAGTGCCGCCGAAGGCAAGGCGGTACTGGTGCCGACCACCGCGGCAGAGCGTTTCCAGCTCAGCGCGGAAAAGGTTGAGGCGGCCTGGACCGACCGGACACGCGGCGTGTTGCTGGCTTCGCCCTCCAACCCGACCGGTACGTCGATCGCGCCGGACGAACTGCGGCGCATCCACGAAGTGGTGACGAGGCGCGGCGGCATCACGCTGATCGACGAAATCTACCTGGGCCTGTCGTACGGCGCAGCGCTGGGCCACCCCGAGCAAGCCGGCGCCCCCCCGGGGGGCAGCGAGGACACGCCAGTGCCGAGCGTGGGGGCACGTGACCACGACGCTTTCGGACAGACCGCATTGGCGATCGACGACAACGTCATCAGCATCAACAGCTTCAGCAAGTACTTCAACATGACCGGCTGGCGACTGGGCTGGCTGGTCGTGCCGGAAGCGCTGGTGCCCGTGATCGAACGCCTCGCGCAGAACCTGTTCATCTGCGCCAGTACGGTGTCGCAGTACGCGGCACTGGCCTGCTTCGAGCCGGAAAGCATTGCCGAATACGAACGCCGGCGCGCCGAATTCAAGGCGCGGCGCGACTGGTTCATACCGCAGTTGAACGCACTCGGCCTGACCGTGCCGGTGGTGCCGGATGGCGCTTTCTACGCCTGGGCCGATTGCAGTTCGCTCGCACGGAAACTGGGCATCGAAGGCAGCTGGGACTTCGCCTTCGAGGCGATGAAACGCGCGCATGTCGCCGTCACGCCGGGCCGCGACTTCGGCACGGCCGAGACGGCGCAATTCGTGCGCTTCTCGACGGCGAGTTCGATGGCGCATCTGCAAGAGGCCATCGAGCGACTGAAGGCTTTGGCTGCATGAGCGCGAACACGAACCGCGGCGCGTGGAGGCTCCCATGAGCTTCCAGTTCCCGATCCGCGTGTACTGGGAAGACACCGACGCCGGCGGCATCGTGTTCTATGCCAACTACCTGAAGTTCATGGAGCGCGCGCGCACCGAATGGTTGCGCTCGCTCGGCATCGAACAGCGGCAGTTGCGCGACGAGACGGGCTGCCAGTTCGTCGTGAGCGAGACGCAGATCAAGTACCACCTCCCCTCCCGCCTCGACGATGAACTGCTCGTTACAGCCGATGTTCAACAAATCGGCTCGGCGTCATTGATAATCGGCCAGCGCGTGCTATCAAAAACGGAGCAAGGCAAGCTGCTTTGCGAAGGCACGATCCGCATCGGATGGGTCGATGCCACCACCTTGCGGCCAGCGCGCATTCCGGCCCGCGTGACGGGAACCCTCGGCGCGCCGGCGGCTCCATGTCTCAACAACGAATCGCCGGGGGGCCCGCGCGACGAAGCGGCCAAGGGGCCCTCACCTAAGCTCAAGCCATGAACCAAGACCTCTCGATACTTTCCCTGCTGATCCACGCCAGCATTCCTGTGCAGCTGGTGGTGCTGCTGCTGGTCGTGGTGTCGGTCGCGAGCTGGGCCGCCATCTTCCGCAAGTACTTTTCGCTCAAGCGCACGCGTGCGCTCAACGATGAGTTCGAGCGCGAGTTCTGGTCGGGCACCAGCCTCAACGAACTGTTCGCCTCCGCTGCGCAGAACGCCAAGCTGGCCGGCCCGATGGAACGCATCTTCGCGAGCGGCATGCGCGAGTACCAGAAGCTGCGCGAGCGCAACATCATCGACGCAGGCACGCTGCTCGACGGCGCGCGCCGCGCGATGCGGGCGAGCTTCCAGCGTGAGCTGGATGCGGTGGAACAGAACCTCTCGTTCCTGGCCACCGTGGGTTCGGTGTCGCCGTACGTGGGGCTGTTCGGCACGGTGTGGGGGATCATGCATGCCTTCACCGGCCTCGCCGCGCTGGCGCAGGTGACACTCTCCACCGTGGCGCCCGGCATCGCCGAAGCACTGGTGGCCACGGCCATCGGCCTGTTCGCGGCGATCCCGGCGGTGGTGGCCTACAACCGCTTCGCACGCGAGATCGACAAGATCGCGATCGCGCTGGAGACCTACATCGAGGAGTTCTCCAACATCCTGCAGCGCAACCTGTCGGCCAACGTCGCCGCCGCGACGAACCGCTGAACGGAGACGCCCGCCATGCCCGCCATGTCCTCCCGCGGCCGAGGCCGCCGCACCATCAACGAGATCAACATGGTCCCGTTCATCGACGTGATGCTGGTGCTGCTGATCATCTTCATGGTCACGGCGCCGCTGATCACGCCGAGCGTGATCAACCTGCCGAGCGTCGACAAGGCCAACAAGCAGCCCGACAAGCCGATCGAGATCGTCATCAAGAGCGATGACGAGGTGCAGTTCAAGAAGGACTCGTCGCAAGGCACCGGCGGCACGTCGATACCCATGGCGCAGATCGGCAAGGCCGCGAAGGATGCACAGGGCGGCGACGACCAGCGCCCGGTGGTCATCAGCGCCGACAAGTCGGTCAAGTACGAAACCGTCGTCAAGGCGATGAATCAGCTGAAGCGAGGCGGTATCGACCGCGTCGGCCTCTCCGTGACCACGACAGGCGGCAAATAACGCATGTCACTGGCCGCTGACCGCCCCGAATTCGCGCCGCCACCGCAACGCGGCACACCGCGCGCCGTGGTGCTCGCGCTGATCGCGCATGCGCTGCTGATCGCCGCCCTCACCTGGGGCGTGCACTGGAAGCGGGAAGCCGACGACGAGGCGGTCGAGGCCGAACTCTGGTCTGCGACCGTGCAGCGCGCCGCGCCGCGGCCGGAGCCGCCGCCAGTGCCCGTGCCACCGCCGCCGCCCACCCCGGCCCCGGCCCCGCAACCACCACCGCCACCCCCTCCACCGCCGCCGCAAGCGGTGAAGCCGCCGGAGCCCACGCCGAAGGCGCCCGACATCGCGCTCGAACGCGAGAAGAAGCTGAAGGAGCAGCGCGAGGCGGCCGAGGCAGAGGAGCAGGAACGGCTGCGGCAGCAGCAGGTCGCCGCAAAGAAGGCGCAGGCCCAGAAGGACCGCGAAGCCAAACAGCGCGCGGACGACGAAGCCGAGCGCAAGAAGGACGAACAGAAGCAGAAGCTTGCCGAGCAGCGCAAGCGCGACGAAGCGGAAGCGAAGAAGGCGGAAGCGGCCAAGCTGGCGGACGCAGCAAAACAGGCTGAAGCGAAGAAAGCCGAAGCGGCCAAGCAGGCAGCGGCTGATGCGGCGAAGCAAGCTGCGGCCGATCGCGCGGCCACGCTCAAGCGGATGCAGGGGCTGGCGTCCGGCGATCAGAATTCGGCGCCCAAGATCGGCAATGCCGGCGGCTCGGGAAGCGGGGGTGACGCCGGGTACGGCGCACGCATCGCGAACGCGGTTCGTCCCAACATCACCTATCCGGACGCCGACACGGTCAGCGGCAATCCACGCGCGGAGTTCGAGGTCAAATTGGCGCCTGACGGCACGATCACCGGTGTCCGGCTGGTACGGTCCAGCGGGAACTCGGCCTGGGACACCGCTGCAGAAGGTGGGCTGCGCAAGACCGACAAGCTGCCTCGCACGGCAGATGGCCGGATCATCACGCCGATGCTGGTCGGCTTGCGTCCCAGGGACTGACATGAATCCCAGCGCTGCCAATGGCGACAGCCGCCCCGGCAGGGCCGATGCGCGGCTCGTTGCCACGCTGCTGCGGGTCGAAGTGCCTGGACGGGATGAAGTGATCGCCGCGCTGGAACGAACAATTTGACAGTGCGGCCTGCACAGTCACCTCGACCCTGCGAAGCGCAGACCTGAATTCGGGATCGGGTGCCGAACGCAGAAGTCGCAGAGCTTTCGCAGAAGTCGCAAAAGGAAAACCCAAAGAATTCTTGGATTTTTTCTTGTCTTCTTCTGCGACTTCCGCGGAATCTTTGCGTCCTCTGCGTTCGGAAGCCCGCATTCAGCAGGCCCCTTTCGCCGCCCCTATTCGTAGACCACCACCGCATTCCCCGCCTCGGCCTGCGCCGTCCAGCTCGCCAGCGCCGCATCTTCCGGGAAGAATCGCGCCGCCTCCCCAAGCTGCAGCTCCACCTGCGCACCGCCACGCGCAAGTGACAGCCGCACCGGCAGGCCGATGCGCGGCTCGTCGGGCTCGCTGTTCTCCGGCCTGCGCGGCGGAAAGTCCCGGGCGATGCGCGCTATGTCCGGCGCCTTGCCATTCACCGCGACACGCAGGAACTTGCCGAAGCGGCAACGCGCCGCAGCCAGGCTCCAAACTTGCGCGACCTTGAAGCGCGCCTCGAAGCCGCCTCGGCCCTGTTGCAGCACGCCGCTGACGACGACGAGTTCGTCGTCTTTCAGCACGTTGCGATTGGCGTTGTAAGTGGCTTCGTCGCAGGTGGCGTCGATGGCGTCGCTCTTGTCGTCGAGCTTGAACAGCACCATGCGGCCACGCTGGCCGTTGATGATGCGAAGGTCGCTCACGATGCCCGAGATCACCTGCTGGTCGCGCGAGTCGAGCAGGTCGGTGATCTCGCGCTTGCAGAAGCGGCGCACCTCGTGCTCGACCTCGTCGAACAGGTGGCCGGAGAGGTAGAAGCCGATGGCGGTCTTCTCGTAGGTCAGGCGCTCCTTCACGCCCCACGGCGTTGCCGCGACGAGTTCGGGCTCCTGCGTGGCCGAGCCGTGCTCACTGTCGCCGAAGATGTCGACCTGCGCCGCGTTGGCTGCCGTGGCGTTGGCGAACTCGTAGGCACGATCGATCGATGCGACCAGCGACGCGCGGTTCTGCTGGATCAGGTCGAAGGCGCCGGCCTTGATCAGCGCCTCGACCGTGCGCTTGTTGATGCGCGTGCGGTCCACGCGCACGCAGAAGTCGAACAGGCTCTTGAATGGGCCGCTCTCTTCCCGCGCTGCCGCAATGGCGTCGATGGCATGCTGGCCCGTGCCCTTGACGGCACCGAGGCCGTAGCGGATCACCTTGTCGGTGACCGGCTCGAAGCGATAGCGGCCACGGTTGACGTCCGGCGGCTCGAAGGTCAGGCCGAAGTTCTTGATCGCATCCTGGAACAGCACCTTGAGCTTGTCGGTGTCGTCCATTTCCACGGTCATGTTCGCGCAGAAGAACTCGGCGCAGTAATGGACCTTGAGCCAGCCCGTGTGATACGCCAGCAAGGAGTAGGCGGCAGCGTGCGACTTGTTGAAGCCGTAGCCTGCGAACTTCTCCATCAAGTCGAAGATCTCGTCGGCCTTCTCTTCGTTGATGCCATTGACCGCCGCGCCCTTGCGGAAGATGGCGCGGTGCTCGGCCATTTCCTCGAGCTTCTTCTTGCCCATCGCGCGGCGCAGCAGGTCGGCGCCGCCGAGCGAGTAGCCGCCCAGGATCTGCGCGGTCTGCATGACCTGCTCCTGGTAGACCATGATCCCGTAGGTCTCGCTGAGCATGTCGGCGACCAGCGGATGCGGGTACTCGACCGGCTCGCGGCCGTGCTTGCGCGCGACGAAGCTCGGGATCAGGTCCATAGGGCCTGGGCGATACAGCGCGTTGAGCGCGATCAGGTCTTCGAGCCGCGTGGGACGCGCGTCCTTCAGCATGCCCTGCATGCCGCGCGATTCAAACTGGAACACGGCCTCGGTCTTGCCGTCGGCGAAGAGCTTGTAGGTGGCGGCGTCGTCGAGCCGGATGTTCTCGAACGCGAAGTCCTCCTGGCCTTTGTGGCGCGCGACGATGAAGTCCTTGGCGATCTCCAGGATCGTGAGCGTGGCAAGACCCAGAAAGTCGAACTTCACCAGGCCGATGGCTTCGACGTCGTCCTTGTCGTACTGGCTTACCGCGGAGTCGCTGCCCGGCTGCTGGTAGAGCGGGCAGAAGTCGGTGAGCTTGCCCGGCGCGATCAGCACGCCGCCCGCGTGCATGCCGATGTTGCGGGTCATGCCTTCGAGCTTCTGCGCGAGCTCGACCAGCATCTTCACTTCTTCTTCCTTCTCGATGCGGGCCGCGAGCTGCGGCTCCATCTCGATGGCGTAGTTGTTCTTGTCGCCGTCGACCTTGGGAACCGGCGGGTATTGCAGCGTGTACGACATGCCCGGCTTGTTCGGGATCAGCTTGCTGATGCCGTCGCAAAACATGTAGCTCATGTCGAGCACGCGGCCCACGTCGCGGATGGCGGCGCGCGCGGCCATGGTGCCGAAGGTGGCGATCTGGCTCACCGCGTTGCGGCCGTACTTGTCCTTCACGTAGTCGATCACGCGGTCGCGATTGCCCTGGCAGAAGTCGATGTCGAAGTCGGGCATCGAGACGCGTTCGGGGTTCAGGAAGCGCTCGAACAGCAGGTTGTATTCGAGAGGGTCGAGGTCGGTGATCTTGAGCGCATAGGCCACGAGCGAGCCGGCGCCCGAACCGCGACCCGGACCGACCGGGCAGCCGTTGTTCTTGGCCCACTTGATGAAGTCGCCCACGATGAGGAAATAGCCCGGGAAGCCCATCTTCAGGATCGTGTTGATCTCGAACTCCAGGCGCTCGACGTAGCGTGGCCGCTGCGCGTCGCGCTTGGCCGCATCGGGGTACAGGTGCGCGAGCCGAACCTCCAGCCCTTCGAATGACTCCTCCCTGAAGAAGTCGTTGATCGGCATCGGCACGCCGTCGATGAGCGGCGTCGGAAAGTCCGGCAACTGCGGCTTTCCGAGCACCAGCGTGAGGTTGCAGCGCTTGGCGATCTCGACCGTGTTGGCGATGGCACTGGGCACGTCGGCGAACAGCGCCTTCATCTCGGCAGAGGACTTGAAATACTGCTCTTGCGTGAACTTGCGGACGCGTCGCTGGTTGCCCAGGATTTCGCCTTCGGAAATGCAGACACGCGCTTCGTGCGCCTCGAAGTCTTCCGGCGCGGCAAATTGCACCGGATGCGTTGCGACCACGGGCAACTGCAGGCGCGCCGCCAACTGCACGGCGGCGATGACGTGCGGTTCGTCCTCTGGACGGCCGGCGCGTTGCAGTTCGACGTAGAAGCGATGCGGGAAGATCCCGGCGAGCTGCAACGCGATTTCAGGAGCGCGTGCATCGCCATGCGCACCGCCTTGCAGCAGCGGATGGCCCAGCGGCCCGGCCTGCGCGCCGGAGAGGCAGATCAAGCCGCCATTCAACTCCTCGAGCCACTCCAGCTTGCAGGCCGCCTGCGACTGGCCACGCCCGACGTTCTGCGTCCAGGCACGCGCCAGCAGTTCCGAAAGGTTCAGGTAGCCCTGCATGTCCTGCACCAGCAGTACCATGCGGGTCAGCGCGCCGGGCTCCTTTCCCAGGCCTTCCAGGAAAATCTCGGCTCCAAGCACCGGCTTCACGCCCTTGCCCCGTGCTTCCTTGTAGAACTTGATCGCGCCGAAGAGGTTGCTCAGGTCGGTGATGGCCAGCGCGGGTTGCTTGTCCTTGGCGGCGGCCTTGACAACTTCGTCGATGCGGTTGGTGCCGTCGACGACGGAAAATTCGGTGTGCAGGCGCAGGTGAACAAACATGCCTCCATTGTAGGAAGCGGGCCTTTCACAAGGTGCATTCACGGGTGGTCGAAGGGTTGTCCTCATCAGGGAGAACGAGCACCCACGCGCTTATTGACGATACTTGCAAAAAATTTCAGGGAGACACCTTTCATGGCCATTTCCATCGCCGCGCGCGAAGCCCGGCTGTTGCAGCGATTTCCGGTGCTGCGGCACGTTCCAGAGGGCCAGCGCCTCTTTCTGGCAAGGCAAGCCGCGAAGCACGCGCGGTCTGGGGTCCGCTGCTGCTCACGCTCGTGCCGTTGCTGCCGGTTCTGTGGCTGGGCCTGTCGTGGGGCCAGGAGAACCTGGCGCGGGGATCGCTCGCCGCAATAGGCGGGCTGGTCGGCGGCTTGCTGGTCGCCACGTTCATGCAGCTTTTCCACTACAGGCACGGCAAGGCGATCCAGCGGCTGGTCGGGCAGTAGGCATGCCCGGATGGGCCGGCATGCCCCGCCTAGAATCCCGCCCCGTGAATGAAATCCTGAACATCGCCGCCTACAAGTTCGTCGCCATCGACGACGGGCACGAACTGCGCGAGCAGTTGCTCTCGCAAGCCCGGGGGCTCGGCCTCATGGGCACCATCCTGCTGGCGCCCGAAGGCATCAACCTCTTCCTGGCCGGGCCGGGCGATGCGGTGCGCGAATTTGTCGCGGCCTTGCGTGCCGCCCCGCGCTTTGCCGACCTCGAAACCAAGGAAAGCTGGTCGGCCGCGCAACCTTTCCGGCGCATGCTGGTCAAGCTCAAGCGCGAGATCATTCGCATGGACCATCCGGCGATCCAGCCCGCCACCGGCCGCGCGCCGGGCGTGGAGGCGCAAACACTCAAGCGCTGGCTCGACCAGGGGCATGACGATGCGGGCAAGCCCGTGGTGCTGCTCGATACGCGCAATGCCTTCGAGGTCGATCACGGGACCTTCGAAGGCGCGATCGATTGGCGCATCGAGAAGTTCACCGAGTTTCCGAGGGCCTTGCTCGACCATCGCGACGAGTTGGCAGGCAAGACCGTCGTGAGCTTCTGCACCGGCGGCATCCGCTGCGAGAAGGCCGCTATCCTGATGCACGAAGCCGGCCTGCCCGACGTACTTCAGCTCGAAGGCGGCATCCTCAAGTACTTCGAGGAAGTTGGCGGCGCGCACTACCGGGGCGAATGCTTCGTCTTTGATGGCCGCCGCACGCTCGACGCCAACCTTGCAGCCAGCGGCCACGCCGCGAGCGCCCGCGCTGCGGAAGACCCGGATATCGCGATCAAGCAATAGTTGCTGCCTTGGCGGCGAGCGTCCCAGTGCGCAGGCCAGGTCGCTCGTCCGCTATTTCAATTTCAGTTTCCCACCGCGATTTCGCGCGACCCGCGACGCATGAATCTTGAGCGGGAGTGTGGGTCGAGTACACATCGGGGCGCGGGCCGAGGGCGGTGGGCATCCCCCTCCGCGAATGTCCCCCGCCTTCGGCTCCTCCCCGGACCCTGGAGCCCGCGGCCCCATGCACCCGATCGCACCGCGCTCGACGCGCCATGCGGCGTTGCTCCTCCTTGTGGGCAGGAGCCCACTGCGTCGTCGCCCCTTGCCTGGCACGCCGATCACGGCACGCTCAGGCACATGCGGCTGCGGTTCCAGGGTCATTTCGCTGCGGGGGACACCCACCGCCCTCGGCGTGATCCCGCCCCAGCCTCCAATCCGCGTCCCGGCTTGCAAGGGCAGTCGGAGGCATCCGAGCTGTTCATTTCAGCGTGAAACGGGCGGTGGACGGCGATGCGCTGGCCCCCGTCACGACCGTCACCGCCTTGGTGCCAGGCCCTACCTTGAAGGCGCCCGTCGCCTCGAGTCTGTCGCCCGCGGGCCGCAACTCGACCTCTTGCTTCTCGCTGCCCGACAGCAGGGTGAGTCGGGCACTGGCCTTGGTGATATCGACTGGTTTGCCGTGGTCGCGCAGGTAGAGCCGGATCACATCGGGCTTGGCGGTCAGTTCCTGGTCGAGCTGCCTTGTTTCCGCCACCACGCCGCCGTGGCGAGGGGCGTGACCGTGGTCTCCGGCAGCGAATGCCGACGCAGAGACGACGGCGGCGCAGAGGGCAACGAGCAATGAGCGTTTCATGATGAACCTTTGTGTTGAGAAAAATGGATGGGATCGGCACGCTCACAGCGCGCCCGCGTCCTTGTCGTCCAGCAAGCGCTCGGCCGGCTTGCGGCCGAACAGCCAGAACATCGCCGGCGTGAGGAAGGTGTCGAGCAAGGTCGAGCTGATCAGGCCCGCGAAGATCACCACCGCCACCGGATGCAGCACCTCGGTGCCCGGTTGCTCGGCCTCGAACAGCAGCGGCGCCAGCGCGAATGCCGTCACCAGCGCGGTCATCAACACCGGCGCCAGCCGCTCCAGCGAGCCGCGCACGATCATCTGCCGGTCGAAGCCCTCGCCTTCGAGGCGCATCAGGTTGATGTAGTGGCTGACCTTCAGGATGCCGTTGCGCACCGAGATGCCCGCCAGCGTGATGAAGCCCACCAGCGCCGCCACCGACAGCGGCTGCCCTGAGATCCACAGACCGACCACCGCGCCCACCAGCGCCAGCGGGATGTTGACCATGATCAGCGCCGACAGCACCACCGACTTGTACCGGCCGTACAGCACCACGAACATCAGCGCGAGCGACACGAGCGACAGCAGCCCGACCAGCCGTGACGCCTCCTCCTGCGCCTCGAACTGCCCGCCCAGCGTGATGAAGTAGCCCTCGGGCAACCGGGCCTGCGCCACCGCGGCGCGGATGTCGGCCACCACCTCCGACAGCGGCCGGCCCTGCGCGTTGGCCGAGAGCACGATGCGCCGCTTGCCGTCGTCGCGGCTGATCTGGTTCGGCCCGTCGCCGTCCTCGATGGTCGCGATCCTCGACAGCGGAATGCGGCCGGTCGGCGTCTCGATGAGGATCTGCCCCAGCCCGTCGACCGAGCGCGCCGTTTCGGGCAAGCGCACGACGAGCGCAAAGCGCCGCCCGCCCTCGACGATC
This sequence comes from Variovorax sp. dw_954, assembly GCF_018449755.1. Lineage (NCBI taxonomy): Bacteria > Pseudomonadati > Pseudomonadota > Betaproteobacteria > Burkholderiales > Comamonadaceae > Variovorax > Variovorax sp. dw_954. The sequence goes on along the minus strand of NZ_JAAVVD010000003.1, from coordinate 203,545 downwards.
TGCGCCACCTTCTCGCCTTCGACCAGGGCTTGCAGCGTGGCCATCACCTGCGGCGCGGGCACGCCGTACTGCGCGGCAGCCGCATAGTCCACGCGCACCTTGATCTGCGGCGCCAGCACCTGTTTCTCGACCTGCAGATCGGCGATGCCCGGGATGGTCGCCAGCGTTGCACGCAGCGCGTCGGCCTGCCCCCGCAACACATCGAGGTCTTCACCGAAAATCTTGATGGCGATCTGCGAGCGCACGCCCGAGAGCATGTGGTCGATCCGGTGCGAGATCGGCTGGCCGATCTCCAGCGCGGCCGGCAGGTTGGACAGCCGGGCGCGGATATCGGCCTTGATGTCGTCCATGCTGCGCGTCAGCTCGGCCGTCGGCAGCAGGCCCACGTCGAGTTCGCTGACATGCACACCCTCGGCATGCTCGTCGAGTTCGGCGCGGCCACTGCGCCGGCCCACGTGTGTGACTTCCGGCACCTGCTTGACCAGCACCTCGGCCTGCCGCGCGAGTGCGGCTGTTTCGGCCAGCGTCACGCCGGGGTTCAGGCGCAGCCCGATCAGCAAGGTCCCTTCGTTGAAGGGCGGCAGGAAGGTGGTCGGAAAGAATGGCACCGACGCGCCTGCGGCCAGCACCGCGATGCCGGCCGCGGCCAGCGCGGCCTTCGGCCGGTCGAGCACGCCTTGCAATCCGGCACGGTAGCGCGCCTTCAGCCAGGCCAGCATCTTCGTGTCACCGTGGTCCAGCGACTTCATGCGCGGCAGCAGGTAGTAGCTGAGCACCGGCGTCACGGTGACCGACACGACCAGCGAGGCCAGAGTCGACACGATGAACGCGATGCCGAGCGGCACGAACAGCCGCCCCTCCAGCCCCGGCAAGGCAAACAGCGGGATGAACACCAGCACGATGATCACCGTCGCATAGAGGATGGCCGAGCGCACTTCCATGGTCGCCCGACCGACCAACTCGACGGTGTCCATTGGGCGTTCCGGATGCGCGGCGCGGTCTTCCTTCAGCCGCCGCAACACGTTCTCCACGCCGACCACCGCGTCATCGACCAGTCCGCCGATGGCAATCGCCAGTCCGCCCAGCGTCATCGTGTTGATCGACAGGCCGAAGTACCTGAAGACCAGCGCCGTGACGAAGATCGACACCGGGATGGCCGTGAGCGCGATCACGGTCGGGCGCAAGGTGCCGAGGAAGAAGAACAGGATCACCGCCACGAACACCGAGGCTCCGATCAGCTTGCCTTGCAGCGTGGTGATCGAGGCCTCGATGAAGCTGGCCTGCCGGAAGGTGACGCGCGGCGCCTCCATGCCGGGCGGCAACGAGGCCTTCATGCCGGTGAGCGCGTCTTCCAGTGCGCGCGTCAGCGCGATGGTGTCGGCGCTCGGCTGCTTCTGGATGCCGAGGATCACGGCGGGCTTGCCTTCGAAGCCTGCGTCGCCGCGCTTGGTGGCCGCCGCGAAGGCCACCTCGGCGATCTGGCGCAGCAGCAAGGGTTGCCCGTCCTTCGTCGAAATCGGCAGGTCCTTCAGGTCGTCGAGGCGCGAGGTTCGCCCGAGGTTGCGGATGAGGTACTCGCGCCCGTTCAGTTCCAGGAAGCCGCCCGAGGTGTTGGACGAAAACCCCTTGAGCGCAGCCTCCAGTTGCGCGTGCGTGATGTCGAGTTCAGCCATGCGCACGGTGTTCGGCTGCACCTGGAACTGCCGCACCTCGCCGCCGATCGGGATGACCTGTGCCACGCCGGGCACCGACAGCAGGCGCGGGCGCAACACCCAGTCGGCGTATTCGCGCACCGCCATCGGGCTGATCTTGGTGGTGTCGACCGGGATCGCGATCTGCATGATCTCGCCCATGATCGAGCTGATCGGCCCCATGCGCGGCGTGACGCCGGCTGCGATGCCCTCCTCCATCGACGCCAGCCGCTCCGACACGAGCTGGCGCGCACGGAAGATGTCGGTGCGCCAGTCGAAGGTCAGGTAGAGGAAGGACAGACCGGCCGACGACACGGAGCGCACCGTATCCACGCCGGGCAGGCCGTTCATCGTCGTCTCCAGCGGGAAGGTGATGAGCTGCTCCACCTCCTCCGCCGCCATGCCGCCCGCCTCGGTGACGATGGTGACGGTGGGCTTGTTGAGATCGGGGAACACATCCACCGGTGTGCGCGACAGCGTGAAGGCGCCGTAGCCCATCACGACCAGGCTGCCGATGATCACCATCAGCCGGTTGCGCAAGCTGTTTTCCAGTAGCCACTTGAACATCTCAGCGCACCTGGTTGATCAGCGTGGCGCCCTGCGTCGCGACACGGTCGCCCGCGGCAAGGCCCGAGGTGACCGCGATGTCGACCCCGTCGAGCGGCTCGACCGTGACGGTGCGCGGCTCGAAGCGCTCGGGCGCAGTCTTGACCCACACGATGGTTTGATTCGCAGGGTTCTTCATCAAGGCGGCCACCGGCACGGCAATGCCCTTGACCTTCTGCCGCGTCTGCACGAACACGCGCACCGGCTGGCCGACTGCCAGCTTCGAGACGCCATCGCCTTGCGCCTTGAAGCCCAGCGGCAACGCCTGCTGGCGCAGGCTGCGTCCCGCGCCGGTGAAGGTGAGCGCAAGCCGTTCGTCGCCGATGGCCAGCGTGGCCCCGGCGATGTCGGCTGCCACGGCGGTGTCGAAGGCCAGTGCCTCGATGCGCATGCGGGATGGGTCGACGACTTCGAAGACGAGTTCACGCGCATCCACGACCTGGCCGGCGACCACATTCGCTGAGGCGATCAGGCCGGTCACCGGCGCGACCAGCGGGTCCCGGTTGCTCAATCCCGCGCCGATGGCTGCGGCACGGGCCGCAAGGCTTGCGGCCTCGCTTTCGGCGGCCTCGATGTCCTTGCGCGGCACGGTGTCGGCAAGTTCCTTCAACCGCGCGACACGCTTGTTCGCGAGCGCCTGGCTCGCCCGCAGTTCGGCCAGCAGCGCCGACTGGTTCGAGCGCTCGATGGGTGCGGCCGATGGCAACACCCAGCCCAGGACCTCGCCCTGGCGAACCGGCTGGCCGGCCACCGGCAGGCCCTTGGGCCCGGGCTCGATGCGACCGGCGACCATCGCCTGCACGCGTCCGCCGGCGTTGGGGTCCATCAGCACCTTGCCGCTCAGTTCGACTGTGCGCGGCAGTTCGCCGGCTGCGGTCAGGCGTGTGCGCACGCCGAGCTGGCGCTGGGCCAGCTTGGGCAGGAACACGCTTCCATCGGGTTGGCGGTGCGGACCATTGGTGTTCGACGCAGCGGACGCGCCACCGTGGTCATGGCCTTCGCCGGCGTGCGCAGGCGCTAGAAAGAGCGGCAATGCGATGGCCGCGAGCAGAACGAGGCGGTTCATGCGACACCTCCCGCGCGCCGTTCGCGCGCCGGCCCCGTGCGCCGCGCTCCCCGCACCAGCAAGGCCAGTGTCGCCACCCCGCCGAAGGCCCAGCCCGCGATCGCTTTCCAATCGCGTCCGTTTGCAGCGGCGTCCTCATGCGCGTCGGCGTGAATGTCCAGTTCGCCCGCGAGCAGGTCGGACTCGTTGTCGACGTCGACGTCGACGTTGGCGATGATCGACAGCACGCCCGCCCGCGGCTGCGCGGCCAGCGTGGCCTCGAACTCGCCTTCGCCGTGCGGCTCAGCCTTCAACTTGACGCCATCGATCTCGAGGTCGAGCCGGGCATCCTTCACCGGGCTGTTGTCGGCAAAGCGGTCGAGGTACAGCGTCAGGTGCTTGCCGTTCAGCACGCCGACCAGTTCGAAAGTGTCGGAGACGGCGGCAAAGCGCGGCGAGGCCGGGCCGGCGGCGGCGGACGACGCATTGCCGTGGTCATGGCCGTCGCTGGCCGCTGCGGGGCCGGTCGCCAGCAGCATGGCCGCGAGGCTCCATGTGAAGAAGAAATTCGGTGTCATGGGGAAGCTTTCGTATTCGGGGAATGGGTGCGGCGATGCGTCACTCGGGCAGGAGGCCCAGCGCCTGGCGCCATTGCGAGATGGCTGCTGCGAGCTCGATGCATGCGCTCGCGGCCTGGCGCTGCGCTTCGACCGCCTCGGCCTCGATGCGCAGGCGCGTGGGCAAGTCGCTCTCGCCCATGCGGAATGACTTCTCGAAGAAGCCGCGCGATTCGTTCGCCAGCCGAGCGCGCCGTTCGGCAGCCGCCACCAGGGCTCGTGCCGAACCCACGCGTTGGCGCGATGCCTCGTACTCGGCCGCGAGGCGTTCGCGCTCCAGCGCCAGCTGCGCCTGCAACTCGATAGCTTCGGCCTGGACGCTCCCCGTACGGGCCGATTCGCGGCTGCCCGCGCCAAATGGAATGCGCAGCGCCAGCGTGATGGACGGGTCGTAGCGTTCGTTGCGCAGGTCGCGCTCGCGCGTCGCCGCGATCAGCAACTCGGGGTTGGCACGCGTGCGCACGGCGCTCAATGCAGCATTGCGGTCGGCAACGGCCACACGATGCTGCAGGTCCTGGATCGCAGGGTGCGCGGCGGCGTCGGGGGGCCCTGGATCGTTTGGCGGTTCGGGCTCGGCGGCAAGCTGCGCTGCACCGGCGGGCTGCGTTGCGCTGGATGCGGTCGGCGGGGTTCCGGCCATCGCGACGCGCAATTGCTGCGCAGCGCTCGCACCGGCTGCCTGCGCGCGTGCTGCTGCGGCCTCGGCGGCAGCCACTGCGCCATCGGCCTGGTGCTGGTCGGCACGCGCAAGGTCGCCGGCTTTCACGCGCCGTTCCACATCCGCGGCCAGCAGTCGAGCGTTGGTCAGTTGATCGCGCGCCAGATCGACGTCGACCTGTGCCCGCTGCCATTGCCACCACGCCTCGCGCAGCACGCCGGCCAAGCGCAGCCGGGCCGCGAGCGCGCGGCTCTCGACACCTGCGGCCTCGGCATCCGCAAGCGCACTACTGCTGGAACGCTCACCGGGCAGCCACAGCGGGATGGCCACGCCGACCTCCAGTTCGCGCGCGCCGAGATCCCGGTTGAACCGGTCGGTCTTGTTCGAGATGGCCAGCGCCGGCGGTTCGGGCGTCCAGGCTTGTGCGGCGTCCTGCCGGGCCCTGGCAGCGTCGTGGCGCAAACGCAATGCTGCTGCTTCGGGTTGGCGCGACCATGCGGCCTCGAAGGCCTGTCGCAGCGTCGTCGCCGCAGGCTCGATCGTGCGCGGTTGCGCGGCAGCGCCAGCCCCGCAAAGGATGGCCAGCGCGATCGCGTGAACGCGCACGAGGCCCAGTAGTCTTCGTTTTCTTCGGTGCATCCGATCCTCCGGTGAAGTTGAAACTCACGAGAGATCGGCGAGGTGCGATCGATAGGATCGCCACGCACGGCATACGCCAGCGCGACGCGCGGCTCAGTGCCGTGCGCGAACGGTGCTCAGGGAATGTGAGGTGCCGCCCCGCCGATCAGGCGAGGCGTGCCCATTTCGGGCGATCGGGCGGAGATGCAGGCGGCGCACGCAGCGCCGCCCGGGACCACGGCGCGGGCTGGCCGGCACCGGCACGATGGCCATCGGAAACAACCAGCAGAAGCATCGCGCCAGGGCTGTGGCAATGGTCGCAGTGGGCTTCGGATGCGCCCGCATTCGAACCACCTTGATCGTCGTCATGGTGCGCGTCCACATGGTGGGCCACATGCGCCGGGCGTTCGATGGGCTCATCGCCGCAATAGGCGGCCGCCGCGCTCCAGCTCGACAGGAGCGGGAGGAGAACCAGCATGAACAGGGAGAGCCAGCGACGCATCGCGGGCGAGTTTAGCAGCGCGATGATTGCCCTTGCCTCGCCCACGGGAGATGTGCGCTCGCTCGAGGGGGTGTGGTCAACAGCAGCCACCCCTTGCTCAATGCGGGTGCCGGTGATGCGCATCGGGGAAATGCGGGTGCGCGTGTTCCAGCGGCTCGTGGCGATGCCAATGCGAGTGACGCGCGCCCTCCTCGATGTCCGGCGGGTGCGGATGCTGGTGGTGCGCGTCGTGCGCGTGCGCGTGCTCGTGTTCCATGGCCTCGTGGACATGGGCGTGCGCGTGGTCCTCGCTCAGGTGCAGCCAGACGCCGATGCCCATCAGGAGGCCGGCCGCCAGCAAGCGCGCATCGACGGCTTCACCCAGCATCGCCACGGCCACCAATGCGCCAAAAAAGGGTGCCACCGAAAAATAGGCGCCGGTTCGCGCGGTGCCCAGGTGCCGCAGGCTCACGACAAACAACGCAAGGCTCAGCCCGTAGGCCAGGAAGCCCAGCGTCATGGCACCGGCCACCAGAGCCGCGGACGGCAGCGCAGCGCCCATTGCGAAGGCCAGCGACAGGTTGACGACGCCGGCAGCGAGGCCCTTGACCGACGCGATCCACATCGCGTCGTTGAGCGAGACCTTCCGGGTCAGGTTGTTGTCGACGGCCCATGCAAGGCAAGCACCCAGCACCAGCAACGCGGGCCATGCATCGCCGAAGCTCGCCTCGCCCGGCCAGCTCAGGACCAAGGCGCCGATCACGATGCACAGCATGCCGAGCGCAATGCGCCGGTCGAAGTTCTCCCGGAAGGCAAACCAGGCAAGCAACGCGGTGAACACGCCTTCGGCATTCAGCAGCAGGGACGCACCGGATGCCGGCAAGCGCGAGAGCCCCAGCATCAACAGGACGGGGCCCACCACACCACCCGACAGGACCGCGCCTGCCAGCCACACACCCTGCCCCCGCGGCAGTTCGACCCGCGGCGCGCGCCGAAGCCTTCGCAGCAGCGCGAGGCCGATGCCTGAGCCAAGGTAGAGAAGTCCCGCGAGCATCCACGGACCGACGCCCTCCAGCAGCCGCTTGGCCAGCGGTGTTCCGATGCCGAAGAGCAGTGCGGCCGCCAGTGCTGCCGCAACGCCGGGTTGGTCGATGGTCTCCCTGATCTTCATGAGTGGCTGTCTGCCCGCGTCCTGGAATCCTCTTGCAGAGGGAATGACGAAGCTACGTCGGCGTAGTCTTGACGTCCGGCTGCGCGTTGCCGAAGGGATGTTCAGGCAACGGGATGAATTCCGTTTCGCCGGGCACGTGACCCATGCGCTGCGCCTTCCAGTCGGCGCCCGCTTCGAGGATGCGCTCGCGCCGGCTGGATACGAAGTTCCAGGTGATGAAGCGCGGGCCGTCGAGTGGGTCGCCGCCGATCACGACCAGGCGCACCGCCGTTTGCGCTTCCAGCGAGGCGCCGGTGTTGTCGGCCAGCGCGGCCATGGTGTGCTCCGCCACGGGCGCGCCGTCGAGCATGACGTCCCCTTCGACGACGTAGATCGCCATCTCCCGCGCCAGCGCCGGCAGTTCGAACCACTCGCCGGCGGGCAAAGCGATGTCGAGGTACAGCGTCGGCGCGAACGTCTTCACTGGCGAGCTGAGCCCGAAGGCCGTGCCGATCAGCACGCGCACCGGAACGCCCTGCACCACCGTCTCTGGAATGTCCGATGCGGCGGTGTGCTCGAAACTCGGGTCTGTTTCCTCGAAGGCTTGTGGCAGTGCACACCACAGTTGCAGTCCGTGGTTCACATAGCTCGCATCGAGCAGCCGCTCGGGCTTGCGTTCGGAATGCACGATGCCGCGCCCGGCGGTCATCCAGTTGATGGCGCCCGGCAGGATCTCCTGCACGCTGCCGATGCTGTCGCGATGCATCATCGCGCCCTCGAACAGGTAGGTGACCGTGGCCAGTCCGATGTGCGGATGCGGCCGCACGTCGTGCGCGTTGCCGGGCTGCTCGGTGGCCGGGCCGAAGTGGTCGAAGAAGACGAAGGGTCCGACCGATCGGCGCTTCGCGGCAGGCAGCAGGCGCCTGACCTTGAAGCCGCCGCCGAGGTCCTTGTCGGCGGGTTGCAGCAACTGGAGCGAGTCTGGGTTCATGGCCGCGATCATGCTGGAAACGGGCCTGCGATGCACGTCGCTGCGCCGCATGTAGGCCTGCAGCGACGAAGACGGTGTGAAGATTTCGTAGCGAGGGCGCCAGCCGGGAGGCCGGTTCGCGGAGCGGAGCCGTACGCCAGTACGGTACGCACCGCAGCCCCGGCATCGGTGGCCGCAACAGAAAGATTCACACCTTCGGCGCTTGGCGGGTTGCGATGCTGGCCACCCTCTCCCCGAAAGCCCGTGCCGTCTCCAGATCTCCCTTGGACATCTCGCCCGGGCTCGCATCGGTCGGCGAGGTGGTCATCAACCCGCCGTAGCCGCCGACGTAGTTCAGCGACTCGCGCGTGGCGGCTTTGTTGTTGCTGGGCATGAGGCCCTGGCTGATCCACAGGCCGTGGTGCTGCATGGCGAGCGTCCAAAGGTAGGTGATGGTCGCGTACTTGTCGCCGTTCATGGCGGCGCTGTTGGTGAAGCCGGCGAAGAGCTTGTCTCGCCAGCCCTGGGCGAACCAGACCTTCGACGAGGCATCGGCAAAGCGCTTGAACTGCCAGCTCGCCCCGCCCATGTAGGTGGGCGCGCCCAGGATGATGGCGTCCGCCGCGGCAAGCATCTCCCATCCGCCTGCCGGCAGCTTGCCGTCGCCGTCAATCTGCAGAAGCACCGCGCCGGCGCCGTCCGCCACGGCCTGCGCCACGCGCTGGGTGTGGCCGTAGCCTGAATGAAAAACGACGACGATGTCGGCCATGAATGTCCTTGGCGAAGGGTGACGGGAGCGACGGCATGACGATCGCTTCGTCCATCGCCGTGCAGTGCCGGCGATTCTGCCGTGCCGGCGCCCCCTTCGATTCGCTTCCCCGGGAGGCTGGAAGCTGCGCCGGATCCCGAATTCATGGCCACGCGCCGATTTCGGCGACAAGCCGTCGTCAGGGATGCAGGCGAATCCTGGCTGGGCAGGGAATAAGCGCGCCAAAGCCCGCATCCGCGGGCCAGGAAGGATCAGGCTCGGGCAGGGACGGTGGAAGCCCTGTCACTGCACATTGCATGCGCCTGGAATTCAAAGTGGCGGAACGCTCGGCGGGCTCCCGCCGCTCGAGCGGGAGCCTGACTCATCGGCACCGGGCGATCGCGCTGCGCGACGGGGTTGGCCGCCGCCACGCTGTCGCCCGTACCCCACCGCTGCTCAGCGCTTGCCGTCGAAGCTCAACCGCCCTGCCCCGAAACCGGCCAGCGCGATGAGACCACCGGCAATGGCCATGTTCTTGTTGAAGTTGATCGTCTGCATCATCTTCATCGCATCAGGCGCCGACCAGTACTTGTGGAAGAACAGCGCCGCGGCCACGGTGAACACGGCCATGGCCAGCGCGGTCAGGCGCGTCTTGAAGCCCAGCAGCAGCGCGATGCCGAGGCCGACCTCCACGAAGATGGCGATGGCCGCGCCGACTTCCGGCAGTGGCAAGCCCGCCGAAGCGACGTAGCCGACGGTGCCCGTGAAGTTCATGAGCTTGCCGATGCCGGCCGGGATGAACAGGTACGCGATCAGGATGCGGCCGATGAGCGCCGTGATGTCCTGGAACGAATTGGTCGAGACGCCCGAAGAAAAGGTCGAGGTGGTGGAAGCTGAGGCCATGACTGACTCCTTGGTTGAGAAAAACAAATGGGTACCGTGCTGCCGGACCGGGCGGGCCGGCCCGCGGCTGTGATGCGTGGAATGAAGCGCCGCGACCTGCGCGGCGCCTGTAGGTGAACTACGGATTCAGGTCGAAGACCAGGACTTCCGCGTCCTTGCCGCCGGAGAGCGTGAGCGTCGACTCGCCTTCGAGCATGGCGGCGTCGCCGGTGCCCAGCTTCTGGCCGTTCACTTCAAGCTCGCCGCGCACCAGGTGCACGTAGTTCTTGCGCTTCGGGTCCAGCGCCAGCGTGGCCTGCTCGTCGCCGTCGATGAGGCCGGCGAACAGCTTCGCGTCGGCATTCACCTTGACGGAGCCATCGGCGCCATCGGGCGATGCGACCAGGCGAAGCTTGCCGCGCTTTTCGGCCACGTCGAAATTCTTCTGCTCATAGTCGGGCGCGATGCCGCGCACGTTGGGCTCGATCCAGATCTGCAGGAAGTGCGTGGTCTGGTCGGTCTTGTGGTTGAACTCGCTGTGCTGGACGCCGCGCCCCGCGCTCATGCGCTGCACGTCGCCGGGCGGGATCGACTTCACGTTGCCCATGCTGTCCTTGTGGGCCAGTTCGCCCGACAGCACGTAGCTGATGATCTCCATGTCCTTGTGGCCGTGGGTGCCGAAACCGGCGCCACCTGCCACGCGGTCTTCGTTGATCACGCGCAGGTTGCCGAAGCCCATGTGGGCCGGATCGTAGTAGCCAGCGAACGAGAAACTGTGGAATGAACGCAGCCAGCCATGGTCGGCATAACCGCGATCTTGTGATTTACGGACTTGCAACATCGTTGAACTCCTGAGGCCCAAATGGCCTTCTCTTCGAATGCCGCGCCGGATGCGCAGCGGATGTGAAGAACTTTAGGGCGTGCAATCCTCCGCACCAGCGCGCGGTTTTGATGGCACCATTCAAATAATTTGAACGAATGACCCGCCAAATGCCTTCACCGCGCGATGTCCTGACCCCCGACGCCCTGGCGATGCTGCAGACGGTGGCGGCCACCGGCAGCTTTGCCGCCGCCGCGCGATCGTTGAACCTGGTGCCCAGCGCGCTGAGCTACCGTGTGCGGCAGATCGAGGATGCGCTGGACGTGCTGCTGTTCGACCGCAGCGCGCGCCAGGCCCGCTTGACCGAAGCGGGCGCGGAGCTGCTGCGCGAGACCGATCGCCTGCTGGCCGACATCGATGCGGTCGCCAACCGCGTGAAGCGCGTGGCCACGGGTTGGGAGCCGCAATTGACCATCGCGCTGGATAGCGTGATCGCGCGCGACCCGGTGCTGGACCTCGTCGGCGCTTTCTATGCGCTCGAACCGCCGACGCGATTGAAGCTGCGCAACGAGACCCTGCTCGGCACCATCGAGGCGCTCAGCGTGGGCGAGGCGGACCTGGCGATCGGCACGGTGCTCGATGCATCGAGCCTGGCTTTCACCGCGACCGGCATCCGCACGCGGCCGCTCGGCGAGTTGCGTTTTGTCTTCGCCGTCGCGCCGCACCATCCGCTTGCGCGCCTGACCGGGCCGCTCAGCGACGCGGTCATGCGGCAGCATCGCGCGGTCGCGGTGGCGGACTCCTCGCGCGCCGGTCCGAGCATGACGGTCAACCTGGCCGGCGGACAAGACCGGCTGACCGTGCCCACGATGCACACCAAGCTGTCGGCGCAATTGCATGGCCTGGGTGGCGGCTTCCTGCCAGAGCCGATGGCGCGTCCCTTCATCGAGGCCGGCCACCTGGTCGAGTGCCAGACCGAGCGCGTGATGCCGGTCGGCCAGATGCACGTCGCATGGCGCGCCCCCTCGGCGGGCAAGCCCGGACGCGCGCTGGAATGGTGGCTCGCGCAGTTTGAACACGAAGGTACGCGTCGCGCATTGCTGGAACGCCACAGGGGGCGATGAGCCGCGCGCGAGGTAGAGTCTGCTTGCCCGAACACGTCGTCAAAGAAAGAGACTTCTCATGAAAGTACGCCCTCCCGCCGACCGCCATCGACCCACCGCCGCCAGGCATTTCGCCATCGTTGGTGCGGGCATCGCGGGCATCACCGCAGCCCGCACGCTGGTGCAGGCCGGCCACCGCGTGACGGTGTTCGAGCGCAATTCCGGCGCGGGCGGCCGCATGGCCAGCGAGGCGACGCAGTTCGGCCGCTTCGACAGCGGCGCGCAGTACTTCACCATCCGCGATGACCGCTTCGCGCTGGCGCTGCAGACCGTGCATCCGCTGTGCAAGCCGTGGAGCGCCAACCTCATCCGCGTGCTCGATGCGCATGGCCGCGTGGCCGAGGCCGCATTGCCCTCGCTGGAGCCGCATTGGGTCGCACAACCGGGGATGGACGCCCTGGTCGCCACGTGGGCGCGACCGCTCGACGACGCGCTGGTGACCGATACCGAAGTGACCGGCATCGAACGCGATGCGCTCAATCCCGCACGCTGGCAGCTGCGCACCACTGGCGCGGGCGACAGCTCCCATGTGTACTCTGATTTCGACAGCGTCCTCGTCACCGTGCCGGCAGGCCTCGCGCGCACGCTGCTCGCCAACAGCAAGGTGCCGGACACGCTCGGCAAGAAGATCGAGCATGTGCGCATCGCGCCCTGCTGGACGCTGATGATCGCGTTCCCGCAGGCCAACCAGCCGACCATGTCGCACCTCGGCCCGCAATGGAACGCCGCGCGCAGCAACCACCACCGCGTGGCCTGGCTGGCGCGCGAATCGTCCAAGCCCGGCCGCGACCCGATCGAGCGCTGGACGCTGCAGGCCAGCCCCGCCTGGTCGCAGGAACACATCCGCGACGATGCCCAGCGCGTCGAAGCCAAGCTGCTGCGCGCCTTCTCGGAAATCACCGGCATCCTGGCCACGCCGAGCTATTCGCAGGCCCGCTGCTGGCCCGAGGCGCAGACGCTGGCGCCGGCGGGCGCGTCCCACTTCTGGGATGCCGAGGCGCAGATCGGGCTGGCCGGCGACTGGTGCACCGGGCATCGGGTCGAGGACGGATTCCTGTCGGGCCTCTCGCTTGCGCTGGATGTGATCTAAGGCTCACGCCCAGGCTCCGCGCACGGCGTGCGCCTTCCCCCCAAGGGAACGCCAATCGCCCGGCAAGGCCCGTTTCACGCTGTTCGCGGACTGGGTGCCCACAGACTCCGGCAATGCCCGCGATTCCTTCCGGTCGATTCGCCCCATCGCCCACCGGCCCGCTGCACGCAGGCTCGCTGGTCGCTGCGCTGGCAAGCTGGCTCGACGTGCGCGCACGCGGACCGCAGGCGGAATGGCTGGTGCGGATCGAAGATGCCGACACCGAACGCTGCCTGCCCGGCATGGGCGACGTCATCCTGCAGCAACTCGCGGCCTGCGGACTGGCGCCGGATGAACCCCCGGGGTGGCAGACGCAGCGCGTCGCGCTCTACCAGCAGGCGCTGGACACTTTGCAATCGCTGGACCGGGCCTATCCCTGCGCCTGCTCGCGCAAGGACATCGAGCATGCGCTGACGCGGCTGGGCCTCGTGCACCACCGACACGGCGAGCGCGTCTACCCCGGCACCTGCAGGGACGGATTGCGTGGCAAGCCCGCACGCGCGTGGCGCTTCCGCGTGCCGCCCGGCGATGTTCAATGGGTCGACCGCCGGCTCGGCGCGCAGCACCAGGACGTTGGCGCGGAGGTCGGCGACTTCATCCTCAAGCGTGCCGACGGCCCCTGGGCCTACCAGCTCGCGGTCGTCGTCGACGATGCGGCGCAGGGCATCACCGACGTCGTGCGCGGCGAAGACCTGGCCGACAACACGGCCCGCCAGATCCTGCTGCAACGCGCGCTCGGCCTGCCGACGCCCAGCTACCTGCACACGCCGCTGGTGCTCGCGGCGGACGGCCAGAAGCTCTCCAAGCAGAACGGCGCACAGCCGCTGGATACCGGCACACCCGCTGCCGCACTGACGGCTCTCAAGGCCGCCGCCGTCGCGCTCGGCCTCCCCGCCGGCAGCGCGGCCACCCTCCCCGAGGCGCTAGCCGCATGGGTGCCCGCATGGCGCGATCTCTACAATCCGGCCCCGTGAGCCAAGCCCCTTCCACCCCCCACGACCTCCCGCCCGCCACCCCTCCGGGCCAAGACGACAAGCCGCATCCCCTGCACCGCCGACTCAAGAGCTTCGTCAAACGCGGCGGCCGCACCACCGAAGGCCAGGCCAAGGCCTACGAGGACTTCGGGCCGCAGTTCCTCCTGCCCTACCAGCAGGCGCCACTCGACTTCGACGCCGCCTTCGGCCGGCATGCGCCCACGGTGCTGGAGATCGGCTTCGGCATGGGCGAGGCAACGGCGCACATCGCCACGGTGCTGCCCGGAACGAACTTCCTGGCCTGCGAAGTGCATGAACCCGGCGTCGGCAAGCTGCTCAAGCGCTGCGGCGAACAGGGCATCGGCAACATCCGCATCGTGGCCCATGACGCGGTCGAGGTGCTCGACCACATGATCCGGCCCGGCACGCTCGCCGGCGTGCATGTGTTCTTCCCGGACCCGTGGCACAAGAAGCGCCACAACAAGCGCCGCCTGCTGCAGACGCCCTTCGTGCACAAGCTGGCCGAACACCTGGCGCCCGGCGGCTACCTGCATTGCGCCACCGACTGGCAGCCCTATGCCGAACAGATGCTCGAAGTGCTCGGCGCCGAACCGCTGCTGCGCAACACCGCGAACGACTACGCACCCAAGCCCGACTACCGGCCGCTGACCAAGTTCGAGAACCGCGGGCTCAAGCTCGGCCACGGCGTCTGGGACCTGGTGTTCGTGAAGCCGAGGGAGTGAAGATGCATCTGCAGGCCGCCCGTCGTGGGTGAGCTCGCAGGCGTGCTCGCGGCCATGCTGTCGAGCGGCCTCGGCGGCACGGCGATCGGCGCCACGCGCTACCTGATCGGGCTGACCGATCCGCTCACGCTGGGCGCCTTTCGCTTCGGAATCGGCGTCGCGCTGCTGCTGCCGGTGGCGCTGCTGCGGCGCGAGCGTTGGCCCGGTGCGCGCGACTGGCCCGCGGTCGCCGCGCTGGGCCTGTTGTTCTTCGCGCTCTTTCCGGTGCTGTTCAATGCCTCGCTGATCCACACCACGGCTGCACGCGGCGCGCTGGCGCTGTCGACGCTGCCGCTGCTGACCATGCTGATCGCGGCGCTGTTCGGCGTCGAACGGCTCACGCGGCGCAAGTCCGCGGGGGTGTTGATCGCCATGAGCGGCGTTGCGCTGGCGCTGCTGGCAGGTCTTGCCAACGCGCCGGCGGGCGCCTGGCGCGGCGACCTGCTGATGGTGGCCGCAGCGCTCTGCATGGCGCTCTACAGCGTGAGCGCGAGGCCGCTGATGGCACGCTCCGGGCCAGTCGCATTCACCGCCTTCGCCATGGGCGTGGGTGCGCTGTGCCTCAGCGCCATCTCGGCCTGGCGCGGCGGCTTTGCCTCGGTGGCGAAGCTTGGCGCGGCGCAGTGGTGGGCCTTGCTCTACCTCGGCGTCTTTGGCGGCGCCGTCGTCTTCATCCTCTGGGCCTATGCGCTGGAACGCACCACGCCCACGCGCGTGGCCGTGTCGATCACGGTCAACCCCATCATGGCCGCGCTGGTCGGCGCATGGTTGCTGCGCGAACCGATCGGCTGGAACCTCGTCGCGGGCCTCTTCGCCGTCCCCTCGGCATCTGGATCGCGACGACGCGCGGACGCGCCACGCCGGGGCAAGCCTGACGCCTGCGTTCACGCGGCCACCCCGATGCTTCCTTGCAAAAGTGGCGACAGGCCCTGCTCCGGTTGCATGACATCATCAGCGAAGCCTTCAACAGCCCCCAGGAAACATGACATCGCAAGAGACAAGCAGCGCAGACGCCAAGGCCCGCGAATTTGGCGAGCTATTTGCCCGCCGCATACCGCATGGCCTCGACATCGGCATGCAAGTCGAGGACGCGGGCGCGGACGGCAAGACGCGGGTGCGCCTCGCGCCACGGCCCCACTTGTCGGGCGACAACGGCGGCGCGTTCTTCTTTCCTGGCGTGCTGTTCAGCCTGGCCGACTCGGCCTGCGGGCTGGCGGTGATGCGGGCGCTGGAGCGCGTCGTTCCCATTGCCACGCTCGACATGCGCATCGACCACCTCGCACCGGCCACGATGGATGCCGAACTGTGCGCGCAAGCCGAGTGCTACCGCATGACCCGCACAGTGGCCTTCACCCGATGCGAAGTCATCGCCGGACCTGCGTCGAAGCTCGTGGCCGTCGTGATGGGCACCTTCATGCTCTCGTCGAGCACGCCGCGTGGGAGCCGCGCATGACGAAGGAGCTCGATCCCGGCGAAGTCGGCGCGCAAACCCTGCGCGACAGGACGGCTGCGGCACTGGGGGCCGCGCCCTATTGCCGTTATCTCGGCATCCGTCTGGCGCCGGGCGCGCCAGGCGGGGAGTTGACGTTCCACATGCCCTTCGATGCACGGTGGATCGGCAACGCATCCCTGCCCGCGATCCACGGCGGCGTGCTGGCCACGTTCATGCAGGCCGCTGCCCTGACGGCCACCAGCGCCGCGCTGGGCAACCTGATGCCGCCCAAGCTGGTCGATTTCTCGCTCGACTACCTCAGTTCCGCGGGCGCGGCGGACCTCTATGCGCAATGCGAGATGCACCGCGTCGGCCGGCGCATCGCCGCCGTCGGCATCCGCTGCTGGCAACGCAGTGCGGAGGAACCCGTAGCGCTGGGCCGCGCGCACGTGTACGTGGCGCACTCGGCGTCCGACGCCTCGCTGAGGGCGGCGGACCAGAAGGACTAGCGGCCTCTCACCGCCAATTCGCGAGTGCCTGCCACGCCAGCGGAGGCTGGGCAAGGCGAATCCGTTCGGGAGCACCTCCGGACCCGGATCTGCCGGGCCGCCGGGTGCGCCCCCTTCGAGGGTGGCGCCGCTGGCGCCACGGGAGTGGGTGTCAATCCCCCCGGGGTGACGGCGTCCGCATCCGATCCGGCAGACCCAGCGCGCGATTGATCTTGACGATCAGCCCGGGGACGTCGATGGGCTTGGTGTCGACGTCATTGCAGCCCGCGTCGAGCGCACGTTCGCTCTCCTCGGGCACGCCCTGGGTGGTCAACGCGATGATCGGGATCGACAGCGTTCCCGGGTCCGCCTTCAGCCGGCGCGCGGCCTCCCAGCCATCGATCACCGGCAGGCTGCAGTCCATCAGGATGAGGTCGGGCGACTCCATGCGCGCCCGCTCGATGGCCACCGCGCCGTCGCCGGCCACGGCGATCTCGAAGCCCTGCCGCACCAGCCGGCGCGAGAGCGCGTCACGTTCCGCGTCGTTGTCCTCGACGATCAGGATGCGCGGCATGGGCCTCCCGCGCAGGCGTCACGGGCCCGGCATGCGGGCGCGCCGGCCTCGCGCGCGGGTCGACCTCGATGACATCGCCCTTGAGTCATACAGAAAGTAATACTTGTGTTTATATGCAGACACAGATTAAGCTTTCCACGGGGAGCAAGACTGTCCGCAGCCGCCAATCCACTCGCTTTTCGCGCCAAGCGTGAATGAGGTTCGCGGCCGGATTATTCGATCAAGGCCTGTCGTCGTGGCGTCCTGCGCTCCTCTGCCGTTGAACATCCTCCATGGCCTGCAAAAAGCCGGCATCGATCTCGCCGAAGCTGCGGCAAGCGCCCACCTCACCGTCGAGGACCTGAAGAAGTCACTGGGCGAAGAACAGGCCGACCGCTTCTTTACCGCCGCTTACGAATCCCTCGGCGATCCTGCCGCTGGCCTGGCCATCGGAATGCAGATGCGGCCCGAGCTCTTCGGCGTGGTCGGCTTCTCGGTCATGACCTGCCCGAATTTCGGTGCAGCGCTGGCGCGCATCGTCCGCTACACGGCGCTCGCATCGGCCTGCAACGTGGAACTCGTGCAGGACGCGCGGGAGATCGAGGTGCGCATGCACTGCGCCGGGCCGCAGCGAAGCTACAGCCGTTGTCGCATGGACATCCAGATGGGTGCGCTCCTCAGCTTCGGGCGTCTCTTCACCGGACAGCCGATCACGCCGCTGCGCCTCGCCTTGCGCGGCGAGCACCCTCCCTACCATGCCCGGTATGCCGAAGTGTTCTCCTGCCCTGCCCTGTTCGAGCAACCGCACGATGCCATCGTGTTCCGCCGCGCCGATCTCGATCTGCCGCTGGTCGGCGCCAATCCGCAGGTCACGGCCTTGTTCGACGATGCGGCCGAACGCGACCTGCTTGCCTGGCGCATGCCTCGCAGCATGACGAAGGCCGTGCGCGACGCGCTGCGCGAGATGTTGCGCGGCGAGCTACCCACCATCGAGCAGGTGGCCAGCAGGCTGTGCGTCAGCGAGCGCACGCTGCAGCGGCGGCTGGCGCGGGAGGGCGCACAGTTCACAGCCTTGCTGGACGAGGTGCGGCTGGAGATGGCGCGGCACCACCTGGCAGCCGGCCGCGCCAGCCTGACCGAGATCGCCTACTTGCTGGGATTCGTCGATCCCAACTCCTTCTTCCGCTCCTTCAAGCGCTGGACCGGCCAGACGCCCGACGTCTACCGCAGCGGCGCAGCACTTCCATCGTTGCCGTTGCCGCCGGGCGCCCACGCGTCGGGCAGTGCGTGGCCGGCGCCGTCGGCCGGATCCGTGTAGCACGGCAGCGCGCCTGGCGCATACACCGCCGCGATCCGCGATCCGCATTGCGACAGCTCCGCTAGACTGCGCCGGTGTATTTGCCGCTTTGACATTCGCGAGCGCTACCTGATCGATTCCTGAACGTATGGTTCATGCTGCAGTCACGCGCAAGCGATAGCCTGCCAGCTTGCAATCCGTCAGACCTCCTGGGCTGCGTCCTGCCCCTGCGGCAGCGAGGTGTCCCGCCCAATGAACCTCCTCAATCACCAACTCTTCCAGTGGATCGGCGCCGGCTTCTCGCCCAACGCCGCCCTGCTTTGGCTGGCCACGCAATTGGCTGTCGGCACGTCCTGGATGATGGCGGGCGCGGTTGCCTTCGCGGCTTGGCGGCGCCCCGCAGACCGTCCCTACATCCTTGCGGCGTGCCTGATGGCCGTGTGCGCGGGCATGCTGGCCCATGAGATCGCAGCCACGCTGAAGCACCCGAGGCCGTTCATGATCGGGCTGAGCCCGCCCTGGATCGCCCACGGCGGCCGCGGCTCGCTGCCCAGCACCCACGCGAGTGTGATGTTCACCGTGGCGCTGTGCTTCCTGTACCGACCGCAATTGCGCGTGTTTGGCGCAATCCTGGCCGCGCTGGCACTTCTGACGGGCTGGGCACGCGTCTATGTTGGCGTTCATTTCCCCCTGGACGTTGCAGCCGGCCTGCTTCTCGGCGCCACGATGGCAGCCGGCCCGGCTTTGGCCAGCCAATGGCTGAAACGTCTCCAGGTGCCGCGGCCTACGCTCCCTGCCTGACACCCATCTCGTAGAAGCCGGGCTTGATCGCCGCTACTGGGCGACCAGTTCGACGCGCTGGTTTCTTGCACGGCCTCTGCTGCTCTGGTTCGACACCATCGGTGAGAGGCTGCCCATTCCGTTGGCCGTCAAGCGGTTGCGCTCGATTCCGTAATCCACCACCAATGCGACGCAGATCGCGTGCGCTTGCCGCTTGCTGATCTCGCGGTTGCCGGCCAAGGCCCCGATGTTGTCCGTGTGCCCCACGACATGCAGCCGGAGACCGGGCCGCAGTTTCATGAGCTTGCCGATCTGATCGAGCGCAGGCTTGCTGGAGGGGTCGAGGTGGTCCCGGTCGTTGAACATGACGCCACCGATCACCACCTTGCCATTGACATCGAGGCTTCGGCCCAACTCCGCAGCGCTGAAGACCTGCCCTGACGGGCCGGGCATTGGCTCTTGTCCCGGCATCGGCGGACGCATGTGCTGCGCACCGTCGCGCCGGTCCACTGGCACATGGATCTCGTCGTTGCCAGCGTCGTCCCGAAGAATCAGCACCTGGGCAGGCGGCAGACGCCTGCTGTCTTCGCTGGCCACGAGCTGAGCGTCGGCGGACGACGTGCGGTAGACCAGCAGCAAATAGGCGAATGCGAACCCGGCAACCGGGCGGCTGACGACACGAGACATGGTTTTCACGTGGCTCCCTGAAACGAATAAAACGGATTGTCACCCAGACAATCAGAAATTCAATTCGTCTCCAGGAGCTTCTTGCCATAACCCCTTGATCGCCGATCGCAACGCCATTTCATGCTATTACTTTCGTAGCAAAAAATGTGCTTTGGACCCGTTGATCAAACCCGAAGCAGCGCAGGCGCATTCGGGGACAGGCCTTACTTCCGCATCAGGCGCAGGCCGTTGCCCACCACCAGCAGGCTCGCGCCCATGTCGGCGAACACGGCCATCCACATCGTTGCACTGCCCATCACCGCGAGCACGAAGAACACCGCCTTGATCGCCAGCGCGATGGCGATGTTCTGCCACAGGATGGCGTGCGTGCGGCGCGAGAGAGCGATGGTGTCGGCGATGCGGCCGAGGTTGTCGTTCATGATGACCACGTCGGCGGTTTCCACGGCAATGTCGCTGCCGGCGGCGCCCATTGCGAAACCGATGTCGGCCTGCGCGAGCGCGGGCGCGTCGTTGATGCCGTCACCGGTCATGGCGGTGGGGCCGTAGCGCTTCTGCATCTCGCTGATTGCGGCCAGCTTGTCCTGCGGCAACAGGCCGCCGCGTGCGTCCGCGATGCCGGCCTCGCGGGCAACGGCCTGCGCGGTGGCGGGGTTGTCTCCGGTGAGCATGACGGCCGCGACACCCATGCGCGCCAGTTGCGCCACGGCGTGCACCGAGCCCGGCTTGAGCGTGTCGGCCACAGCGAACAGCGCCAGCACGCCGTCCTCGTCGGCCAGCAGCGTGACGGTGCGGCCCAGGGCCTCGTGGGCTTCGAGTTCGGCATCGAGCGTGCTAGTGCTTTGCTGGCGTTCCTTGATGAGCCGGTGGTTGCCCAGCACCAGCCGTCGGCCGCCGACCCATCCCTCGACGCCCCGACCCACGAGCGCCTTGAACGAATCGACCTCGACCGGCACCGCGTCCAGCCCCGCCGCGATCGCGCGCGAGACCGGATGGTCGGAACGCACGGCCAGGCTGCGGGCCAGCAGCCATGCGCGCGCCTCCTGCGCGCCATCGATGGCCCGTGCTTCGACGAGCCGGGGCTTGCCTTCGGTCAGCGTGCCGGTCTTGTCCAGCGCCACCGCCTTGATCAGCCGCGCCGTCTCCAGGTAGGTGCCGCCCTTGATGAGGATGCCGCGCCGGGCCGCCGATGCCAGCCCGCTGACCACGCTGACCGGCGTCGAGATGACCAGCGCGCACGGGCAGGCGATGACTAGCAGCACCAGCGCCTTGTAGATGGCGTCGAGCCACGCCCAGTCGAGCAGCAGCGGCGGCAGCACCGCCACCGCCAACGCCATCGCGAAGACGGCCGGCGTATAGATGGCCGCAAAGCGGTCGACGAAACGCTGCGTCGGCGCCCGCGTGCCTTGCGCCTCTTCGACGGCGTGGATGATGCGGGCCAGCGTGGTGTCGCTGGCCGCGGTCGTCACGCGGTACTCCAGTTCACCATCGAAGTTGATGGTGCCCGCGAAGAGCGGCAGCCCCGGCCCCTTGTCGACGGGCATGCTCTCGCCCGTGACCGGCGCCTGGTCGACGCTGCCGTAGCCCTTGGTGACCGTGCCATCGAGCGCCACGCGCTCGCCCGGCTTGACGCGGGCGATCGCGCCGACCTCGATGGCGGCGGACTTCACGCGCTGCCATGCGCCGTCCTGCATGACCTCGGCATCGTCCGGCGCAAGCGCGACCAGGCCCTGGATCGCCTGCCGGGCCTTGTCGACGGCGCGAGCCTCGATCAGTTCCGCGATGGCGTAGAGCGCCATCACCATCGCCGCCTCCGGCCACTGGCCGATCACGAAGGCGCCGGTTACGGCCACCGACATCAGGGCGTTGATGTTGAGGCGGGCATGCCGCAGGGCCAGCAAGCCCTTGGTGTAGGTTTCGATGCCGGCGAGCCAGATCGCCACCGCCGCGACGCCCATGCCGGCGACGCGCCAAGCCGTCGTGTCGGGGGCGAAGTAGTGGACGCACTCGGCCAGCAGTGCGAGGGCGAGCGCGGCGCCGAGGCGGGCGTGGATCGACGTGCCGGATGCAGCGTGCTGCGCGTGATCGTGGTCATCCGCATGACCGTGCCCCTCCACCGAGGCACCCGGCAACGGACCCGCGCCGACCGGCACCGGCGCGAAGCCCGCCTTGCGGATCGCGGCCAGCGCAAGAGGCAGCGCCTCATCGCTGCCGTCGATGCGCAGCAGCCGCCGGGCCAACTGGAAATGCAGCCCGCGGATGCCCGCGATCGGTTCGACGACACGGCGGATCTCCGATTCCTCGATGCTGCAATCCATCGTTGCGATGCGATAGGTGCCGGGCGCGGCGACCAGCGCGGCAGCCGGGGTCAACGCCTCTGGTTCGGGTGCGCAGCAAGCGCCTGTGTGTGCGCCGTGTGTGTGTGAATGATTTGCCATGTTCGCTTTCTGAGCTCGAGCCGGGATGGCAATGCCACATCGACTGGAGCGGGCATTTCACACCTTGGAGCCGCTCCAAGGTCAAGCGCGTAGCATGCGGAGAACGCACCAGCACGGAGCCACGGCCATGAAAATCAGCGAACTCAGCCGGGCGACCGGCGTCGACAGCGACACCATCCGCTACTACGAGAAGACGGGCCTGTTGCCCGCGCCCGCGCGCGAACCCAACGGCTACCGCGCCTACGGGCCGGAGCACCTGGAAGGCCTGTCCTTCGTGCGGCATTGCCGGGCGCTCGACATTCCCTTGGCCGACGTGGCCCGGCTGCTGGCCTTCAGCGCCGCACCCGGCGGCGACTGCGGCGACATCAACCGCCTCATCGACGACCAGATCGGCCGCGTGCGCGCCCGCCTCGCCAGCCTGCAGGCGTTGGAGGTGCAACTCACGCAATTGCGCAGCCGCTGCACCGAGCCGCACGAGGCCGCCGACTGCGGGATCCTCAACGAGCTCGTCTCCGCCGCGCACGGTGAAGCGTGCGCCTGCCATCCGACATGACCCCAGCCAGGACGATCGACACCCGCTTCCTCGACATCCACAACGCGTCGCCCGCCGAATGGGCCGCCTACCACCGCTACCGCAGGCTGCGCGCCAGCCAGGACACGCCGGATGAACCTGTGCTGGCCGACGCGGACTTCGAGCTTGCCGTGCGCAAGCGCTCCCCGCTCATCGAATCGCGCCGCTACGTCGCGCTGATCGACGGCGAGGTGGTTGGCAACCTGTTCATCGGCGCGCGCCGCAATGGCTCGCCCGACTACGAGACCTTTGCGCCCTTCCTCGACGCCGGTGGCGGCGTGCTGCACGAGCATCGCCGGCAGGGTGTCGCCACCGCCTTGCTGCGGCCGCTGCTGGATTTCATGGAAGCGCACGGGAAGCACACAGCCACCGCGAGCGCGGACCTGCCCGCAGGCCACGCCTTCCTCAGCGCCCTCGGCGCTACCGAGAAGCTGCGGATGATCGAGAACCGCCTGCCGCTGGCCGGGCTGGACTGGGCCGAACTGGCGCGCTGGAAGGCCGGCGTGGACGCGCCGGCGCTGGGCCTGCGCTGGAGATTCACGCGGGCCGGGTGCCGATGGACCGGCTTGCCGAACTGATGGGCCCCTTCACGGCCATCGTCGACGACATGCCCCAGGGCGCCGGCCCGTCGCTGCGCTTCGAACTGCAAGCCCACATCACCTGGTACGAGGAGATGGACCGCATCGGCAGCGAGCACTTCGTCGTCATGCTGGTCGACGGCAGGAACGAGGTGGCCGCGGTGTGCAACGCCCATTGGGACGCACGCTTTCCGGACCGGCTGTTCCAGGCCCTCACCGGCGTCACGAGACCGTGGCGCGGCAAGGGCCTGGCGAAGGCAATGAAGGCCGCCATGCTCGAGCTGGTGCACACACGCCATCTCGAGGTGCAGATGATCATCACCTCCAACGCCGAGATGAATGCGCCGATCCTGTCGATCAACCAGCGCCTGGGCTTCGCGGTGCACCGTTGCAACGGCCAGTACCAGCTGGACCGGCAGGCGTTGCGCGACTTCCTGGCGTTCAGGGCGACACCGGCCAGCCCGTCAACGAACGCGCACTGACGAACTCCCTCGCCATGCCGGTGAGCGGGTCGTCAAAGGCCAGCTTGCGCGCGAGCAATTGCATCGGCCGCGCCAGGTCGTCGGGGCCGAAGGGCTTGAGCACCGGGTAGATCTCGTCGTTGACGATCGGCATGCCGAGCGCGTTGCAATGCACGCGCAACTGGTGCTTGCGGCCGGTCACGGGCGACAGCCGCAGCCGCCCATGCTGCCCGCGCACTTCGAGCAACTCGATGTGCGTCTGCGAATTGGGCTCGCCAGGCGCCTCCTGCGTGCGCATGAAATGGGCGTCGGGCAACAGCCGGCTCTCATACGAAGCCGGCGCCGTGGCGCCGGACGGCCAATGCACGATGGCCTCGTATTCCTTGTGCATCGCACGATCGATGAACAGCCGCTGGTACTGCCCGCGCGAGGCCGGGTTGGCGGAGAACAGCACGAGGCCCGCAGTCGCCCGGTCGATGCGGTGCAGCGGCACCAGTGCGTCGATGCCGAGCGCCCGTTTCAAGCGCACCAGCAGGCTTTGCTGCAGGTACGGTCCGGAGGGCGTGACAGGCATGAAATGCGGCTTGTCCACGACGACCAGCTCGGCGTCTTGATGGAGCACCGTTTCGTACTCGGGCAGTTCGGGCTCCCTGCCGAGCGAGCGGTAGTAGAAAAGGCGCAGGCGCGGCTGGTAGCGCCGCGTGGGCGTGACCGGTTCGCCGCGCTCGTCGACCACCGTGAGCGCCGCGATGCGCTCCAGCCACGTACTGCGCGCGATCGCCGGAAAGCGCTCCACGAGAAAGTCCAGCATCGTCGGCCAGTCGCCTTCCGGCAGCGCCACCACGCTGGGCCCGACGCCGTCGCGCGTGGGCAAGGGCGCGACGGGGCGAGTCGATGGCGGGATGGGCATGGCGCCCACTCTATCGTCACATCGAGCGATCACCGCGCAGCCCACCGTCGCTTCATGGATGACGCCGCACGACAGCCGTCGTATCCTCATGCATCCACAGCTCCCGGGGAAAGCGATGATGAAGATTCTTCTGCCCATTGACGGCTCCGACGAGGCACTGGCCGCGGTGCGGCATGCGATCCGGCTCGTGGACGAAGGGCTGAAGGCAAGCTTCGTGGTGGCCAACGTGCAGGCGCCGGCCAACCTCTACGAGATGGTGTCGGCGCCCGACATCGGGGTGCTCGAAGAAGTGAGCACAAGCGCCGGCACGCACCTGCTGGCGTCGGCCGAGGCGCTGCTGCGGCACGCGGGCCTCGAATTCGAAAGTGAGGTCGGCACGGGCGACCCGGGCCACACGCTGGTGGACATGGCGGAAGGATTCGGCTGCGACATGATCATCATGCAGACCTCGGGCGCGAGCGACCTGCGCAGTGCGCTCGTGGGCTCGGTCTCTCATTCCGTGCTGCACGGCGCGAGCGTTCCGGTGATGCTGGTGAAGGCCGTCGGGGATTGATGGCTGCAGCCCCGCCCTGCGCGCTGCTCACGGCCGAGTTCATCGCGATGGTGAACCGCGGCGTGTCGACCGTGGTCGCGTCGCGCGACGCGGCCTTGCGGCCGAGCCTGATGCGGGCCATGGGCAGTTCCATCTCGATGGACGGCACGCGCATCACCGTGTTCCTGGCGCGCAGCCAGGGCAGGCAACTGTTGCTTGACGTGGCGTCCACCGGGCAGATCGCAGTGGTGTTCAGCGACCCGGGCAGCCACCGCACCCTGCAGGTGAAAGCAGGCGCGGTCGAGCTTCGCAACGCCGATGCGGGCGACACGGCCCTGCTGAGGCGCTACCTGCTCGCGATGGAGCGCGAGATCAGCGCCATCGGCTACCCGACCAGCGTGGTCGACGCCATGCTGGCCTGCCGGCTTGAAGACCTGGTGGCGATCAGCTTCTCGCCAGCCGCCGCCTTCGACCAGACGCCGGGCCCGCGCGCGGGCAGCGCATTGCCGGCGACGAACTGAACGCCGGCGCACCGATGACGATCCACGCCACAATCGAGCTGTCCGCGATCCGCGGCTGCCTCGAAGGCATGGTGCCGTCGATGATGGCGACCTGCGCGCAGGACGGCACGCCCAATGTCGCCTACCTGTCGCAGGTCTGCTATGTGGACGATCGCCACGTCGCCCTGTCCTTCCAGTTCTTCAACAAGACGCGCCAGAACATCCTGGCCAACCCGCACGCGGCGGCACTGGTGATGCATCCGCGCACCGCCGCCTTCTACCGGCTGCACCTGCAGTACCTGCGCACCGAAACCAGCGGCCCGACCTTCGAGAGCATGAAGGCGCAACTGGCGGGCATTGCCTCGCACTCCGGCATGGCGGGCGTCTTCAAGCTGCTGGGCGCCGACATCTACGAGGTGCTGTCCATCGAATGCGTGGACGGCTCGCCGTTGCCCGCGCCACCGGCGCCGGCGATCGGCCTGCTGGGTGCGCTGCGCCGTTCGGCCGAGCGGCTGATGCGCTGCAGCGGCACCGACGAACTGCTGCAGGCCACGCTCACCACCCTGCACGACCAGATGGACGTGCAGCATGCGATGGTGCTGATGCTGGACGCCAACGCGCACCGGCTCTACACGGTGGCCAGCGCGGGCTATGCGACCTCCGGCGTGGGCTCCGAGATCGAGATGGGCCACGGCGTGATCGGCGTCGCGGCACGCGAATGCACGCCGGTGCGCATCAGCCACATGACCAACGCGGCGAGCTACAGCCACGCGGTGCGCAGCAGCATGCAATTGCTGGAGCCGGGCCTGGCGCTCGACACCGACATCCCCTACCCCGGCCTGCCCGAGCCGCACAGCCAGCTGGCCGTGCCGATCGTCTCGACCGGCCGGCTGCTGGGCGTGCTTTTCGTCGAGAGTCCGCTGGACATGCGCTTCGGCTACGAGGACGAGGACGCGATGGTCGCCATTGCCGGGCAACTGGGCGCCGCGCTGGAATTGCTGCAGAACGCCGCGGAACCGGCCGGCGAGACGCCTTCCGTGCAGGACGCCGCGCCGCCGCGCGCGCAGCCAGCGCCCGGCGCAGCCGCGCTGGAGCTGCGGCACTACCGGGTCAACGACAGCGTGTTCATCGACGGGCAGTACCTGATCAAGGGCGTGGCCGGCGCCATCCTGTGGAAGCTGCTGCGCGACCACGCCGGCCACGGCCGCAGCGAGTTCAGCAACCGCGAGCTGCGGCTCGACCCGGGCATCGGCCTGCCCGACGTGGCCGACAACCTGGAGGCGCGCCTGGTGCTGCTGCAGCGCCGGCTGGTGGAGAACAGTCCCCACATCCGCATCGAGAAGACCGGGTGGGGACGCTTTCGGTTGCGCGTCGAGCGGGCCGTGAACCTGGTCGAGATGGGCTGATCAACAGCCTTCGAGTGGTCCGCGTTCCACCGGCAGGCCGAGGCTCTTCATCAGCGTGGTCCATTCCTGCTCGCGCAGATGCGGTCGCACCAATCCGAGCGCCGCCTCGAAGGCCGGCGCGGGCGCATGGGCCTGCATGTCGCCCAGCATCGCGGCGCGCTGGGCCGGGTTGATCCACGGCACCATCCAGCGCACGGCGAACATCATTTCATGCGGCGGAATCGAGGCCAGCAGGGCGTTGTGGATGTCGATCAGCTCCGCGTCCGTGTAGCGCGCCCACAGCACCGCGTTGTGCGCCGTTTCCTCGATGTACATGTGCTCGTAGTTGTGCGAGACAAAGAGCGACAACCGGCCGTAGAGCGTCGCCGCGGCCCGCGCCCGGTCCTCCGGCGCGCATTGCAGAAGGGCCGTGACCATTTCCCCGAGCAAGCGGATGTCACGCTCGTGCTCTTCATGCTCATGCGCGATGACGCCGCTCGCGCCCGGCGCACGCGCCTCCAGTGCAGGATGGATGAACTCGTTCTCGTGCGCCAGGTGCGAACGGCAGAAGTCGAGCAGTTCCATCACGCGCTGCGTGGTCTGCGCCAGTTCCAGCGCGTCGTCGCAGTCCATGCGGCCCACCGCCAGCAGCGTGTCTGCCATCAGCGCGCGCAGCCCCTTGTGAATGCCCGCATACAAATCGACGCGCGATGCATTTGCGGCCGCGGCCTGCGCCACTCGTTGCAGTTCGTCGAGGTCGTTCTTCATGGTGATCGGTCCTTCATTCAAGTGGGTGGAAGGCGGTGCCGGATGCGCCAGCCTTGCACGGAAGTCTAGGAACCGGCGCGCCGCAGCGCTGCTAAGAAATGCCTAAGGGATTACTCAGAATTTCTTAAATGGGCTTGGGCGCCCAAGGGGTTTGCATGCCACGCCGTCAGCTTGTTGTCGTGCGTTCGGCATATGCTCGGGCAGGCTCGACCACGCACATGAATCCATCGACAGACTCGTTTGGCATCCCCGCCCCACCGCCCTGGAAAGCCGAGATGTGGCTGCGCTTTCGCAGTTTGTTCTGGCTGAAGCTCGTGGGCACCACGACCTTCACCTGGCTCTTTTTCATCGGCTACTTCCACCTGCTGCGCCATCCGGTCAATTCCGTGACGGAGATGCCGCTGACCGCGCTGGACCACCTGATCCCGTTCGGACCTCAATGGCTGGGCGCGTACCTGTCGCTCTGGCTCTACGTGGGCGTTGCGCCCGGCTTGCAGCGCAACTTTGCCGAGCTTGTGGTCTATGGCCTCTGGGTGGGCGGGCTATGCCTGTCCGGCCTGGCCCTGTTCTACGTGTGGCCGACCGCGGTGCCCCCGCTGGCCTTCGACGTCTCGGGCTATGCCGGCTTTGCCATGCTGCAGGGCGTCGACGCGGCGGGCAACGCCTGCCCCTCGATGCATGTGGCGGCGGCCATGTTCACGGCCTTGCGGCTGGACGACGTGTTCCGGCAGGCGCGCACGCCGATCGCCTTCCGGCTGGCGAACGCACTCTGGTTCATGGCCATCGTGTATTCGACGCTGGCGGTCAAGCAGCACGTGGCGCTCGACGCCCTGGCCGGCGCGCTCCTGGGCCTGGCTTTCGCGCTGCCCTCGTTGCACTGGCGTCCCACCCCCCATCGGATGGAAGCCCTCACGGTCTGAACGGATATCATCCGTTATCAATGACTAACTGGCCTCGCTCGGTGGCCACGCGATACAGGCATGAGTTCGCTGAAAGAATTGCAGGAACTGATCCACGAGAAGTACGGGATCGACACTTCCACGCTCGACCCGACCACTTCCTTGCGCGACAAGGGATTTGATTCGCTGGCATTGGTGGAATTCGTGTTCGCGATCGAAGACAGGTTCGGCATCACCATGCCCGATGCCGACACCGACGTCGACACGCTGGCCAAGCTGGCCGATCTGGTCGACCAGCTCAAGGCCGCGCAGACAACGTGAACGTGCGGGTCGACGTCACCGGCCTGGGTGTGATGGCGCCGCATGGCGCGGACGCCCAGGCGATGTTCGAGGCACTGATGCGCGGCGAATCCGCGGTGCGGCCAGTCTTTCCGGAACTGCCCAAGCCCGCCGCCGCAGCCACCGTGGCCTTCGACGAGACGCGCTGGTTCACCAAGCTGCAACTGGCCGGCGTCGACCGGGTCAGCCAGCTTGCAGTGGCCGCGGCCGACCTGGCCACGCGCGATGCGGGCTTGTCCGACCGCAGCAACGAAATCCATGTCGACGCCGAGCGCATCGGCATCTACGCGGGCTGCGGCATGGGTGGGGCCACGGCGCTCGAGTCCGCCTACCGCAGTGGCGGACGTGTGCCGCCGCTGACCATCCCGGCCTTCATGCCCAACGCGCCCGCCTCGCACATCGCGCTGCGCCAGCGTGTGCAGGGGCCGGTGTTGACCTACTCCGTGGCCTGCGCCTCGTCCGCGATCGCCATTGCTGAAGCAGCCAAGGCGATACAGCGCGGCGAGATCGACGTGGCCATTGCCGGCGGCAGCGAGGCGCTGGTGGTGCCCGGCGTGGTGCTGGCCTGGCAGGCGATGCAGACGCTCGCCACCTTCCAGCCCGGCGAGGCGGCTTCGGCGGTGCGGCCTTTCGCGGCCGATCGCAGCGGCTTTGCGCTGGGCGAAGGGGCCGCGTTCATCGTGCTGGAATCGGCCGAGCGCGCCCGGGCGCGAGGCGCCCGCAGCTATGCGACGCTGGCCGGCTGGGGCATGAGCTGCGACGCCACGCACCTGACCAAGCCCGACGCCACGGGCCAGGCCCGCGCCATTCGCGCCGCGCTGAAACAGGCCGGGCTGCAGCCCCGGGACGTCGGGTACTGCAACGCACACGGCACGGCCACGCGCATCGGCGACGTGGTGGAGCGCGATGCGCTGGCTTCCGTCTGGGGTGAGGACGAGGCCTTTGGCGATCTGCGCGTGAGTTCGACCAAGGCCTTGCACGGCCACCTGCTCGGCGCGGCTGGCGCACTGGAAGCCGTCGTGACGGTGCTGGCGCTGCACCACCGAGCGTTGCCGCCCAATGCGAACTGCGCCACCGTCGAGCCGGCATGCGGCGGCCTGAACCTGGTGCGCGAGCCCGGCGCCAGCGCGCCGCGGCTGGAAGCGGCCATCAGCAATTCGTTCGCGTTCGGCGGGACGAACTCGGTGCTGGTGTTCACCAGGAAGTGATCTTCAGAGGGTGTCGAGCGGGCTAAGCACGCCGCGCCCGCCCTTGTTGAGCACGTGCGGGTAGATCATGGTGGTGCTCACGGCACTGTGGCCGACCAGATCCTGGACCGTCCGGATGTCGTAGCCGGCCTGGAGGATGTGTGACCTGCCCCCTCCCGCCATGCCATTCATAACGAGGAAGTCCGGGGTTGGCGATGCGCTATGAGTCGACAGGGTAGCCAAAACTGCGCGCGACATTAAAGTCGGCGAACGAGCCACCCGCTGAGGACAGGAGCGTTTCCATCATGGCCAGAAAACTCATCGCATCCACATTCGCCTCGCTCGACGGAATCATGCAGGCGCCGGGCGGGCCGGAGGAAGACCCCACGGGTGGGTTCAGCCTTGGCGGCTGGATGTTCAGCTACGCGGACGACAGCATGGACATCTCCGAGGCAGGCTTCGACGGAAAGGATCGCGAGCTGGTGCTGGGGCGCAAGACCTATCAGATCTTCGAGGCGTACTGGCCCTACCAGCCAGACGACAACCCGATCGCGAAGACGCTCAATGCAGCAAGAAAGCATGTGGCTTCGCGCACGCTGACAACGCTGCACTGGAACAACTCGGTCCTGCTCGATGCAGACGTGGTCCCGGCGATCACCGCGCTCAAGGCCTCGCCGGGCCCGGACCTCCAGATGATCGGCAGCGGCGACCTGATTCAAACGCTGCAGGCCGCTTCGTTGATCGACGAGTACAACGTGTGGACCTTTCCGGTGGTGCTGGGACGAGGCAAGCGGCTCTTCGGCGAGACGGCCAGGCCATCGGCGCTTCGGCTTGTCCGGTCGAAGCTCTCGACGAGCGGCGTGGTGATGAGCACCTATTTGCCGAGCGGCGATATAGAGCCCGGTTCGTTCGCGAGCGCCGCGCCGAGCGAGAGGGAACTGGCTCGACGCGAGAGGATGGCGAAGGGGATCTGGTGAATCCCGACCCCGGCCCACTCCCGCGCGCGGGAGTGGGAGTGAAGGGAGTGAAGGGGGTGAACGCCCTCTTGCGCGGCCCGGTGCCGAACGCATACTTCCTTCGCGAATATCCGCACGCGAAGAAAGGATGGTCTGCATGCGCCTTCACAGGACAACCCTGGGTCTACTCATTGCCGTTGCATTCGTTGCCGGCATCGTCGTCGCACCGACGGCCCATCACCTGATCGGCGAGGCGCATGCGCAGGCGGCGCCGTTGCAGCCGATGGTGATCGACCTGATGGCGATCAAGCATGGCGACCTGCCCACAACGCCGCTGCCCGAGATGAACTCCAAGGGCCTGGTGAGCACCGACAACGCCACCATCGCGATCCAGTCCGGCAACGTCGCCAAGCACAACCATCCGAAGACGGATGAGATCCAGTACATCATCGAGGGAACCGGCGCGATGTGGCTCGGCAATGAACGCAAGGAGTTCAAGCCGGGCACGCTGATCATCATTCCCAAAGGCATGGCGCATGGCGGTTCGATCGTGACGAGCGGACCGGTCAAGGCGATTGCGATCAAGATACCGCCGCAGCCGAAGGACGACACGGTCTTCATGAACTGAGTCCCGCGCCATGCCCGACAGCGAAGCGCTGCTCGCGAGCCAATGGGTCGTGCGCATCGGATTGTTCCTGGTGGCGGCAATTGCCATGGCCGGGGGCACCTTGCAGATGGTGCTGGGCCAGCCGCACACCGAGCCACGGCTGGACAACGTGCACCGCTTCATGGCCGGGGTGTACTTCTCGACGGGGCTCATCAGCCTCTGGGCCGGCATCACGATCCGGCAGCAAGGAACCCTGGTCTACCTGCTGGCGCTGGGCGTGCTGCTGGCCGGTTGCGGGCGACTGCTGTCGATCAGCAAGGTCGGGTTGCCGAAGCCGGCCGCGGTCTGGCTGGGCTATCTCGTTCCGGAACTGGTGCTGCCCTTCGTCATCGCCGGTGCGCACTACGCCGGTCACGGAGTCTGAGATGTTCCCCACCGAAGTCCTCGCCGCCTACCTCTTCGCCGTGCTGCTGGTCGTGATCGCGCCAGGGCCGGACAACATCCTCGCGATCAGCCGCGGGCTCAGCCAGGGGCGGAGCGCGGCGGTGCTTTCATCGATTGGCGCTGGGCTGGGCATCATGGTCCACACCACGGCCGCGGCGCTGGGGCTGACGCTGGTGATCCAGGCGTCGCCTGCAGCCTTCTGGGCGGTCAAATTGATTGGCGCGGCCTACCTGCTGTGGCTGGGGTTCAAGGCGCTGGCCTCGCGCAATCTGATCTCCTTCACGCCGGCCGCGCGGCAGAGCCTTCCGCGCGTGTTCGCGACGGGGCTTCTGTCGAACGTGCTCAACCCGAAGCCGGGGCTGTTCGTGCTGGCGTTCATCCCGCAGTTCGTCAGCGCGTCGCGCGGCTCGGTGACGGTGCAGATGCTGGTCTACGGCGCGATCTTCGCGGTGGTGACGGCCATCATCTTCTCGGTGCTGGGCAGCTATGCGGCCAGGCTGTCCGGATGGCTGGAGCGACGGCCGAAGGCGACGAGCTGGCTCAACTTCGGGGCGGGGGCGACGTTTGTCGCTTCGGGGGTGTCGATACTGGTGCTGGGGAATCGGCGCTGAGGGGCGCGGCGGCGGGGCATGCCCTCAATCCGGCCCTCTCCCGCAGGCGGGAGACGGGGTAGCCACCGTGCGCCATCACAAGCCCTCCCGGTCAGCAAGTGCACAGCAAAGTCGCGACCCATTCAGGGTCCGGTACATCACCCATTCGCGGTACATGAAAGCACGAGTGCATCACGCCTGATACACCGCGCCGCCATTGCGCCACGGAAAGTGACAAAAGTCACATGACCCCTATGCAGCCTGCACTCCTTCAAAGAGGACAGGACGACTAAATTTGCCCGCACCCAAGTCGCGCAACCGGCGCGAATCCACTTCGGAGCACGGCCCATGAAACTCTCTTCGCGCTTCCTGTTCTGGACGACCTGCATGCTGTCGCTGGTGGCAGCACTCGGCGCACTGCTGCATCCGATCCCGGCGGTCGCCGAAGACCGCACTTACCTGAACAAGGGCGAGATCCAGGAAAGCCTGGTCGGCAAGGCGATCCTGTCGAAGAACCTGCAGAGCGGCGCGGTGTCACATTGGGCCTACCACGCGGACGGCACGGTCGACGCGTCGCGCTCCGGCATGGGCAAGGCCAGCGGCACCTGGGCCATTCGCGACGACGGGCAGATGTGTGTGACGATGGTCAAGCGCACGGGCTGCCGCTACTGGTTCCGCAAGGGTGACACGCTGGCCAACGCGGACACCAATTCGCCTGGCGCGCCGGTCGTGGCGGAAGTGCTCTTCGAGTAAGGCGCTTTCAGGCGCCGGCCGGGCGCCAGAGGGCCAACAGCGACGGACCCGTGGCCGGGTCGGTGTCGCACGGGAAAGTGACAAGGCGGCGGCAACGGCACGCGATGCAAACGGAGGTCGCGGACGCCAAAATGCTGCCTGCTGCCGCCACCCAGGCGCTCGCGTCTGCGCGCGGCACAGTCACTCAACCCCTGAAAGCCGCCCATGCCCCGCCCCGTCCTCGACGAAGCCCACATCCACCCCGCCATCCGTACCAAGGTGGCCGAGAGCCGCCAGACCCTCGTGCGCGAGGTCGTGGCCGCGATCGCTTCCAACGACGTGGTCGTGGTGGGCATGGCGATGAACCCGCATCCCCGGAGAGCGCGCAAGGCGCTGGACCAGGCCGGGCAAGCCTACAAGTACCTGGAGTACGGCAGCTACCTGAGCCAGTGGCGCGACCGCAATGCGCTCAAGATCTGGACCGGCTGGCCGACCTTCCCGATGGTCTTCGTCAAGGGCGTGCTGGTCGGCGGCGCGACCGAGGTGCAGAAGCTGATCGACAGCGGCGAATTGAAGACCTTGCTGCAGCGCGGCGCGCCGAGTTGAGAGCGGGGGGATCGCGTCGAGATGGCAAAGCCACATCGACTCGAGAACCCCCAGCGCCGGGCCAAGCCCGGCCCGCCCCCATCAAGCGCTCGCGGCCTCCAGCCCAAGATAGGCACGTCGCAATTCCGGCCGCGCCATCAGCTCATCGGGCGGCCCGACCGCCACGATGCGCCCCTCTTCCAGCACGGCGGCCTGCTGTGCAATCGCCAGCGCCATGCTGACGTTCTGCTCCACCAGCAGGACGGAGATGCCGTCCTGGTGGATGCGACGTATCGCCTCGAACATGTCGAGCACGATGCTCGGCGCCAGGCCGAGCGAGGGCTCGTCGAGCAGGAGCAGCCGGGGCTGCGCCATCAGCGCGCGGGCGATGGCCACCATCTGCTGCTGGCCGCCGGACAGCGCACCGGCCGGCTGCGACAGCTTTTCGGCGAGCACGGGGAACAGCTCGCACACGCGAGCCAGCGAACGCGCACGCTCGCGCCGCGCCGCGGGCAGGTAGCTGCCGATCTCCAGGTTCTCGCGCACCGTCATCCCGGTGAACAGCCGACGCCCTTCCGGCACCAGCGCAATGCCCCGCGCGCAGAAGCGATGCGGCGCCAGCCGCGAGATGTCCTGCCCCTCGAACACCATGCGCCCGGCGCCGATGCGGTGCAGCCCGGCAATGGCATGGATCAGCGTGCTCTTGCCGGCGCTGTTGGGGCCGACGACGCAGAGCAGTTCGCCAGCGCCAATGCTCAGCGACACATCCCACAGCGCAACCGCCTGGCCGTAGGCGACGCGGATCGAATGCAGCTCAAGCATGGGCCGGCTCCGGGTCGAAGCCCGCTGCTGTCGGCAAACCCGCTTCCTTCGCCTGGCCGAGATAAGCCGCGACCACGGCGGGCCGCTGCATCACCTCGGCCGGCAGGCCTTCGGCCAGCACTTCGCCACGGTTGAAGATCACGACGCGGTCGCACAGCGCCATCACCGCACGCATGACGTGCTCGACGAAGACGATGGTCGCGCCCTGGTCGCGGATGCGCCGGATCAGCGCCACGGCCTCGTCGATCTCCGAAGGCGTGAGGCCGGACAGCACCTCGTCCAGCATCAGGATCCGCGGCCGCGCGGCCAGGGCGCGGGCGAATTCCAGGAACTTGCGCTGGTGCAGGTTGAGTTCGGCCGGCAACGCATGGGCCCGCCCGGTCAGGCCGGTGAAGGCCAGCCACTGCCAAGCCTCGTCCTCGGCCGCGCGGCGGTCCAGCGATGCGGCGCCGAACATCGCCGGCAGCGCCACGTTCTGCAGCACCATGAGGTGCGCGAAGGGCCGCGGGATCTGGTAGGTGCGGGCCATGCCGCCATGCGCGATGCGGTGGGCCGGGATGCCGGAGATGCGCCGTCCCGCGAACTCGATGTTGCCCGCGCTCACCGCATAGTGGCCGCTGGCGACGTTGATGAAAGTCGACTTGCCCGACCCGTTGGGCCCAAGCAGGCCAAGGATCTCGCCCTGCCGCACTTCCAGGTCCACGCCGCGCAGCGCCTGCACACCTTTGAAGGACTTGTGCACGCCCTGTGCGCGCAACAGCACCTCGCCGGTCTGCGGCGCGGGCGATGCGGGCTGCGTCAGCGATCTTGCGGAGGCCATATCCGCTTCTGACACGGGTTGCGTCGTCGACATTGCAGCGACCTTGCGCCCCGCTGTCGCAGGCCCGCGCCGCGCCCCCCACCACTTCAGCGCCTGCCCCAGCAAGCCCTCCGGCATGAACAGGATCACGACGATCAGCACCAACCCCGTCAGCCCCTTGCCGATGACCGCGCTCTCGCTGCCGGTGAAGGCATAGAGCAGCAGCGTGATCGCGGTAGCGCCGACGATCGGCCCGGCCCAATGGCGCGTGCCGCCCAGCACCGCCATCAGGATGACGGTGAGCGGCATCGCGATGGTGAAGGTGTCGCCGGTCGTCACGTACGAGATGAACAGCGCATGCACGCCGCCCACCAAGCCGGCCAGCCCGCAGGAGAGCGCGAAGGCGCCCAGCTTGTAGCGGAAAGTGGGCACGCCCATCACTTCCGCCACGTCCTCGTCGTCATGGATGGCAAACAGGCCGGTGCCGAAGCGCGAGCCATGCACGACCAGCGCCGCCACCACCGCGAGCAGCGCGCCAGCCAGCGCAAGCAGGTAGAAGGTGCCCGATGCCGTCGGCCCGATCGCCGGCACCGCAACGCCGGCCATCGACACGCCCGGCCCGCCATCGATCGGCGTGTTGAGGATGATCGTGGCCACCACGAAGGTCGCGGCCAGCGTCAGCAGCGAGAACAGCTCCGCGCGAACGGCCTGCACGCGGAACGCGACGGCGCCAAGCAGCGAGCCGAACAGCGCGGCAGCCACGGCCGCTGCCGGCAAGGTCCAGAGGAAGGGCACGTCGAAGCGCGTCGCCAGCGTGGCCGTGGTGTACATGCCGATGCCGAAGAACGCGCCATGCCCGAAGGAGAAGTACCCCGAGTAACCCGAGAGCAGGTTCCACGAGGTCGCCAGCGCGATCCAGTGCAGCACCAGGTAGAGGATGGATTCATAGAAGGCGGGCAGGCGCAGCCACGGGACCACGGCCAACACCGCGCCCACGGCGAACAGCAGCAACAGCGAACGCCTCAAGCCACCCTCCCCGGCCGCGCCAGCAGCACGGCCATCAGCAGCGAGAAGGACACCAGCGGCGCCCACGAAGGCGCGGTGACGGCCATGGTGACCGCCTCCGTCACACCGATGATGCAGCCGGCGATGAGCGGCCCCAACGGCCGGCCCAGCCCACCCAGCATGACCGCCGCGAAGACCACGCCGATCCACGCGTAGATCTGCGAAGGCGACATCGTGTAGGCCAGCGCGATGCACACGCCCGCCACGCCGGCGAGCGCCGCGTTCAGGCCCGAGAGCATCAGGGCCAGCGCATTCTGGTTCACGCCGAAGGCCGCGGCGATCGGCGCGTCTTCCGCCGCGGCGCGCATCGCCTTGCCGAGGTCGGTGCGGCTCATCACGAGCCACACCGCGAATGAAATCCCGACGCCCAGGCCCAGCGTGATCAGTTCCGGCACCGGCAGGAACAGCGGTCCGAGCCGCAGCTTGTGCTCCGCGTAACTCGATTCGAGCTTGCGAAAGTCTGCAGTCCACACCCACTGGATCAGCGCTTCGATGATCACCGTCACGCCGAAGGTCACGAGCAGCGAGTTGAACGGACTCACGCGGAAGCGCGTCAGCAGCGCGTGCAAGGCCACCCCCAGCACGAAGAACAGCGGCACGATGATCGCGAGCGTGAGCAGCGGGTCCATGCCGAACCGGCTCGACAGCTCGTAGGTCAGGTACGCACCCAGGAAGGCCAGTGCGAAATGCGCCAGGTTGATCTGCCGCAGCAGGCCCCACGACAGGCTCAGGCCCAGTCCCAGCAAGCCGTAGAGCGCGCCGGTGAACAGGCCTGCAAGAACCGACTGGGCCAGCAGCGTGGCGCTGGGAAGGTTCATCCGGGCTCGGCTACGTGCTTCGGGTCACCAGCTTCGCGCCGGGCGCGGCCCACTCGGGCGGCCAGACCGTCACCCACTTGCCGTTCTGCACTTGCTTCACCTTGCTCAGGTCGGCGCCGAAGTTGCCGCGCTCGTTGAAGCGCAGCTTGCCCTGGATGGTGTCGACCTGGTTCGCCTTGAGCCAGGCGGCCATCGCCTTGTCGTCGATGCCCTTGGTGGCGACCACCGCCGCCTCGATGAGTTGCCAGGCGGTGAACGAGGCCGCGGCCTGCGTCTCGACGGTCGTGTCCGGCAGGTTGGCTTGCGTGGCACGCTCGCGGTAGACCTTCACGAACTCGGCGGCGGCAGGGTTGCTGGTGAACGGCGGATGGTCCTCGAAGATCGTCATCGAGAGCGCACCGTTGGCCTCCGGCGCCTTCAGCATCGGCGCCGGAGAAGGGAAGTGATAGAAGTGCAGGCGCGGCGCATAGTCGATCTTCTTCATCGCATCGAGCAGTTGCGTGCCCTCCAGGCCGATCGCGCCGGTCCAGATGAAATCCGGGTTCGCTTCCTTGATGCGCCCGGCGATCGGGCCGTAGTCGCGGTTGCCGAAGTCCCATTCGAGGAACAGCACTTCATTCAGTCCGCGCTGCTTCGCCACCTCGCGCGCGCCCAGCGCAACGAAGTGCACCGACGGGAACTTGCTCGTGACCACCGCGATGGTCTTCGGCGGCTGCGCCGTCTTGTTGAGCGCGTCCAGCACCAGCGCCGGCAAGGTCTTCTCCGGGTCCGGCCCGATCGACCAGGCCGGGAACTGTTGCGCGTACTTCGCCAGGTTCGGGATGCCGAAGGTGTGGTGCACCAGCGTCTTGTTGTAGCGCTCCGCCACGCCCATCGCCGCCAGGATGTTGCCCGTCGCGTAGGGGCCGATCAGCAGGTCGACCTTGTCGGAGGTGACGAGTTGCTCGTAGAGCGTGCGCGCCAGGTCGGTCTTCGACTGGTCGTCCTTCAGCACCCATTCCACTGGCCGGCCGAGCAGGCCGCCGCGCTTGTTGAGCCCGTCGACATAGATCTCGCCAGTGAGCTTGTGCACCAGGCCCGTCGCCGACAGCGGTCCCGTGAGCGCCAGCGTGCCGCCGATGCGAATCGGCGCGCCCGCGGGCTGCGCCCCGGCGTTGCCCCCGAGCAGCGAACTCGCGCCGAGCGCGCCGATCGAGCCGGCAGCGGCCACGAATGAACGACGGTCCATGGTCATGCTTGTCTCCTTGAAATGGGGGAATGCGGCCTGTTCGACCGCGCGGGCTTCAGCCCTGGATCTCGAAATTGGTGACGAACTCTTCCGGCACCTTCGGACCCCAGGCGTAGAACGAGTCCTCCGGCGGGTGGTCCGCCGAGGTCCAGTCGAAGTCGCCGGGCACGTAGTCGATGTCGAAGGAGTACTCGGCGTAGCTGCCCCACGGGTCACGCACGTAGTAGAAATAGTTGGAGCCCAGCACATGCCGGCCCACGCCCCAGCCCTCGGTGTGGCCAGCCGCAAGCATCTGCTCCATGCCGCGCCCCACCTCGTCGACGCTGCCCACGTCCCAGCTCGAATGATGCAGGCCCGGTCCGTTCGACTTGGCCATCGCGATCATGTGATGGTCGCTGCCATGCGCACCATGCAGGAACACGATGATGTCGGCCGAGCGGTCGGAGACGCGCAGGCCCAGCGCCTTCTCATAGAAGTCCGCGGCGGCGGCGACGTCCGGCGAAAACAGCAGCACATGCGACAAGCGGCGTGGATGCACCTTGGGAATGCGCGAGCGCGCGAGCGATGCGCCCGTACCCACCGGCACCGGGTCCGCCACGATGGGTGTGCTGCGCGCATCCGCCATGCTCTTCGGCCCCACCACGACCTGCACCGGAAAGCCGTCCGGATGCATGAGCCAGAGGCCTTCGTCGTTGCCCAGTGGATGCGGCGCGCAGGGCGGGAGTTTCAGTTCATCGATGCGTGCGGCGATGGCGTCGAAGTCCTCGGCAAAACAGGCAAAGCGCAGGTACTGCAGCTTCTTCGGCCCCGGCGCCTGGAAGACTGACCCCCACGTGTGCGGATGGCCGCAGGTGCGCAGGTCGAGCTGGCCGTTCGTACGCCGCAACTGCAGGCCGAAGGCATCGTAGAAGCGCACCGCCGTGTCGAGGTCCGGCACGGTGAAGACGAAGCGGTCCAGCGAGTGGACGCCGTGGACGCTGGCGCGTTCAGCGGACTTCTGTGTGCGTAGCTGGAGACCTGTCATCTGCCTCTTCCCGGTGGTCGCGCCCACCTCGATGAAAACAATTTGATTCGCCAATCAAACTATATCGACGGGAAGTTTTGGGATGGCTAGGGTTAACAATTAGCAACAGTAGTGCCCGCAGCCCCGATGTGGGACGCCGGTTTTCCATCGTCGGACGCGCGACAACACGGCGGGGCCGCCTCACCCAAACCTGTACGTTCACGTATATGTTGTGCTAGACTTGCTCCCGCCAGGAGCGAATCGGCCATGCCCATCAAGGAAGCAGCCCCACCCGTCACCGTCCGTGAAGCCGCAGCCCGGCTCGGCGTAACGCCGCGCACCCTCAAGTACTACGAGGAGCGCGGGATCGTCGTGCCCATGCGCAGCGAAGGCCGCTACCGCCTCTACGAAGCGGCCGACCTCGAGAAGCTCGCGCGCGCATTGCGCATGAAGTCGCTGGGCTTCTCGCTCACCGTCATCACCGCGATGCTCCAGCAGCCCGTGGACGAAGCGCCGGAAGGTGGCTCGTCGGCGCTGTCCGAGGCGTCGCTGCGCAAGCTGCACGACACGCTCGGCGAACAGATCGCCGCGCTCGATGCCCGCATGGCGCAGGTCCGCCGCGAACTCAAGGAAGCCTCCGCCTTGCACGCGCAACTCCAGCGCGACCAGCAGTACGTGGAGCGCCGCCTCGCAGGCGAGGCGCCGGCAGCCGCGCTGGCGCATCTCCGCCGCGGCGGGCCGGCGCGATGAAGCCGCAGCGCATCAGCGCCTCATCGGCGATGCCGTGGGCGATCGGCCTCGTGGTCGCGCTCGATTACTTCGACGCGGCGCTGTTCGCCTTCTTCGCGACCTACATTTCCGCGGGCGTCAACGCGTCGCCCGAGGAACTGGTCTGGGCCTCCAGCGCCTACGCCCTGTTCGCGGTGCTGGGCATCCTGCAGCAACATGCGTGGGTCGAACGCATCGGCTACCGCCGCTACCTGGCCATTTGCATGTTCATGTTCGCGCTCGGCGGCTTCGGCGCCGCGCTGTGCGACAACTCGGCGCAGCTCACGCTCGCGCGGTCGCTGCAGGGCTACTTCATCGGCCCGATGCTCGGCGCCTGCCGCATCCTGATCCAGAACAACCTACCCGCCTCCGGCCGACCCAAGGCCCTCAAGTCGCTGATGACGCTGGTCGTCTTCGGCGGGGGGCTCGCGCCGATCCTCGGCGCCTGGCTGGTGGCCGGCTTCGAATGGCGCTGGCTGTTCGTGTGCACCGCCATCCCGGCCGTGGGCGTGGGGCTGCTGGTGCTGTGGTCGGTGCCTGACGTGGGCGATGTGCCTTTCCAGCAGCGCACCGAGCCCCACCATGTGGCCTTCCTGGTGTTCGCACTGGCGCAGGCCGCGCTGCAAGTGGTGCTGACGCGCACGCACTTCGAGTTGTTCTCCGGCTCGCCGGCCATGGTCGGCATGGCCATCGCAGGGCTGGCCGGGCTCGGCTGGTTCGCGGTCCGGCAGTGGAAGCATCCCGCGCCGATCATTCGCATGCGCACGCTGCAGAACAAGACCTTCCAGGTGGGCCTGGCGCTGTACGTCGTCTATTACTACCTCTCGACGGCCTTCAGTTACCTGCTGCCGCGCCTGATGGAAGGCGGCTACGGCTACACGGTGAGCGAAGCGGGCTACCTCACAGGCACGATCGCGCTGGTGACCGGCTTGCCGCTGTTCGTCTACCTGCGCTACGCCTCGCGGCTCACGCGCAAGAAGTGGCTGATCGTGGCCGGCTTCGGCGTCGCGGCCATCGCGGGCTTCTGGATGGCGCACCTCTCGCCCGAGGCCAGCGAGGTCGCGCTGGTCGGGCCGCTGGTGCTGCGCGGCCTCTTGATGCTGTTCATCGTGCTGCCCGTGGCCAACCTCACCTTTCGGCAGTTCGCGGGCGAGGAGTTCGCGCACGGCTACCGGCTGAAGAACCTGATGCGGCAGCTTGCCATGTCATTCGCCACATCGAGCGTGATCGCGTTGCAGCAGCATCGGCTGGCGGTGCACGAAGTGCGGCTGAGCGAGACGACGACGCCTGCGAACGCGAATTTCATGCAGGCCGTCGATGCGCTCACGCGAGGCTTCGAGGCCTCGGGACATGCTGTGTCGCAGGCGCATGCGATGGCGCTTGGCACCTTGCAGCGCATGCTGGAGCAACAGGCGACATTCATGGCCTCGATGGACGGCTTCACCGCGATCGCGGCGATCGCGCTGGCGGCAGGGCTGTTCGCGGCGTGGCAGCGGCGCATCGACTGACGACTTCGCAATCAAACGCATAACTGCGTTGGATCGCCTTGCCGTGCTACAGCACTGTCTGCGGCGCTCCGCCTTGTTCTGCGCTTGATTGCAAAGTCGTATGAACTCCTGAGCTTTCGGCAGGTGTCGGTCCCGGCCGAATCTCACCTCTTGTGAGGATGGCACCGCAACCCGCCATGGATGTAATGGCCGCATGGAGCCTGATTCCAGCAAGACCCTGCGTCGACTGGCAACTGTTGCCGGCCTGGCCTTGCTGGCTGGCTGCGCGCACGTGTGGGTCGACAGCGAAGGAAACCGGCACATCGTGGGTGCGATGGTCCTGACGCTCCCGCCGATGAATCCGCAGGCTGCGGCAGAGACCCTGAACGTGCGCACGGTCGGGCTGACGTGGACCGAGGCAGAGGCCGGCAACGCCCTCGTCCTGGGATACGGCGACACCACGCTCGGCTTCCTGCGCAACGACGTGTGCGTTGCACCGGTACGGGCGGCTCACCTGGAGACATCGCGATGAAATGCCTGCATGCCCTTCCCGGCCTCCTGGTCTCGCTGTTGCTGGCAGCCTGCGCCACCGGACCCGACACGGTGGTCTTCGTGACCAAGTCCTCGCTCGCCATCGATGTCGAGCAGACGCCCCCCACCGCCAGCATCGCCTACGACCGCGTCGAGGGCTACTTCGGCCCCCGCTACGACACCAGCGCCGTGCCGCCCGTGCTGGCAACCTTCACCACGAACGGCAAGCTCCTGGACCGGCAGGTGAAGCAGGTCTACGCGACCGGCGACGCCGCCCGGGTGTTGGCCAACCCGAACGTGAAAACTTCGCCGGACCCGGCGCTGACAGGCAACTTCAAGCCGATGTTCTTCGGCACCTCGACCACCCTCGGGCTGAAACTCGGCTTCGAAGCCAGCGGCAGCACGTCGACCTTCACCTTGGGCTACAAGCGCAAGGAACTCTCGGTCATTCCGGTGACCGACGGCGCCTTCCCATCGGTCCTGGCGACACTGCAGTCCGATGTGGACGGCACGTCGGCACAGGCCACGCAGTTCGGCGCGGGCCAGTTGTTCGCCACCGGCAGCGTCGCCACCGATCTCGCGCGACAGCCTGAAGTGCGCAGGGTGTTCATGTCCAAGGCCAATTCCGCACTGGATGCCTATCGGCTGGAAGAGCGCACGCAGAGCCGGGCTGCGCTGGTCACCTTGAGTTGCCTGGCCAGCCTGAGCGACGCGCAATTGCCCAAGGTATGGAACAACGCGGACGCCCTCGGCGTGCTGGACAAGGAAGCAAAGGTCGGCGACTTCGCCACCATGACCCCGGCCGCAGCCCGTAACAGGTACACGATGTTCCTCGTGGAAATCAACGCCGATTCGCCAGACACCACCCTGCGCATGAACCTGCACCGTCAATACGTCTGCGGGCTCGCCGGTCGTCCATCCCCTGCGTAGAAGGAGCTCCCATGAACCGCAACATCCCCTGCGAAGACTGCGCCGCAAGAACGCAGGACACCGAGCAGATCGGCTTTCACGTCACCGGCTGCGCCCCGGACCCCGCGCGCCCGGGCCGCTGCATCCTGACATTCGAAGAAGTCGCCGCATCGGCTGCGGCTGCGACCGCCCCGGCCCGCGCACAGGCTGCCCCGGCGGCCGGCGTGACAGCCGCCATCACTCCCACGCAGGTGGCCGCGGGCAAGGCCATCGTCAACATCTTCGAGACGGGCGAAGTGCTCGGCGACTACGGCAACGTGACGCTGATTGCCGGCGACACGGGCCACCTCACCTTCGGTCGCTCGCAGACCACGCTGGGCTCGGGAAACCTGGCGCTGCTGCTGCAGAAATACTGTGCGAACCTGGGCGCCCGGTTCGGCGCGCGACTCAAGCCGTCGCTGCCGCGCTTCGTGGCCATCGACCATTCCCTGGACAACGACCTCAAGTTGCAGAACGTGCTGCGTGCCACCGCCGACGATCCGGTCATGCGCGAGACGCAGGACATCTTCTTCGACCAGACCTACTGGCAGCCCGCGTTGCGCGCGGCCGGCAAGCTGGGACTGAACAGCCCGCTGGCGACCACCGTGGTCTATGACGGCTTCGTTCAAGGCGCGTGGGCTGCCATGCGCGACCGCACCACGCAGTCTGCCGGCGCACCGGACGCCATCGGAGAACGCGCCTGGATCACCGCGTACGTCGCCACCCGGCGAG
The DNA here is from genome assembly GCF_018449755.1 of Variovorax sp. dw_954. Classification (NCBI taxonomy): domain Bacteria; kingdom Pseudomonadati; phylum Pseudomonadota; class Betaproteobacteria; order Burkholderiales; family Comamonadaceae; genus Variovorax; species Variovorax sp. dw_954. Next base: position 159,294 of record NZ_JAAVVD010000003.1, on the reverse strand, counting down.
ACTGGCTCGAGAACAACGTACGCGCGGACTTGCGCCCCACGGTCTACCGCATGGACGCCTTCAAGCGCCTGATCGACCAGGGCTTCTGGGCGCTCGGGCTGCCGCTGCTGGTGCGCAGCCAGGAAATCTCGGCGGCGACCCTGGCCGCGATGCCACCGGGCTGCTACGACGGTCCGCACCCGGGATCGCGGCCGATCGCGCTGCAGGCGCCGTTGGCGCGCGGGCTGGACGTGCGCCTGGTGCAACTCGGGCTCTCCGATCGCGGTGTCGATATCCACGCCGACGGTGTCTTCGGCCAGACCTCTGCCAACCTGGTCAAGACCTGGCAAGCGCAGAACGGACATCCGGCCAATAGCGTGCTCGACGCGGCCATGATTGGCGAACTCACTACCTGAGCGCGCGAATTTCCCATCACCCTGAAGAAGAAGGAAGGATTGCGCCCGTCGACAGCGCGGGCGCCATCGCGAACGCGGCGCCAGCGAAGCGCGCCGGCGCCCGGCTGCCCCCGGAGAAGGTCCTGATTCCTTCCCACGTCGAGCAGCGCGAAGGCACTTGAACGATGATGGCTCCCTCGACCGGAGTCACCATGAAGAAAAGAGCCTTCCAATTCGCCGCGGCTTGCGTGGCGCTTGCTGCCTTGCTCGGTTGCGCCGCGCCTGCGTTGCAGGTCACCGAGGTCGGCAGCTTCCATGTCGGCGGCCGCGCGGTCACGCTCTCGGGCCTGCCGGAGAAGGAACTGACCTTCACGCCCGGCGCACCGCCGCTCAAGCTCAATCCGAATGGCGACTTCGAGGTCGAGGCCCTCTATGCGCGGTACACGCGGCTGGCCAACCCGAAGGCAAGGTACCCGTTGCTGCTGTGGCACGGCGGCGGCCTAGCCGGCACCACCTTCGAGACCAAGCCCGACGGCAAGCCCGGCTGGGAGAGCTACTTCCTGCGCGCCGGCTACGACGTCTACATCAGCGACGCGGTCGAACGCGGCCGCGCATCGTGGGCGCGCTACCCGGAGATCTTCAAGAGCGAGCCCTTCTTCCGTCCGAAGAAGGAAGCCTGGGAACTGTTCCGCATCGGCGACACCGATTCCTACAACACCGACCCGGCACAGCGCACGGCCTTGCCGGGCACGCAGTTCCCGATTGCCGCCTTCGACCAGTTCACCAAGCAGTCGATCCCGCGCTGGGGCACCAACGATGCGGCCACGCAGGCCGCCTACGACGCCTACGTCGACAAGGTCTGCCCGTGCGTGATCGTGGTGCACAGCCAGGGCGGCAACTTCGCGTTCAACTCGGCGTTGAAGTACCCGGACAAGGTCAAGGCGCTGGTGGCGGTGGAGACATCGGGCTCGTCCAACCCGGACACCTTCGACTTCGCGCGCGTCAAGGGCGTGCCGATGCTCTGGGTGTGGGGCGACAACCTCGGCAAGTTCCCCTTCTGGGGACGCATCGCGGCCCAGCAGGAGAAGTTCCGCGGCAACCTGATCGCGGCCGGCGGCATCGGCGACCGTATCGTGCTGCCCGACCTGGGCATCAAGGGCAACACGCACATGCTGATGATGGACCGCAACTCCGACCAGATCGCCGGCCTGATCGACCAATGGCTCGTCAAGCAGGGCGTCAAGCCCTGAATATCACGCCGGCGCGACCGCCGCCAGCCGCGGCACCGCCTCGATCAGCTTCTGCGTGTAGGCATGCTGCGGATCGCCCAGCACGCGGTGCGTCTCGCCGTACTCCACCACCTCGCCGCGCTGCATCACCGCGATGTGGTCGCACATCTGCCCGGCCACCCGAAGGTCATGCGTGATGAACACCATCGCCAAGTGAAACTGCTCGCGCACCTGCGCAAACAACTCCAGCACCTGGGCCTGCACCGACACATCGAGCGCTGACACCGGCTCGTCGGCCACCAGCAGTTCGGGCCGCATTGCCAGGGCGCGGGCAATGCCGATGCGTTGCCGCTGTCCGCCGGAGAACTCGTGCGGGTAGCGTTCCGCCGCATCGGCGCGCAGGCCGACGAGCGCCAGCAGCTCCGCCGTGCGCTTCATGGCTTCCGCCTTGTCCACGCCCTGCGCGATCGGCCCGCCCGCAATCGCCGCGCCGATCCGATGGCGCGGGTTGAGCGAGGCATACGGGTCCTGGAACACCATCTGGATCTTGCCGCCCGCTTCGCGCCGGAAAGCCGGCCCTCGCGGCAGCGGCCTGCCGTTGAACAGGATCTGCCCGCTGTCGTACGGCGCCAGCCCGACGAGGCAGCGGCCCACGCTCGACTTGCCGGAGCCGGATTCGCCCACGATCCCCAGCGTCTCGCCGCGTCGCAGGTTGAAGCTGATGTTGCGCGCCGCCTGGACCGAGCGCCCCTTCCTGAACAGGCCGTTGCCGGACCGGTAGGTCTTGCACAGGTCCACCACCTTCAGCACGTCGGCCACATCGCCGCCGGGCGTGGCGCGCTCGGCCAAGCCCGTGGGAATCGCCGCGATCAGCTTGCGTGTGTAGTGGTGTGCCGGCGCGTCGAGGACCTGCCGCGCCGGACCCGATTCGACCACCTGCCCGGTCTGCATGACCACCACCTGGTCCGCGATTTCCGACACCACGCCGAAGTCGTGCGTGATGAACAGGATGGCCGTGCCGCGCCGTTGCTGCAGTTCGCGCATCAGCTTCAGGATCTGCGCCTGCGTGGTCACGTCGAGCGCGGTGGTGGGCTCGTCGCAGATCAGCAGCAAAGGCTCCAGCACCAGCGCGCAGGCGATCATCACGCGCTGCCGCTGGCCACCGGAGAGACGGAACGGGTAGGCGTCGATGATCAGTTCCGGCTCGGGCAGCCCCACGTCGGCCAGCGCCGCCAGGATGCGGCGCCGCTTCTCCTGCGCCGGCACGTGGCCGTGCGCATCGAAGACTTCGCCGATCTGGTCGCCGATGCGCATGACCGGGTTCAGGGCCGTCATGGGCTCCTGGAACATCATGCCGATGCGCCGCCCGCGCAGTTCGCGCATCTGCTCCTCGGTCAGCTTCAACAGGTCCACGCCTTCGAACAGCACCTGGCCGGCCACCGGCTGCACGTGCGGCCTGGGCAGCAGCCCCATGACCGAGTTGGCGATCATCGACTTGCCCGACCCCGACTCGCCGACCACGCACAAGGTCTGCCCGGGCATCACCGACAGGCTTGCCTCCGTCACGGCCAACGCGCGGTCGGCGCCCCTGGGCAGCGAGATGCTCAGCCCGATGACTTCGAGCACCGGTTGCAGGACCGGGTTGGCTGGTTTGCCGCTCATTTGCTCCTCCCGTCCAGGCGCGAGTTGAGGCCATCGTTGAGTCCCTCGCCCACCAGGTTCAGCGCCAGCACCGTCAGCACGATCGCCGCCCCCGGAAACACCGCCATCCACCAGGCCTGGCGCAGGACCGTGCGCGCCGCACCCACCATATAGCCCCAGCTCATCTGGTTGGGGTCGCCCAGGCCGAGGAAGCTCAGGCTGGACTCCAGCAGGATCGCCGTCGCCACCATCAGCGAGGCCATCACGATGATCGGCGACATGGCGTTGGGCAGGATCTGCGTCAGCATGATGCGCGGCGTCGACTCGCCGGCCAGCATGGCGGCCTGCACGAAGTCGCGTTGCCGCAGCGTCAGGAACTCCCCGCGCACCAGCCGCGCCACGGGCGGCCAGGAGACGATGGCGATCGCGGTGACGATCGAATACGCCGAGGGCTGGAAGATCGCGACCAGCACGATGGCCAGCGCAAAGCTGGGCACCGACTGGAACAGTTCGGTGAAGCGCATCAGCCCCACGTCGACCCAGCCGCCGAAATAGCCCGCCAGCGCACCCACCGTCACGCCGATGAGCAGCGCGACCACGGTGGAGACCAGGCCGATCAGCAAGGAGATGCGCGCCCCGTAGACCACGCCCGCCAGCACGTCGCGCCCCAGCGCATCGGTGCCCAGAGCCAGGCCGGGCTCGCTCCACGGGTGCAGGAACGGCTGCTCGACCATGGCCCACGGGTCGTTCGTCGCAAGCGATGGTCCGACCAGCGCGACCACAGCCACCAGCGCCAGCACGGCCACCCCGATCACCGCGCCCTTGTTGCGGCGAAAGCGCCGCCAGAATGCACTGTTCATTTCAGATCTCGATGCGTGGATCGACCAGCGTGTAGACGAGGTCGGTGATGAGGTTGAACAGCACGGCCATCGCGGCCGTGACCAGGAACACGCCCAGCAGCAGGCTGTAGTCGCGCTGCAGCAGCGCATCGAACATCAGCCGGCCGATGCCCGGCCAGGCGAACACCGTCTCGGCCAGCACCGCCCCGCCGATGAGCCCGCCGGCCTGGATGCCCGCCAGCGTGACGACCGGCAGCAAGGCATGCGCAGCACGTGCGCGCGCAGGATGCGGTTGGGCCGCACGCCCTTGGCGCGCGCGGTCTTCACGAAGTCCATCTGCGCCACTTCGAGCGTCGAGGCGCGCGTCATGCGCGCATACACCGCCATGTAGAACAGGGCCAGGGTGAGCGAGGGCAGTACCAGGTGCTTGCCGATGTCGAGGGCCAGTGCCAGGCCGCTCAAGCCCGCGCCGACGGTGCTGAAGCCGAAGCCCGGCAGCCAGCCGAACTGCACCGAGAACACCAGCACCGCCATCAACGCCAGCCAGTAGGGTGGCATCGCGTAGAAGACCAGCGCGACCACGGTGATGGCGCTGTCCACCCACGTGCCGACCTTCCGGGCAGACAGCGCGCCGAGCGTCACGCCGAACAGCAGCGACAACACGAAGGCGCTGCCGGTCAGCAGCAGCGTTGCGGGCAACCGGTCCAGGATCAGGTCCAGCACCGGCTGTTGCTGCCGATAGGAGAAGCCCAGGTCCAGATGCAGCACCTTGCCGACATAGGTGGCCAATTGCGTGGTCATCGGCTGGTCGAGCCCGAACTGCTCGCGCAACTGCGCCACGAACTGCGGGTCGGTGGCACCGGCCTCGCCCGCCAGCACCGAGGCCGGGTCGCCAGGCGCCGCGCGCACCAGCATGAAGTTGACGATGGCGATCAGCAGCAGCGCCACCATCCCCTGCAGCACGCGCGTGAGCAGGAACTGCACGCGCTTCATCTGCGGCCTCCATCAGGCCGCCGGTGCGACTGCTGCGTCATCACGAGACGGACGCGCCGCCCAGGCTGTCGTTGAGGCCCACGCCGGAGCTGATGAAGTCCTTGACCTTGGTGCGGTAGAGCGTCGGAAAGTTGATCTCGTAGAGCCAGGCCACGGGAACGTCTTCCAGCAGGATCTTCTGCACCTCGTGGTAGATGGCCTTGCGCTTCTCCGGGTCGACCTCCTTCGCGCCGCTGTCGAACAGCGCATCGACCTTCGGGTTTTCGTAGCCCTCGACATTGTTGAAGGGCGAGCCCTTGGCAATGTTGCCGGAGGTGTAGTTGCGCGCCACGCCCAGCGCCGGGTCCCCGTACTGGTAGAGGAAGGTGAAGGCCAGGTCGTAGTCCCAGTCGTTGAGCTTCTGGTTCCAGCCGGCCACGTCGGTCGCCGACATCTCGATCTTGAGGCCGGCCTGCAACAGGTTCTGCCGCACGATCTCGGCGGAGCGGTTCCAGGTCTCGCCATAGGGAATGGGCAGCAGGCGGATCGTCTCGCCCTTGTAGCCGGCCTCGGTCAGCAGCTTCTTGGCGGTGTCGATGCTGCGCGGGTACTTCGGAACGTCGGCGCTGTAGAACTTGACGCTGCTGTTGAACGGGCCGGTCGCGGGCTTGGCGAAACCCTGCCACGCCACCTTGCACAGCGCCTCGCGATCGATGGCGTGCATCAGTGCCTGGCGGAACTTGACGTTGTTCATTGGCGCCTTGCGGTTGTTCACCCAGATCCACGACTGCGGCGCGAAGAACTCCCAGCCCTTGGTGGTGACGGCGCAGCCCGGCAGCTTGGCCAGTCGCTGCACATCGAAGTACTCGACCGCCCCGCCCGGCACCAGGTCGATCTTGCCGGACTCGAAGGCCGCCGCGCGCGCGCCCGCATCCGGGATCACGTGGAAGTACACGCTCTCGACCATCGGCTGGTCCTTTACGTGGTACTTGTCGTTTGCCACCAGGTGGATGTACGAGCCCTTGACCCACTCCTTGAACTGGAAGGGGCCGGTGCCGATCGGCTTGGCGTTGGCAGGGTTGGTGAGGAAGTCCGTGCCGTCGTAGATGTGCTTGGGCACCATCGGCATGCCGGCGGCATCGAAGATGTAGAGGAAGGGCGCGAACGGATACTTGAGCTTGAACTCCACCGTGAGCGGATCGATCGCCTTGATGCTTTCGACAGCCGCGAGGTTGTTGCGAAGGCGTGCATGCGTCTTGCGCAGGAACACGTCCGCGGAGAACACCACGTCGGCCGAGGTGAAGGGCTTGCCGTCATGCCAGGTGACGCCGGGCTTGAGCTTGAAGGTGAAGACCGTGCCTTCCTTGTTCACCGTCCAAGACGTTGCCAGCGCGGGCATCGGGTTGATCTTGTCGTCGTAGCGCAGCAGGCCTTCGTAGATGTTGCTGGCGACCAGCGCGGCGGGCCCGTTCTGCGTGATGCCCAGCATCAGGCCGGGCGGCTCGGGCTGCACCACCGCATTGATCACGCCACCGCGCTTGCCGGCGGCCAGCAGGTGCAATGGAACGCCGGCGAGCGTGATGCCGGTCGCCGCGGCGGCGCCGAGTTTGATGAGATTGCGTCGTTGCATGGGGATGTCCTCCTTGGGGCTCTGGGTGGTTTGTCTCTGGTTTTAGAAATGAAGCGTCTAGGCGCTCTTGCGCTTTGCACGCTCGCCGAATGACCGGGCGAGCCGCACAAAATATCGCACGCCGACCGGGATGAGTTCGTCGTTGAACTCATAGCTGGCGTTGTGGAGTTCGCAGGGCCCTGCCGCCCTGCCGTCGATGCTCTGGTCTGCCGCGCCATTGCCGATGAAGGCATAGCAGCCCGGCCTGGCCTGCAGCATGAAGGAGAAGTCCTCCGAGGCCATGGTCGGCTCGCAGTTGACGATGACGTTGTCTGCGCCGACGACCTGGGTGGCGACCTGCGCGGCGTAGTCCGCTTCGAAGGCGTCGTTGACGGTCGGCGGGTAGCTGCGGAAGAAGCTGCTTTGCGCAGTGCAGCCGAAGGTGGCAGCCGCGGTGCGTGCGACCTCGTCGATGCGCTTCTCGATGGCGTCCGTGACTGCGCTGTCAAACGTGCGCACCGCGCCGCTGAGCCATGCCGAGCCGGGCACGATGCCATCGGCGTTGCCCGAATGGATCTGCGTCACCGACAGCACCGCGCTGTCGATGGGCCGCAAACGCCGCGAGACGATGGTCTGCAGCGACAACGCGATCTGCGAGGCTGCGAGCAGGGCATCGGCGCCGTTGTGCGGCATGGCCGCGTGGCACTCGGTTCCCTGCACCTGGACCTTGAACAGGTTGCTCGACGCCATCAGCCCACCCGGGCGGAGCGCAATGCTGCCTTGGGGCAGGCCGGGCCAGTTGTGCACGCCGAACACCGCATCCACCGGGAAGCGCTCGAACAGCCCATCCTCGATCATGGCCCTGGCGCCCGCGCCGCCCTCTTCCGCCGGCTGGAAGATGAAGTGCACCGTGCCGCTGAATTCATCGCGATGCGCGGCGAGGTAGCGCGCGGCCCCGAGCAGCATCGCCATGTGGCCGTCATGCCCGCACGCGTGCATGACGCCGTCGTTGCGCGAGCGGTGCGCGAAGGTGTTGGCCTCGTGGATCGGCAGCGCGTCCATGTCGGCGCGGAGGCCTATGGCCGTCGTGCCCGGGCGGCCGGCGAGCGTGCCGACGAGGCCGGTCTTGCCGATGCCGCGCGTGACTTCGACGCCCCAGGATTCGAGCGCTTCGCAAACGACTTGTGCTGTCTGGTGGACCTCATAGCCGAGTTCGGCGCAGGCATGAAGCCGGCGTCTCAGTTCGCGCACCGGCGCGACATCGATGACTTCGTGGACATGGCGCATGGGGCGAGCTTTCCTTCGAAGCGGTGGGCGAATCAGGCCATCGCCGCAGGGGCCGTGGCGCCGGACAGCCTGTCCGTCGCCCTGGCAGTCGATGGCTCCTGGCGCACCAGGGCAAAGAGGTCCTTGGGGTCGACCAGCGAAGGGATGAGGTTCAACTCGCGCCCCACGCCATGGCGCTGCCCGAGGTCGCGCAGGTACCGCAGCGCGGAGAAGTCTTCGAGCGCAAAGCCGACCGAATCGAACACCGTGACCTGCTGCTCACTGTCCCTGCCCGGCTGCGCCCCCGAGAGGATCTGGTGGAACTCGGTCACCGGGAAGTCCGCCGGCATCTGCTGGATGTCGCCTTCGATCCTTGTCTGCGGTTCGTATTCGACGACCACGCGCGCGTCCCGCAACACGTCGGGATGCAGTTCGGTCTTGCCAGGGCAGTCGCCGCCCACCGCGTTGATGTGCATGCCGGGCTCCAGCATCTCGGGCCGCAGGATGGTGGCATTGGTCTTGTCCGCGGTGACCGTCGTCACGATGTCGGCGCCCCGCACGGCCTGCTCGGCGGTCAGTGCAATCGTCACCTCGAGCTCCGGGAACGCCGCAAGGTTTCGCTTCAGCTTCTGCGAGGCCTCGAGGTCGGTGTCGTACAGGCGAACCTGCCGGATGCCGAGCATCGAATGAAACGCGATCGCCTGGAACTCGCTCTGCGAACCGTTGCCGATGATGGCCATGACGCGCGAGGACTTGCGCGCCAGGCGGCTGGCCGCCAGCGCGGACATGGCGGCGGTGCGGATCGCGGTGAGCAGCGTCATCTCGCTGAGCAGCAACGGAAAGCCGGTGCCGACGTCGGCGAGCACGCCGAAGGCCATCACCGTCGGCAGCGCGCTGAAGGTGTTTTGCGGATGGCCGTTGACGTACTTGAACGCATACAGCGCCTCGTTGGCGGTCGGCATGAGTTCGATGACGCCCACCGTCGAGTGGCTTGCGACACGCGCGGACTTGTCGAAGTTCTCCCAGTCGCGGTAGTCCGATTCGATGTAGCCGGCCATGGCGCCGATCACGCTGGGAAGGCCTTCGCGCTTGACGAGTTCCGCGACATCCTGGACGTCGATGTATTGAGTCATATCTGGTCAGTCTTGGTTGGGTTCAAAAAGGGTTGGAAGCGCTCAGCCGCGCGCCTCGAAGCCCTGCAGGACGTTGACGGCGTTGATGCCGATTTCATCCACCATGTAGCCGCCCTCCATCACGAAGAGCGTGGGGCACTGGATGGCGGCGATCTGCTCGCCCAGCCTGGAGAAGTCATCGGACTTCAGCAGGAAGTGGCTGATGGGGTCGTTCTCAAACGTGTCGACGCCCAGCGAGACGATCAGCAGTTCCGGCGCATGCGCGGCGACCGCCTGGCACGCGGCCTTCAATGCCACGGTGTAGGCAGCCCAATCCGTGCCCTTGGCCAGCGGCAGGTTGACGTTGAAGCCCAGGCCGGCATTGCAGCCGCGCTCGTCGGCGTGTCCGCTGAAGTACGGGTACGACACCGACGGGTCGCCGTGAATGGAAACGGTGAGCACGTCCGGCCGCTCATAGAAGATGTCCTGCGTGCCGTTGCCATGATGAAAATCGACATCGAGGATGGCGACGCGCTTGACGCCCCTGGCAATGGCGTGGGATGCCGCGATGCCGGCGTTGTTCAGGTAGCAGTAGCCGCCCATGTACTCGCGGCCCGCATGGTGTCCCGGCGGCCGGCACAGGGCGAAGGCGCTGCGCGCGCCTTCGAGCACGAGCTCGGCGCCGGTGAGCGCCAGGTTGGCGCTTTCCGCGACCGCATTCCAGGTGTGGGCCGTGATGGGTGCGCCGGCGTCCATGGAGAAGTAGCCGAGCTTGCCCTCGATGACCGAAGGCTCGATGTCGTCGCGCATGTTGCGCACCGGCCAGACCAGCGGCAATGCGTCGGAGCTTCGCCCGCCCGCGCTCCATTTCTGCCAGGCCGTGGACAGGAACTGCACATAGCGCTCGCTGTGCGCGCCGACGTAGCGCTCGGCGCCAAACGGACGGCACCCGATGACATCGCCCAGGCCCACCGACCGCACGCGGCGAAGGATCGTATCGGCCCGACCCGGCTCTTCGAACGAAGGGGTCAGCGCGCCGTCCTTGAGTTCCTTGCCGTGGTGCAGGTGATGTGAAGAACTGAAAACCGTAAGCATCTTTGCCCTCTGTTGAAGACAAAAATCTTAGCTCTCCAGGCGCGGAAAAACATTGCTATCGCGACAGCAAAGGCTATGCTTTCCGAACATTTCGACTATAAAAGTCAACCCATGAGCAAAAATCGCCCTTCACCACCTTTGGATGACATTGACGTTGCCATGCTCGAATTGCTGCAGGCCGACGGCGCCATTTCGAATGCGGCACTCGGTGACAAGCTCTCCCTGAGCGTCACGCCATGCTGGCGCCGTCGCAAGCGACTGCAGGACGACGGTGTGATCAAGGACTACCAGGCCAACCTCGATCGGCGCATGCTCGGGCTCAATGTGCTGGCCTTCGTCCAGATCCAGTTCGGCATGCACGGGGACGACGCGCCGGACAAGTTCGAAAACGCCATGAAGCTGCAACCCGAGGTGCTGTCATGCCACAAGATCACGGGTGACGCCGACTACCTGCTGCAGGTCCTCGCCACCGACCTCGACGCATACAGCGACTTCGTGGAGCAGGTGTTCCGCAAGCAGCAAGGCGTGACGTCCATCAAGTCGAGCTTGGCGCTGCGAGAGGTGAAGTCGTCTGCGCGGATTCCGGTGCCGAGGCGTTGAGGCAATCCACCGAGCCCCTGGACTGACGGACTGACGCGGGAGCGGGACCGGCTCCCGGCAACGATGGATGCGGTGCGCACAGCGGCGAGAATCCCGGCGATGAAACGCCAAGGCACGCTCGTACGCTGGGTCAAGGACCGGGGCTTCAGCTTCATCCACTGTCCCGACATCTCAGCCGATGTGTTCGTGCATCTGCGCGACTTCACCGACAAGGGCATCACGCCGCAGGTCGGCATGATGCTGCGCTTCGAGGAGATTCACATGGGCGGCAAGGGTCCGCGCGCGGTCGCGGTGCAGGCGGCCGGTGCGGCGCGGCAGCCGCAAGGTCGGAGCGCTTCCGAACCGTCCCGCCGGCCATCCGACCGTCCGAACGGCCGATCGCGCGACGTTGCGCCGTCGACTTCTTCGTTGCCCATGGCCCTGCTGATCGCAATCTATGTTGCGTTACTTGGCTATGGCGTCTGGATCGCGCGCATCTCGCCGATCACACTCGCCGTGTTGCTGGTGATCAGCTTGTCGACCTTCTTCATCTATGGCCTCGACAAGAGCGCCGCCGAGGCAGGCCGCTGGCGCACGTCGGAGACCACGTTGCACATGCTGTCACTGCTTGGCGGCTGGCCGGGCGCCTGGTGCGCCCAGCGCCTGTTTCGCCACAAGGTTCGCAAGCCGGACTTCATGGCGGTCTACTGGACGATGGCGGCGGGGCCATGTCGCCATCGTGGGCGCATGGGTCGGCAAGCTGTTGCCAGCAGGCCTGTCGGGGTCCTGAGTCTCCAGGCCTGAGTCTCGTCGGATTGCCTGTCCGTCAAGCGACTCAGCGTGCCTTGCGAATCGGCGGTCGCGCGCTGCCCGGCTTCTTGCCGACCGCCGGCCGGCCCGATCCGTTGTCCCGCGGCGGCAGGCCCGTGTGCTGCGTGAGCAGGCGGCCCTTGGTCACGGGCGATGACTTCACCGTCTCGGCCGACGCGCTGGAGTTGCTGCGCCGCGCGCTGGTGTAGCTGCCATCGGTGAGCGGCTGCCAGGTCGGGATCAGGTGGTGCTTGCCGTTGCCGATCAGGTCGGAGCGGCCCATGCTCTTGAGCGCCTCGCGCAGCAGCGGCCAGTTGTTGGCATCGTGGTAGCGCAGGAAGGCCTTGTGCAGGCGGCGGCGCTTGTCGCCACGCACGATGTCCACCGTCTCGCTCTCGCGCGTGATCTTGCGCAGCGGGTTCTTGTTGGTGTGGTACATCGCCGTGGCCGTGGCCATCGGGCTCGGGTAGAAGGTCTGCACCTGGTCGGCGCGGAAGCCGTTCTTCTTCAGCCACAGCGCGAGGTTCATCATGTCCTCGTCGCTGGTGCCCGGATGCGCGGCGATGAAGTACGGAATGAGGTACTGCTTCTTGCCGGCCTCGGCGCTGAACTTCTCGAACAGCTGCTTGAACTTGTCGTAGCTGCCGATGCCCGGCTTCATCATCTTGGTGAGCGGGCCCTGCTCGGTGTGCTCGGGCGCGATCTTCAGGTAGCCGCCGACGTGATGCTGCACCAGTTCCTTGACGTACTCCGGTGACTGCACGGCCAGGTCGTAACGCAGGCCGGAGCCGATCAGGATCTTCTTGATGCCCTTCAGCGCACGCGCGCGGCGGTAGATCTTGATGAGCGGATCGTGGTTGGTGCCGAGGTTCGAGCAGATGCCCGGGTAGACGCAACTCGGCTTGCGGCAGGCGGCCTCGATCTCGGGCGACTTGCAGCCGAGGCGGTACATGTTGGCGGTGGGGCCGCCGAGGTCGGAGATGGTGCCGGTGAAGCCCTTCACCGAATCGCGAATGGCCTCGACCTCCTTGATGATCGACTCTTCCGAGCGGCTCTGGATGATGCGGCCCTCGTGCTCGGTGATCGAGCAGAAGGTGCAGCCGCCGAAGCAGCCGCGCATGATGTTCACGCTGAAGCGGATCATTTCCCACGCGGGGATCTTGGTCGCGCCGTCGTGGCTGCCGGCCTCGTCGGCATAGCGCGGATGCGGGCTGCGGGCGTACGGCAGGTCGAACACGTAGTCCATCTCGGCCGTGGTCAGCGGGATGGGTGGCGGGTTGATCCAGACATCGCGCGCGGTCGTGCCTTCGCCGTGGGCCTGCACCAGCGCGCGGGCGTTGCCGGGGTTGGTTTCGAGGTGCAGCACGCGGTTGGCATGGGCATACAGGATCGGGTCGCTGCGCACCTGCTCGTACGACGGCAGCCGGATCACCGACCGATCCCGTGGCGGCACCTTGATTCGCTCCCTGGCTGTTGTCCCCTCTCCCGCTGGCGGGAGAGGGTTAGGGTGAGGGCTCTTCGTCTTCAGATTCGGGTTGGGCACGAACACCAGCGGCTGCGCCGCGCCCTCACCGCTGCCCTCTCCCGCTCGCGGGAGAGGGAGTGAACCCCGGGACTCTGCCGCCTTGGCGACCGCCTCAGCCTCGTCTTCACGCGCGCAGCTCGCGCCATTCGCCTTGGCCTGCTCCGACACCATCAGGTACGGATTGACATGCGCCTCGACGCGGCCGGGTTCATCCACGCTGGTCGAGTCGATCTCGAACCATCCCTCCGGCGTGTCGCGCCGCACGAACGCGGTCCCGCGCACATCGGTGATCTGCTGGATCGGCTCCTTCGCGGCAAGCCGATGCGCCACCTCCACGATCGCCCGCTCCGCATTGCCGTACAGCAGCAGGTCGCACTTGCTGTCCACCACGATCGAGCGGCGCACCTTGTCCGACCAGTAGTCGTAGTGCGCGATGCGGCGCAGCGAGCCTTCGATGCCGCCGAGCACGATCGGTACGTCGTTCCAGGCTTCCTTGCAGCGCTGCGAGTAGACGATGGCCGCGCGGTCGGGCCGCTTGCCGCCGACGTCGCCGGGCGTGTAGGCGTCGTCGCTGCGAATCTTGCGGTCCGCCGTGTAGCGGTTGATCATCGAATCCATGTTGCCCGACGTCACGCCGAAGAACAGGTTCGGCTTGCCGAGCGCCTTGAAGGGCTCGGCGCTCTGCCAGTCGGGCTGGGCAATGATGCCGACGCGAAAGCCCTGCCCTTCGAGCATGCGGCCGATCACCGACATTCCGAAGCTCGGGTGGTCGACATAGGCGTCGCCGGTGACCACGATGATGTCGCAGCTGTCCCAGCCGAGAGCGTCCATCTCCTTGCGCGACGTGGGCAGGAATTTCGCGGTGCCGAAGCGGGCCGCCCAGTACTTGCGGTAGCTGGTCAGCGGCTTGGCGGCGCGATGAAAGAAGGAGACGTCGACAGGGGCGTTCATTGAAATTGCGGCTTGCGAGGGGCTGGCGCAATGCAACGCCATATGGGCCCGATATGGGCAACCCTCGATTTTAGGGTTTTTCCTTAGCTTTGTCGCCCCAAAGGCCATCCGTCGAACCGGTCGACCATTCGGAAATCGTTGCTTTTGTCAATTAATATCCATGACAATGGCAAGCATGAATGTTCCCGGCACCCGCCCCGTAGACGCCGCCGCCGTGAAGGCGGTCCGCCAATTCAACCGCTTCTACACCGCCCGCATCGGCGCACTCGACGGCTACCTTGGCAGCGATCTCTCGCTGACCGACGTGCGCGTGCTCTATGAACTGGCGCATCGCGAAACGCCCATCGCCAGCGAGATCGGCAAGTCGCTGGGCCTGGACGCCGGCTACCTCAGCCGCATCCTGCGCCGCTTCGATGCGGCCGGCTGGCTGACGCGCAAACCACACCCCGGCGATGGGCGCCACCAGTTGCTGGCGCTGACCGAGGCTGGCCATGCCGCCTTCGCGCCGCTGCAACAGAAGTCGCGCGACGAAGCAGGCGCCCTGCTCGCCCCACTCTCCGCGGCGCAACGCGAGCAGATGCTGGACGCGATGAGCACGGTACAGGCCTTGCTCGAACCCGCCAGGTCTGCTGCGACCCGGCCCACCACAGCGATCCTGCGCGACCCTGTGCCCGGTGATATCGGCTGGGTGGTGCAGCAGCACGGCGAGATCTATGCCCGCGAATACGGCTGGAACAGTGAATTCGAAGCGTTGGTCGCCGAGATCGCGGCCCAGTTCCTCCGCAAGTTCCAACCCGACAGTGAGCGCTGCTGGATCGCGGAACTCAACGGCGAACGCGTCGGCGCGGTGTTCGTCGTCCGCAAGTCGGCCACGACGGCGCAGTTGCGCATACTGATCCTTGCGCCCCAGGCGCGCGGCCTGGGCCTGGGCGCCCGACTCACCGATGAATGCATTGGCTTCGCACGCCGCAAGGGGTACAAGAAGATGGTGCTCTGGACCAACAGTTGCCTGGCGGCGGCACGCGGCATCTACGCGGCGCGCGGGTTCAAGCTCACCAAGTCGGAGCCCTATGAGGGATTCGGGCAGCAGCTCGTCGGGGAAACCTGGGAATTGAAACTGTAGCGACGACGAGGGCCTCTCTAGGGCAATGCCACCCCGGCTGCCGCAGCCGCCGCACGAACCTGTGCCGGCCAGTTGATGTTCCCCGGGTCCTGGCCGCTGGCCATGCCCATGAGGTACGCGGGCTCCGCCGCGATGTTCCTGAAGCCGCGCGAGACGCCCGGCGGAATTGCCACCGTGTCCCACGGTTCAAGCACCACGCTGCGCTCGCCAGTCGGGCCCCAGAAGATCTCCCATCGCCCGGAGAGCGCGACGAACACTTCCTGCGTCAGGTGGTTGTGCAGCGGCGCCGACTTGCCGGGCTCGCAGCAGACGATGTTGAGGTGGAAGCCTTCCGCCGCGAGCGGCGCGGCGGGCGGCGTGCCGAGCACGCGATAAGTCGTCCGCTCGCATCCCGGGATGGATGCATCGACGTAGTCCGTCGTCGGCTGAAGCGAACGAAATCTTGCGACGCGCGCCTGCATTTCTTCGACGGTGGGGTTGGCGTCCGTGATCGGGGCGGTGGGCGGCATGAGGAGCTCCGCGTGCGTGGTGTGGTCGCGCGAGTCTTTCATTCTTCCGCCGCGAAATCCAGGGGCCTCGAACGATGCCGCCACACTCACTCGATCCTGATGTCCCGCTCCTTCACCAGCTTCGACCACTTCACGCTACCCTGCGGGCGCATCAACCTCCGACGACGCGCATCCCGATCAGCACGATCACCGCCGCGCCCAGCATCACCGTCGTGGCCTGCCAGAAGCGCACCGGGTTCCGCTCGATCAACGGCGGTGGCCTTGCACGCATGAACTCCGGCCCCGGCGCGCGCAGGTCATGCGCCAGTTCGCTCACCGCTTGCTGCCGCTTCGCAGCATCCGGATGCAGCGCCTTCTGCAACACCGCATCGAGCCATGCCGGCAACTCGGGCCGGAAGTGGCGGACCGGCACATAGCGCAGCTTCTTCACGTCCGTCGGCGTCCGGATGCGCGAGGCGTCCAGTCCGTAGGGCAGTTGGCCGGTGAGCATGCGGTACGTGATCACGGCCAGCGAGAACAGCTCGGAGCGCACGTCGCCGCCGCACCCGAGGAAGTATTCGGGCGCCGTGTATTGCAAGGTGCCGGCGATGGCGAGTGCGCGGCGCTCGCCGGAGCTTTCAGCGAGGCCCGCGACATGCGTGGACGCCAGGTCGATGATCCTGACAGTGCCGGCGCGATCGATCATCACGTTCTCTGGCCGGATGTCCTGGTGCAGCATCTCGCGCCGATGCAGGGCCTGCAGGCCTTGTGCCAACTGCTCGATGATGCCGCGCACGGTGTCCAGGCTGGGGCGCGGATGGTCGACCATCCATTGCGCGAGCGTCTGGCCGTCGACGTATTCCATCGCGACATACAGGTGACTGCGCGGCCGGTCGATGGCGCTGGCCTTGAGCACATGCGGACTGTCGACGCGACGCGCCACCCACTCCTCGAGCACGAAGCGGTCGAGGTAATCGGCGTCATCGCGCAGGTCGACGGAGGGCAGCTTCAGCACGACCTGCTGCCCGGTGGCGTCGTCCACGGCCAGGTGCACGTGGCTGCGCGCACTCACCTGCAGCTCGCGCACGAGCGTGAAGCCCTCGAAGCTTGCGCGCGAGGCCAGCGGTGGCGAGATCGCCAAGTGGTCGCGCTGCATCGGCAGTCGTGCCGCATTGGCCGCCGGCAGTTCGTCGATGCGAAGCAGTTGCACGGTCGCATCGTCTCGGGAGCCCCGCGCCCTGGCCTCGGTCGCAAGCAGCCGCGCCGCTTCATCGAAGTCGCCATCGCAATGCGCGAGCGCATCGTGTACCGCTTGCGCGTCGAGGTGCGTGTAGGCGCCGTCGGTGGCCAGCAGGTAGACCTCGCCGGCTTCGGCTTCCCAATGGGCGTAGTCGATCTCCACGCGCGAGTCCGCGCCCAATGCGCGACCGAGATAGGACTCCACCGATGACAGATGCACGCGGTGATCGTCCGTGAGCTGTTCGAGCGCATGGGCATGCACCCGGTAGATGCGCGCATCACCGACGTGCAGCATGTGCACGTCCCGGCCCTTGAGGATCAGCGCACTGAAGGTGCAGACGTAGCCGCTGTCCTTGTCGAAGCGTGCATCGCTGCGCATCGTCTGCGCATGCAGCCAGGAGTTGGTGGCGCTCAGCACGCGCTGGCCCGCGCGCCGCACCGACCACGCCTCGGACGTGGCGTAGTAGTCGTCCAGGAAGCCGCGCACCGCGGCGGCACTGGCCACCTGGCTCACGCGGCTGGAGCCGATGCCATCGGCAATCGCCACGACGATGCCCTTTGAGATGCGCGCGAAACCCCGAGGCAGCACCGCGCCGTGGAAGTCCTGGTTGACGCCCTCCGCGCCGGCCAGCGAGTGCTGCCCCAGCGTCACGCGAAGCTCCTTCCGTTGCCGCCCTTCTGCCTGATCCTCGGCGCCGCGAAGGCGTGAAGATTTCGCAGCGAGGGCGCCTGCCGGAAGGCCGGGTCGCGGAGCGGAACCGCACTCTCGTGCGCTGAGCACCGCAGACCCGAGATCGGTGGCCGCAGTAGAAATACTCACGCCTTCTCAGGTCAGGGCGCGCTTGGGGGCGGTCTTGTAGTGCGTCGCGTACAGCGTCAAGCCCACGAAGCTCAGGCCGCCGACGAGGTTGCCCAGCACCGTCGGGATCTCGTTCCAGATGAGGTAGTCCATCAGCGTGAAGTTGCCGCCGAGCATCAGGCCGGTGGGGAACAGGAACATGTTGACGATCGAGTGTTCGAAGCCCATGTAGAAGAAGATCATCACGGGCATCCACATGCCGATCGCCTTGCCCGAAACGGTGGTGGACATCAACGCGGCGACCACGCCCGTCGACACCATCCAGTTGCACATCACGCCGCGGATGAACAGCGTCAGCATGCCTGCCGCGCCGTGCGACGAATAGCCCACCGTACGTCCTTCGCCGATGTGGCCCAGCTTCTGGCCGATGGCATTGGGCGCCTCGCTGAAGCCGAAGGTGAAGATGATGGCCATGAACACCGCCACGGTCAGCGCGCCGGCGAAGTTGCCGCAGAACACCAGGCTCCAGTTGCGCATCACGCCCTTCCAGGTGGCGCCGGGGCGCTTGTCCAGCACGGCCAGCGGCGCCAGCGTGAACACGCCGGTCAGCAGGTCGAAGCCCATGAGGTACAGCATGATGAAGCCGACCGGGAAGAGCATCGCGCCCACCAGCGCATTGCCGGTGTTGACGGTGATGGTCACGGCAAAGGCCGCCGCCAGCGCGAGGATGGCGCCGGCCATGTAGGAGCGGATCAGCGTGTCGCGGGTGGACATCAGGAGCTTGGATTCGCCGGCGTCGACCATCTTGGTGACGAATTCGGCAGGTGCGAGGTAGGCCATAGGGTTCCTTGGGGATCTTGATGAAAAACGAAATGGGGGCTCAGGACAGCGCGACGTGCACGCGGCCTTCGTGGACGCGCACCGCGTGGGCGCGCACCGAGTGCTCCGGCGCTTCGAGGCATTCGCCGCTGCGCAGGTCGAAGTGGTTCTTGTAGAGCGGCGAGGCGACGACGATGCGTTCGCCCAGGCTGCCGACCAGGCCGCGCGACAGCACGCTCGCCCTGGACTTCGGATCGACGTTGTCGATGGCGAAGAACTGCTGCGCGCCGGCAACGTTGAAGATCGCGACATGCACGCCGTCGACGAGAGCGCAGACGCCGGTGTCGGGCAGGATGTCGCTCGCGGCGCACACGGCGGTCCAGTGGAGGGTTTCAGCGGTCATGGGGATGTCCTCGCGTGCATCAGGCGGTTTCAAGATCGGTCGCTGCTTCATCGCGCTGCGCGCCGCGCGCCGGCCGGATCTGGCCGCGCTCTTCCACGAACACGATGTGCTCGTCCGGCTTCTCGCTGTTGACGAAGGAGCGGAAGCGCTGGCGCGTGGCCGGGTCGTTCACCGCGGTCTTCCACTCGCATTGGTAGGTGCTGACGACGTGCTGCATCTGCGCTTCGAGTTCAGCGCCGAGGCCCAGCGTGTCCTGGATCAGCACGCCCTTCAGGTAGTCGAGGCCGCCCTCCAGGCTCTCGCGCCAGGTGCTCGTGCGTTGCAGGCGATCCGCGGTGCGCACGTAGAACATCAGGAAGCGATCGACCAGCTTGATCAGCTCGGCCTTCGAAAGATCGGAAGCGATGAGTTCGGCATGCCGCGGCTTCATGCCGCCGTTGCCGCACACGTATAGGTTCCAGCCCTTCTCGGTGGCGATGACGCCCACGTCCTTGCTCTGCGCCTCGGCGCACTCACGCGTGCAACCCGAGACGCCGAACTTGATCTTGTGCGGCGTGCGCAAACCCTTGTAGCGGTTCTCGAGTTCGATCGCCATGCCCATGCTGTCATCGACACCGTAGCGGCACCAGGTCGAGCCGACGCAGCTCTTGACCGTACGCAGCGACTTGCCATACGCATGGCCCGACTCGAAGCCAGCGGCGATCAGCTCTTCCCAGATCGAGGGCAGCTGTTCAACGCGCGCGCCGAACAGGTCCACGCGCTGGCCGCCGGTGATCTTGGTGTACAGCCCGTACTTCTTCGCGACCTGCCCCACCGCGATCAGGCCATCGGCCGATACCTCGCCGCCCGGCATGCGCGGCACCACCGAGTACGAGCCGTCCTTCTGGATGTTGCCCAGGAAGTAGTCGTTGCTGTCCTGCAGGCTGGCGAGGTCCTTCTTGAGCACGAAATCGTTCCAGCACGAGGCGAAGATGCTGGCTGCCGTCGGCTTGCAGACGTCGCAGCCCAGCCCCTTGCCGTGCTTGTGCAGCAGGTCGCCGAAGGTCTTGATCTCGCCCACGCGGACCAGGTGGAACAGCTCCTGGCGCGAGTACGGGAAGTGCTCGCACAGGTGGTTGTTGACCGCCATGCCGCGCTTGCTCATTTCCATCTTCATCACCTGCGTGACCAGCGGCACGCAGCCGCCGCAGGAGGCGCCGGCCTTGGTGCAGGCCTTCAGATCGGCGACCGTGCAGGCGCCTTCGCCAACGGCCGCGCAGAGCTGGCCCTTGCTCACGTTGTTGCACGAGCAGATCTGCGCCGTGTCGGGCAGCGCTTCCACGCCGATGCCGGGACGCGCCTTGCCATCGCTCGATGGCAGGATCAGGAACTCCGGCTCTTCCGGCAGCGCGATGCCGTTGAGCGCCAGTTGCAGCAGGTTGCCGTACTCGGCGGCGTCGCCGACCAGCACGGCACCCAATAGTTGCTTGCCGTCCTCGCTGACGACGATCTTCTTGTAGATCTGCTTGTGCTCGTTGACGTACTGATAAGAGCACGACTTCGGCGTCCTGCCGTGCGCGTCGCCGATGCTGGCGACGTCCACGCCCATCAGCTTGAGCTTGGTGCTCATGTCGGCACCGGTGAAGGCGGCCTCGTCCTGTCCCGCGATGTGCTTGGCGGCGACGCGGGCCATGTCGTAGCCGGGCGCGACAAGGCCGAAGGTCTGGTCGTTCCATGCAGCGCATTCGCCGATGGCGTACACGTTGCGGTCGCTGGTGCGGCAGTGCGAATCCACCGCGATGCCGCCGCGCGCACCCAGCGCCAGCAGGCTCTGGCGGGCCAGTTCGTCGCGCGGTCGGATGCCGGCGGAGAACACGATCATGTCGGTCTCCAGGTGCGTGCCGTCGGCGAACACCATGCGGTGCCGCGCGCTCGCGCCATCGACGATCTCGACCGTGTTGCGGCCGGTGTGCACATGCAGGCCGAGCGCCTCGATGCTGTTGCGCAGCGCGCGGCCGCCGCCCTCGTCGACCTGCACGGCCATGAGGCGCGGCGCGAACTCGACCACGTGCGTTTCCAGGCCCATGTCGCGCAGGGCCTTCGCGCACTCCAGGCCGAGCAGTCCGCCGCCGACGACCACGCCGGTCTTCGAGCGCGCGCCGCAGGCCTTCATGGCTTCGAGGTCTTCGATGGTGCGGTAGACGAAGCAATTGGGCCGGTCGCGGCCCGGCACCGGCGGCACGAAGGGCGAGGAGCCCGTGGCCAGCACCAGCTTGTCGTAGTGCACGACTTCGCCATCGGCGGTGGTGATGGTGTTGTTGCGGCGCTCGATGGCCACGGCCTTCGCCGCCAGGCGCAGCGTGAAGCCGCTGCGCTCGAAGAAGCCGGGCTCGACCAGCGAGAGGTCTTCCGCCGTCTTGCCTGCGAAGAATTCGGAGAGGTGGACCCGGTCGTAGGCCGGGCGAGGCTCCTCGCACAGCACCGTGACCTCTGCCTGCGCGACGTCGAGCTCGTGGAGTTGCTCGAGGAACTTGTGGCCCACCATGCCGTGGCCAATCACTGCGATTTTCATGTCGGATCCTGCACACACAGCCGATGCCGTGAGGGTGCAGACCACCGGCCATGCTGTCTGGAACGACAGCGGCAGTGGGCCCCCGCATGGAACGGATGCGAATCGGGTTGGAACAGACGAACCGCCAGCTGCATCGCTGTCGATTCGCTCGGATCCCGCCTTCATTAGCGGAGGCACTGATACCTGCGGCAACGGTGCCGAGCAGGTCAGTGATGATGGTGAGCAATATGCGTGCCGGCGGTTGGAGCCCGAAATGCACGTTGAATCGCCGTTCATGTTTACGGCGCGCGCCCATCTGGTGCAACGGCGCTGCCACCGCACCGAACTGGGCAGCGAATGCGCCGCCGCATTGGTCGTGACCTACCGGGACACCGGCTACATCTCGCCGGCCGCGCAAAGGCTGATCGACCTGTTGGCGAAATACGCCGACGGACCACCGCTCTGACAGTCGGTCTGGCAGCCTCCAGAGCCGCCGGAATACCAAAGCATCACATCGACCGCGAATAGCTATGCGCAAGTCGCCATTTGGCGCTCGATGCAACGCCGCGAGCCTCGAGCGCAAGTTCAACCGCAGAATCGATGGCGGCGGCAGCGGGTCGCCCAATTCCGGAGGTATTCAAGTTGGCGCATTTGCGAATCTTTTTTCCGCTCGTGATGTCCTGTACGCTCGCCCAGGCCGCACCGGCCCACCGCTGTGCTGAGGATGCCTTGAAGCAGGCCAAGTCGCTGCTCTTGTTCCATGCGGGCACCGACAGCCAAGCCGATGCGGGCGTGGAGGACGGCGTCAAAGTCCTTCCTCCCTTGCGCAATCCAGTCGACCGGCGGCAGCAGTTCGATGTACTCCAGGTCCAGGGGTATGTGTATCGCGCCAGCTACCAGATGCGAGTCATCTACGCCAGGATTCCGGGCAAGTGCGTCCTGATGGGGCAGGAAATTCTCGAGCGTTCGAGTCCTTGATCTCGCCAGCCCAGGATCAGGCAGAGGCGGCGAGCGCTCCTTCGATCGCCGCCAACGTAGCCGTGTCTCGGGGACGACCATTGGGATCCAGACCTTTGCGCCGCTGGAAGCTCATCAATGCGTCGATCGACTTCTTCCCGAATGCACCGTCTGTCGCCAGGACGGGGTCGGCACCGAGCCGGTTCAATGCGTCCTGCAGCAGCGCGTTCTTCCACAGCTCCAGCTTCAGGATGCGGTCCTCCAGGCCGATCGTGCCGCCGTTGAGGTGACGCGTCGCACTTTCCACGTCATCCGCCTTGGCGGGCGCCAGGCAACCACACAGGATGAACATTGCGACGCCACATTCCAGGGCATGCTCCGGCTGGTTGACCAGCTCGGGCTGGCTGATCAGATCGAGGCCGACGAGATTGCCGAGCTTCAGGTAGTTCGCACGTCCCGTGGCCTGAGCCAGGCCTCTGCCGATGTATTTCGAGCCGTCGCTGGTGCCGGGCCGGTTGCCGTTGCGATTGCCATACACCAGGTCCATCAACTTCGTCGGGAACGCCGGGTCCCCGGCACTGCATCTGACCTTCGCCAGGCAATCCGCAGCGCTCGAAAAACGCCCGGGCCAGACTTCCGCTGCG
Organism: Variovorax sp. dw_954; assembly: GCF_018449755.1. NCBI lineage: Bacteria > Pseudomonadati > Pseudomonadota > Betaproteobacteria > Burkholderiales > Comamonadaceae > Variovorax > Variovorax sp. dw_954. The sequence goes on along the minus strand of NZ_JAAVVD010000003.1, from coordinate 136,290 downwards.
CGTTGCGGGCTGTAGCCGATGTTTTCCGTCATCGTGCGGCCATTGCCGCATTCATGACTGAATTGCGAGATGGCATGGGCGACCAGGCGGTCGCTGGTCAAGTCGTACTTGGGGAAGACGGTGGGAGCGTCGCTGGCAATGCATTCAAGCAGTCGCTCATCAGGCTGCGGAGGGACACCGGTGTTCTGCGGCCACATCGTCTGCATCATCTTGAGAGTGATCACGTCGTCTCCTCGAAAAGGGTGAAAACAGCGGCAAAGCCGCCATTGTGGGTCGGCATGGAACGCATCTGCAAAGTCAGGTGGCTGGCTGGGGACCCGCTGTTGCTGGCGTCGTCGAAGGTCAGCATTCCCGCCAAGGCCCTCATCGGCACCGCGCAGACCTTGTTCTGCCTGGGATTGCGGACAGGCTGGGATTGAACGGCATGATCGAATCTACTGCCCTGCGGCGCCCTTTGCCTCGCCACATTTGGGGAGGCCTCATGGCCTCGTCACCGCCCCGATGCCCCAGCCGGATCTATCGATCTTCAAAAACTATCGATTGGACTGAATAGGCGCGCCACCGAAGGACGTGGTTGCCAAGCTGAACGGCGCACTCAACAAGGCATCGTCTTCGGTGGCGCGGACCGGTCCACCCTGTTCGTGACCGACTCGACGCATGGGAACATCCTGCGTGCGCGGCTGGATGCGCCGGGCGTGAGACTGCACCGCGGGGTATCACTGAGGTAGCGCAGCTCCTTGCGGCGTGAGGGCACGCCTATGATCGTTTCAGAACAATCCTGGAGACCCCATGCCCGCCTTCACCACCCTGCGCATCGACAAGGATGCCGCAGAACCCCGCATCGCCCGCCTGCTGCTGAACCGCCCCGAGCGGCTCAATGCGATCAACGACCAGACGCCGCGCGAGATCCGCGCCGCCGTCGAATGGGCCAACGATGACGACGAGGTGCATGTCATCGTCATCGAGGGCGCGGGCAAGGGCTTCTGCGGCGGCTACGACCTCTCGCAGTTCGGCGAGGGCGTGATGGACCACCCCTGCCAGCAGGAGCGCTTCCCCTGGGACCCGATGGACGACTACGCCTACATGAAGCGCAACACCGAGGACTTCATGACGCTGTGGAAAAGCGCCAAGCCCACCATCGCCAAGGTGCACGGCTACGCCGCCGCTGGCGGCAGCGACATCGCGCTGTGCTGCGACCTGCTGGTGATGGCGGAGGACGCGCGCATCGGCTACATGCCGACCCGCGTCTGGGGCTGCCCCACCACCGCGATGTGGACCTACCGCCTCGGCCCGACGCGCGCCAAGCAGCTCATGTTCACCGGCGACACCATCGACGGGCGCAAGGCCGCCGAATGGGGCCTGGCCAACGAGGTCGTACCCGCCGACCAGCTCGAAGACGCGACGATGAAGCTGGCCAGGCGCATCGCCGGCGTGCCACGCAGCCACCTCGCGATGCACAAGATGGTGGTCAACCAGGTCATGCTGACGATGGGCCTGGAGCAGAGCCAGCAGATGGCCACCGTGTTCGACGGCATCACGCGCCACAACCCCGAGGGCATGTGGTTCCGCCGCCAAGCGCAGGCCGAAGGCTTCAAGTCGGCGGTGCAATGGCGCGACAGCGGCCGGCCCATTCCGGAAGGCGACGAGGCCCGCGCGCTGATCCGCGACCACGACGCGAAACGGAAATAACCTCTCGCGCTACTGCATGAACCACCCATGGCTCACCACCAGCGACTGCCCCGTGAGCGCATTGGTCGGGAACCCCGCGAACATCAGCGCGACCTGCGCCACGTCGTCGGTCGTGGTGAACTCGCCGTCCACCGTTTCCTTCAGCATCACGTCCTTGATGACCTGCTGCTCCGTGATGCCCAGCGTCTTCGCCTGCTCCGGTATCTGCTTCTCGACCAGCGGCGTGCGCACGAAGCCGGGGCAGATCACGTTGGCGCGCACGCCATGCTTCGCACCTTCCTTCGCCACCGTCTTGCACAGCCCGATGAGCCCGTGCTTGGCCGTGACGTAGGGCGCCTTCAGCAGCGAAGCCTCCTTGGAATGCACCGAGCCCATGTAGATCACGCTGCCGCCGCGCCCCTGCGCATACATGTGCTTGAGGCAGGCCTTGGTCGTGAGAAACGCGCCGTCGAGGTGGATCGCGAGCATCTTCTTCCAGTCGGCGAAAGTGAACTCCTCGACCGGGTGCACGATCTGGATGCCGGCGTTGCTGATCAGGATGTCGATGCCGCCGAAGGCCGCTGCGCCCTCCTCGACCGAGGCATTGACCTGGTCCTCGTTGGTCACGTCCACGCCGACGCCGATGGCCTGTGCACCGGTGGCCTTGAGCTCCTCGGCGGTCGCGACCGCAGCGTCCTTGTTGAGGTCGGCAATGATGATCTTCGCCCCCTCCTTCGCGAAGACGATGGCGATCTCCTTGCCGATGCCGCTGGCCGAGCCGGTGATGTAGGCGACCTTGTCCTTTAGTTGCATGGTGAGTCCTTTGGGTGGTTGTTCAGATGTGGGCGCGGGAATGCGGGTACCGAACGCAGAAGTCGCAAAAGAAAAACCGAAAAAATCTGATTGGTTTTCTTCTGCGACTTCTGCGTAACTTTTGACTTCCTTCTGCGTTCGGCTGTCCGAATTCCTGCCCGATGAGCTACTTCAAATAATCGAGTTCAACAGTGCCGAGCGCCAGCGTCATGTCGGCGATGTAGTGCAGGGCCGAGACCACCTCCAGCACCGGCAGCGACGCCACGGGCGCGAGCGCATGCGGGTGCAGTTCGAGCGCGGCGGGCCCGGTCCAGGCGCCCTTGAGGTCGATGTCGACCATGTGATAGCGCACCAGTTCGCAGATGCGCGGCGTACCGTCCACATGCGGAATGATCTTGAGCAGGAAGTTGGGTTGCGCGAGCGCCGCAAGAAGCGGACCGGGCTCCGCCGCGCGGTGCTTGAAACCCATCGTGGCCGAGGCCACGCGCACTTTCCCGTAGTCGAGCGTGCCGACGATGGTGTCGATCTCGTAGTCGAGCGTCGGCGTCGCCAGCTTCTTCGGAAAACCCCAGAGCTCGCGTCCGCCGGCGATCGGGGGATGGTCGTTCAGGTACATCGCATGGGTGTAGTTGCCCTGCTCCAGCCCCTTGCCGGTGCGCAACTGCACCGGAATGACCTGGCCGGACTCGGTGTAGTCGCCGAAGCCGGTGGAGTCGGGCATGCGGATGAATTCGTACTTCACCAGCGGCTCGGCCACCTCCAGCGGCTCGGGCACCACGGCGCGCAGGGCGTCCATGTCGGTGCGGTAGGTGATGACCACGAACTCGCGTTGCATGAACCTGTAGGGCCCGGGCGGAAACGCCGGGCTGGTGGCCGGCATGGCGAATGCCTTGCGCACGTCATCGATCTTCATGGGTGGTTCTTTCGTTGAACAGGAGCCCACTCTCGGCCGCCCCGCTTAGCTGAACCTGATCTGCGCGAGGATCGCGGCCTTCGCCTACAACCGCCTACATCGGGCGCTTCACGCGAACCTGCCCCGGCTCGCCGAGGTCGAAGGTCGTGACGCCGTTGGTCTGCACGTCGCCTCGCAGCGCCTCGGGGTGCCGCAGCGTGCAGATCATGTCGCGCGCGCCGGCCTTCCAGTGCTCCTCGACCGTGATGCGCGAGAACTCGTAATCCTTCGAGTCGCGCTCGTAGGGCTTGTCACGGTAGATCAGGTGGAAGATGTCGATCGGCTGGTGCGTGAGTTGCGCCTGCACCGCCTGCACGCTGGCGTCGTCGCGCAGCGCAGGCGGCAGCTTGCCGATCAGGTCGGCAATCGCCTGCTGCAGGTTGACGTTGGCCGCCAGCGCATCGGTGTTCATGCGGGTGCGGCTCGAATAGGTGATGTCCTTCTGCCGCTCCAGCACCTCGGAGATGTTGGTCGGCATCGGCCCCTGGGCATTGAACAGGTCGACCTGCAGCACCACCAGCGGCTCGCTGCTCGGCTGGTTGTCGAGCACGTATTGCAGCGGCGTGTTGGAAACGATCCCACCGTCCCAGTAGGGCTGCCCATCCACTTCCACCGGCGCAAAGCCGGGCGGCAGCGCGCCGCTGGCCATGATGTGCTCGGGCCCGATCTTCTGCGTGGTGTTGTCGAAGTAGACGGAGTTGCCACTGAGTACGTTGACCGCGCCAACGCTCAGGCGCACCTCCCTGGCTTTATCGTTGATGCGGTCGAAGTCGACCAGGCGCTCCAGCGTTTCCTTCAGCGGCGTGGTGTCGTAGTAGCTCAGGAGCGGGGCTGCGCCACCCAACAGCAGCGCGGGCGTGATGCGCGGCCGGAAGAAGCCGGGGATGCCGAAGATCGAAGCGGCATTGGCGCTCCACTGGTTGAGCAAGGCGCGGTCGCCCGCCCAACCGGGCAGGCGCTGCGACGGCCCGGAAGACACCAGCGCCCAGAATTCGCGCAGGCGCTCCGAACGCTTCTCCGGCGCGTTGCCGGCGATCAATGCAGCGTTGATCGCGCCGATGGAAACGCCGGCGATCCATTGCGGCTCATGACCGTGCCGGCTCAGCGCCTCGTACACGCCGGCCTGGTAGGAGCCCAGTGCGCCGCCGCCCTGCAACACCATCACCTTGCGGGCGACGCTCATGTCGGGGAGCTTGAATGCGGGGGCCGGGGCGGCGGCCTGGATAGCCTTGAGTGCCTTGGCGGTCTTTGTGGCCGGGACGGATTGGGGTTGGCTGGATCGGGACTTATTGGCTGCGGGTGTGCTCATGCCGTCATTGGACACCCGTAGCGCTTAGGCGAGCCTGACAGGGCTCGCCCGGACTCACATCTTCGGCAGCATCTGTCCGCGGATCTCGCCGCCGGGGTTGGCGGCCGTGTGCACATTGGCATACCAGCGGCCGGCCATGAGGTCGGCCGCCTGCGCTGGCGTGAGCGTGGCCTGGCCCTCGATGGGACTTGACGGGTTGGCAAAGGGCAGCACCACGCCGGCATTGGAACCGGCAACCGCCGGGCCGTGGAAATGCGCGGCCGTGGCCGGACCGCTCAGGCCGTCATAGGTGATCTTGTACTTGAGCACGTTGGTGTCCTTGTTGAGCCAGGCTTCCGCCGTGCCGCTGCCGCGCGTCATGTTGGGGGGCACCTCGCTCGCCGCGTTCATGGCCCCGCTGAAGGATGCGGTCTTGGACCCTCCCATCATTCCGCAGCCCACCAGGGCCACGGTGGCCAGGCCGGCCAGCAGGGAAGCGCGCAGATAAATACCGTATCGGTTCATGGTGTCGACTCCTTCGTGATTGAAGCGCAACAGCATAGACCTGCGTCGCGGAAAGCCCGTGTCGGCCACTGCCGCGACTTCCCTGTCCGCACGCGCCGCGCAGGTCCGAACCATAATCGGGCGCATGCCTTCAGCCCCTGCCGGCGCGGCCCCCTCGGCCGAACTCGCCCGACCCGAATCCCCTCGCGACCTGTTTGTTTCCTTCACCTGGCTGGCGCTGCAAGGCTTCGGCGGCGTACTGGCCGTGGTGCAACGCGAGATGGTCGAGAAGAAGCGCTGGCTCAGCCCCGACCAGTTCCTCGAGGACTGGGCCGTGGCCCAGGTGCTGCCCGGCCCCAACGTGATCAACCTGGCGCTGATGATCGGCGACCGCTACTTCGGGCTGCGTGGCGCCATCGCCGCGCTCGCCGGCATGCTGGCGGTGCCGCTGGTGGTGATCCTCGCGCTGGCCATCCTCTATGCACAGTACGCCGGTCATCCGCAAGTGGCGGGCGCCTTGCGCGGCATGGGCGCGGTGGCGGGTGGCCTGATTGCGGCCACCGGCATCAAGCTCGTGCCGCAGTTGCGGCGCAACCCGCTGGGCTTCGGCGTGTGCCTCGCTTTCGTCACCCTGGTCGCCATCGCCATCGCGGCGCTGCGCTGGCCCTTGCTGTGGGTGCTGGTGGCATTCGGCGGCACCGCATGCGTCTGGACCTGGCGGAGGATTCCGGCATGAGCGCAGCGCCGGGCCGCGAGGACACGCCATTCCCACGCGTGGGGGCCACATGACCATCGTCATGGAATGGCACGACTGGCTGGGCCTCTTCGCCCAGTACATGATGCTGTCGCTGCTGTCGATCAGCGGCGCCATCACCACGGTGCCCGACATGCACCGCTACCTCGTGGCCCAGCACCACTGGCTGACCGACGCGCAGTTCACCTCGTCCGTGGCCATCGCGCAGGCCGCACCCGGGCCCAACGTGCTGTTTGTCGCACTGATGGGCTGGAACGTCGGCATCAACGCCGGCGGAGGGCTGGCCGCCGGCTGGCATGCGTGGCCGCTCGGCTTGCTGGGCCTCGCGACCACGATGACCGGCATCATGCTGCCCAGCACCACCCTCACCTACCTGGCCACGCGCTGGGGGCACCGCAATCGCGAGAAGCGCGGCGTGCGGGCCTTCAAGCAGGGCATGGCGCCGGTCGTCGTCGGCCTGCTGATCGCGACCGGATGGGTGCTCGCCAACAGCAACCGCGCCGGCGACACGCCCGCGTGGCACCTGTGGCTGGTGAGCGGCGTAGCCGCGCTCATCGTCTGGCGCACGCGCATCCACCTGCTCTGGCTGCTGGGCGCCGGTGCGCTGCTCGGCGCCTTCGGCTTCGTTTGATGATCACTTCCAAGGACTCTTGACATGCAACTGCGTTCCCTCGGCCGCTCCGACCTGAAGGTCTCCCCGCTCGCCTTCGGCGGCAACGTGTTCGGCTGGACCATCGACGAGGCGCTTTCGTTCCGCCTGCTCGATGCCTGGCTCGACGCCGGCTTCAACTTCATCGACACAGCCGACGTGTACTCGAGCTGGGTGCCTGGCCACACCGGCGGCGAGTCCGAGACCATCATCGGCAAGTGGCTCAGGCAGACCGGCAAGCGCAACCGCGTGGTGCTCGCCACCAAGGTCGGCAAACCGATGGGCGAAGGCAAGGTCGGCCTCGCGCCGGCCTACATCCGCGAGGCGGTAGACGCGTCGCTTCGCCGCCTGCAGACGGACCACATCGACCTCTACCAGTCGCACGACGACGATGCCAATACGCCGCTGGCCGATTCGCTCGGCGCCTTCGGCGAACTCGTCAAGGCCGGCAAGGTGCGCGCGATCGGCGCCTCCAACTACACCGCGCCGCGGCTGGCCGAGGCACTGGACGTGGCCGAGCGCAACAGCCTGCCGCGCTACGAGAGCCTGCAGCCGCTCTACAACCTCTACGACCGCGCGGTGTTCGAGGAGGCACTGGAGCCGCTGTGCATCGAGCGCGGCGTGGGCGTCATCAACTTCTATGCGCTGGCCGCTGGCTTCCTCACCGGCAAGTACCGCAGCGAAGCCGACGCGGCCAAGAGCAAGCGCGGCGGCAGCACGACGAAGAAGTACCTCAACGCGCGCGGCCTTCGCATCCTCGACGCACTGGACGCGGTTGCAGGGCCGCTCGGCGCCACGCCGGGCCAGGTCGCCATCGCATGGCAGATCGCGCGGCCGGGCATCACCGCGCCGATCGCGAGCGCCACGTCGATGCAGCAGCTGGACGAACTGGTGAAGGCCGCGCAATTGAAGCTCGCGCCCGAAGCCATCGCGGCGCTGGACGCGGCCAGCAGCGAGGCCGGGGCGACGACCCGGTAGGCTCGCTCCGACAGCGACTGGCGGCAAAGGCCGGGTGCGTGCGAGCGGCCCGGACATGAATACTTCGGAGCACTACAGCTCACGGAGAAGAACCATGTCCTTTGCCCTCTACATGATCGGCTTTCTGATTTTCCTCGGCGGCATCGTCTGGGGTGCGTCGGTCGCCGGCGTGCCCACGCTCTACATCGGGATCGGCGCACTGGTCATCCTCGGCATCGGCATCTTCAGCGCCGTCGGCCGCACGCGCAGCAAAGACCCATCCTGACGCGGATCAGGACGCACCGCGCTCGAGCATCAACGCGAACAACTCGTTGCGGAAGTGGATGCCAAGCCGGCCGAAGGCGCGGTTGCGGTAGGTCTTGACGGTGGGCACACCGAGGCCGAGGTCCGCCGCGATGCCTTCCTGCGTCATGCCCTGCAGCAGGCGCACGCACACATCGATTTCCCGGGCCGTCAGGTCCGGCTGCAGCAGTCGCAGGCGGTCGCTCATGCGCGCAAGCGGCTGCAGTTGCGGCTGCACCTGCGCGAGCGCGATGTGCTTGCGGGCCAGGGCCATCAGCAGCCCACCCAGGCGGCCGAATTCGGCCAGTTGCCCGTCGCTCAGCGGGCGCTGGTGCTGGTGGCGATAGAAGTTGACCGCGAAGATCCCACGGTCGCTTTCTTCCTGCACCACCGAAACGCGCTCCGCCACGCCGTGTGCCTCATAAACCTTGGCGCGATGCTCGGCGGGCACTTCAGGCGCGGTGATGTGGCACAGGCGCAGGCCCGCTTCCGGCGCCGACGCGCCATCGCTCGCGGGACGCAGCGTCCGGTCGACGGCAATCGGGCCTGAAAGGTAGGCCCTCCAGCAGTCGCGCGTGGTGTCGGGCACGCCGAGGCTGGCACTGAGGAAGATGGCTGGCAGCGTGCCGGTCCGGTACACCGACACCGAGTTCACGGGCAAGGTATCGCGCAGGTCCCCGAGCAGTGTTTCGCCGAAGCGTCCTTCGCCCAGCGCGAACACCGTGTCCGCCAGCGCATTGCCGGCGGTGGAGGCGGGGTCGGGCTTCCAGGAGCGCATGAGGGTTGTCCCGTCATCTTCGCGGATGACAGGCGGGCATTGTCGCCCGACTTACGCTCGGGGCATGCCCATCGACCCGCTCGCCCCTCCCACCCTCGACCACTTCGCCGACCTGCATGTCGATGTCGGAACGCCCCAGGTGCTCGGACACGGGCCAGGCGGCCTCCGGCGCGTGGTGCCGATCCTCGGCGGCAGCGCCACCGGCGCCGGCTGGCGTGCGCGGGTGCTGACCGGCGGCAGCGACTTCCAGTTGATCGTCAGCGACACGCTGTCCATCCTGGACGCGCGCTACGGCCTCGAGACCGAGGCCGGCGACCTGATCTACGTTCAGAACCATGCCGTGCGCGCCGCCCCGGCCGCGGTGATGGCCGCCCTGCTGCGCGGCGAGCCGGTCGACCCGGCAAGCATCTACTTCCGCTGCACGCCGCACTTCGAGACCGCGGCGCCCGCACTGCGCTGGATCAACGAGCGCCTGTTCGTCGGTGTCGGCGTGCGGCACCCGGCGCAGGTGGTGATGCGCTTCTTTGCATTGAATTGAGCCCTGCCGATATTTCCGGAGACCAGAACCCATGCCCCGCCTCATCCGCCGCCGCAGCCTCGCGGCCGCAATCGCCCTCGCCACTGCCATGCTCGCGCCGCACGCGTTCGCGCAGTCAACGGCCTATCCCACCCATCCAGTGCGCATCATCGTCGGCTTCGCGGCCGGCACCGGACCCGACATCGTCGCGCGCCTGCTCGCGCAGAAGCTCTCCGAAGCCTGGGGCGGCCAGGGTGTCATCGTCGACAACAAGCCCGGTGCTGGCGGCCTCATCGCGGCCAGCGAAGCCGCACGCGCCCAGCCCGACGGCTACACGCTGATGCTCGGCGAGACCGGCCAACTCAGCATCGCGCCCAGCAGCTACAACAAGCTGCCCTACGACCCGCAGAAGGACTTCGTGCCGGTGAGCCAGGTCGTGACCTCGGACTTCGTGCTGCTGGTCAATCCACAGAAGGTGCCGGCGAAGAACGTCAAGGAATTCGCGGCCTGGACGCAGCAACAGAAAGGGCTGTTCCTGGCCACCTTCGGGACAGGGACGCCGGGCCACTTCGGCGCCTACATGTTCGGCGAAGCGGTGAAGCAGAAGCCAGAGCCGGTGCACTACAAGACGCCCACCGATGCGCTGGGCGGCCTGTTCAGCGGCGACGTGCAGGGCGTGTTCGCGAGCGTCGCGCTGGCCGCGCCCAACGTGAAGTCGGGCAAGCTGGCCGCACTGGGCACCACCGGCGCCACGCGCAGTCCTGCTCTGCCCGACGTGCCGACCATCAAGGAACAGGGCTACCCGACGCTGGCCTTCAACTCCTGGTTCGGCATCGTCGCGCCGGCGAAGACACCGCCGGAGATCGTTGCCAAGCTCAGCGCCGACATCCAGAAAGCTGTCAGCTCGCCCGAAGGCAGGCAGAGAATCGAGGACGCCGGCTTTCGGGTGACCGGCACCACGGGCGCCGAGTTCGGCCGCATCATCGCGGCCGATACGGTGACCTGGGGCAAGGCCGTCGCGGCCACCGGGTTCAAGGCCGATTGAACCCAGCTTCATGGAGCACTGACATGCACACATCGCCTTTCCACGCCCCCTTGTCCGTGTTGGCCGCTGCGGCCCTGCTCGCGGCCTGCAGCAGCCCGTCGGACACCCGACCGGCTTCGGCCACCGCGCCAACGGCCTGCGCGCAACTCGCCGCCACCGCCGTTCCCGGCACGCGCATCACGCTCACCGAATCGGTGGCCGCCGGCAGCATCCAACTCACCGGCGTTCAACCCGGCACACCCGGCTCGCAAGCCCCGGTGCCGGCGCATTGCCATGTGCAAGGCAACATCAACGAGCGCACCGGCATCGACGGCAAGCGCTACGCGATCGGCTTCGACCTGCGCATGCCTTCTCAATGGAACGGCCGTTTCTTCTTCCAGGGCGGCGGCGGCACCGACGGCACCTTGCGCGACGCGGTCGGCGTGCTGACCGGGGGCGGCAACACGAGCAACGCGCTGTCGCAAGGCTATGCCGTGGTCTTCACCGACACCGGCCACCGCGACGAGCCCGGCCCCAACGGTCCGTACCAGTTCGGGCTCGACCCGCAGGCGCGCATCGACAACGGCTACAACTCGATGGCCGAGACCGGCCGCGTGGCCAAGGCGCTCATCGGCACGCACTACGGCCGCGCACCGCAGCGCTCGTACTTCGTCGGCTGCTCCAACGGCGGTCGACAGGCGATGATGATGACGCAGCGCTACCCCGACATGTTCGACGGGATCATCGCTTCCGCGCCCGCCTACCGCGTGCCGCTGGCCTCGGTGCAGGCGGTGTACGACACGCAGCTCTTCGCGAAGGCGGCGGCCCAGAACGCGCCGCTCGTCGACGGTCGGCCGGTGTTGTCGAAGGCCTTCTCGACCGCCGACATGAAGCTGCTCACCAACGAGGTGCTCAACCAGTGCGACGCGCTCGATGGCCTGAAGGACGGCATCGTCGCCAACTTCCCCGCGTGCAGGTTCAAGCCCGAAACATTGAAGTGCACCGGCGCCAAGACCGACCAGTGCCTCACCGGCACGCAGGTCGACGCCATCACGAAGTCGTTCGCGGGCGTGAGGGACTCCAGCGGCAAGCTGCTCTATTCCGACTGGGTCTTCGACGCCGGCCTGCATTCCCCGGAATGGACGCGCTGGCGCTTCGGCGACTCGCCCACCGCGACGTCGAACGCGCGCAACATCATCCTGATGACCGGCGGCCTGGCGATGTTCTTCACCACGCCGCCGACGGTGACGAACGACTTCTGGTCGTATGCGATGGCTTTCGACTTCGACCGCGACGCGCCCAAGGTCTACGCCACCAACGCCACTTTCCGCGAATCGTCGATGCGCTCCGTGGCCGCCGATTCGACCGACGTCGACGCCTACGTGAAGCATGGCGGCAAGCTGCTGTTCTTCCACGGCCAGAGCGACCCGGTCTTCTCGATCAACGACACCATCCGCTACGTCGACGGCCTGCGCCAGCGCTACGGCACGCGCACCGATGACATTGCGCGCTTCTTCCCCGTGCCCAACATGGCGCACTGCTCGGGCGGCCCGGCCACCGACCAGTACGACGGGCTCACCGCGCTGGTGAACTGGGTGGAAAAAGGCGAGGCGCCCAGCCGCATCGTGGCCCGCGCGCGACCCCAGAACCCCGACGTGACGACGCCTGGCCGCACCCGCCCGCTGTGCGCGTGGCCGATGCAGCCGCGGTACAACGGTGCCGGCAGCATCGAGGACGCCGCGAGCTTCAGTTGCCGCATGCCCTGAGGCCACATTCGGCCCCATGAAAAAAGCCGCGCGGCTCGTGGGCTGCGCGGCTTCTCGTTCATGACGACAGGCCTGGGCTCGGCGCCCGGCCCGTGTCCTGGCCTGCTCAGGCCGATGCGACGTGCACTTCGTTGCCCGCCTGCATCGCCGCCGTCAGCTTGCGCAGCACTTCGGCGGCATCGCCGTAGTCCGGCGCAGTGGCTGCATCGTTGGCTGCGGACGCCTGGGTCGAGCCCACGCTGCCCAGCACGCCATCCAGCGAGCCGTCGCCCAGCAGGTCGGCCATGCTCACGCCCGACAGTCCTGCCGCCTTCGCGTCCTCGCCCGAGACCGCGAAGTACACGTCGGTCATGTCGACCTGCTGGCCACCGGCCAGCGTCGCGCTGCTGCGCTCCAGGTGCAGGTTGCCCTGCGCGTCGATCTCCGGCACGTCCGTGTGGGCCACCTTGAGGCTGTCGACACCGGCTTGCGCCAGCGTCATCAGCTCGCCCGCGTCGGTGACGTGATTGCCGTTGGCGTCGCGCCAGACCGTCAGCTCGTTGAAACGCGCATCCTTCGCGTCGACCACGCCGTCGCCGTTGCTGTCGAAGCTCGCCAGCTTCGCAAAGCCAGCGCCCTTGGCAGTGCCGCCGAACAGCTCCGAAACACTGTCGATGGTGCCGTTGTGGTTGTTGTCCACCGCCAGGAACGCATCGCCCGAGGAGATCCAGCCCGACTTCACAGCCGTGCCGTTGCCCAACAGGTCGAAGCTGCCTTGCGCATCGAAGCGGCTCACCGTGTGAATGCCATTGCCGTCCAGGTCCAGCACGATCGGCGTGATGCCGGCGTCCCAGGTCAGGTCGGTCTGGCCGGCGGCGAGCGCGAAATAGGCCGTGTATGCCGTGTTCGTGGTGCTGTAGGCATCCGCGTCGATCGCGTCGTTGGTGCCGACATCCTGTGCCGCGAAGTTCCAGCCGTCCTTTTCGAACATGACGCGGTAGTTGCCAGCCTCCACGTTGTTGAAACGGTACAGCCCATCGGTGTCCGTCACCATCGAGGCGATGGTCTGGCCGCTGGCGTTTTGCAGCGACACGCGCACATTGCCCCAGCCGGGGTTGTTGGCTTGCTGCAGGCCGTCGTGGTCGAAGTCCCAAAACACCTTGTCCCCCACGGCGCCCTTGACGGATGCATGCAGGCCAGCATCGACAGTCATGTTGCTCTGGCCGGCCGCCAGGGTGATGACGTCGGTCACGCCGGTGTTGATGTTGACGTCGGAATCGACCGTGTCGGCGCCCTTGTCCTTGCCCGACCACTCGTACCCGTCCACGGCCATGAAGCGAACCTGATACTGTCCCGCCGCCAGGCCGGTGAACTGGTAGTTGCCGTTGGCATCCGTCGTCGTCGTGGCGATGACGGCGTTCTGGGTCATGTCATCGCCATTTACGGTATTGAGCGCGGCTGCGTTGTACCGGGTGGCGTCGAGCAGCTTGACGACGACACCGGCCTTGCCGGCTTCACCGGCATCCTGCACGCCGTTGTTGTTGGCATCGATCCACACGCGGTCGCCCAGGGAAGCCTTGCCTGCCACCACCGGGGCGGCATTGCGGATGCCGGCATCGATGTCGGTACGGTCCTGGCCGGCCGCGAGCGTGAAGGTCTGCGTCGAGCCATTCAGGCCGACCACGTCGCTGTCCTGCGTGTCGTAGCCGTTGGCGCCATAGTTGGCAGTCGTGAACTGCTGGCCCTCGCCAAGCCCGTTGAAGACGACTCGGTAGTTGCCCGCCTCCACGTTCGTGAACAGGTACTTCCCGTTGCTGTCGGTGAGTTGGTTTCCGAGGGCCACGTCGTCGCCAGTACCAAAAGTGCCGTCCGCGCCCGCGCTTCTCAACGTGACGAGAATCCCCGCCATGCCGGTATTGCCATCGTTCTGCAGGCCGTCGCCGTTCTTGTCGAACCAGACCGTGTCACCGATGCTGCCCGTGCGGCTCGCCACCCCGATGTCGACGCTGGTGTTGTAGTCGCCTGCCTTGAGCGTCACGGCGTCGGTGTAGCCGGTGATGCGGTTGGCATTGAAGATGTTGACATCCGAATCCACCGCATCATTGCCGCCCACATTGCGGCGCGTGAAGTCCTGCGTTGCCGCGTTGAGGCCGCTGCCGTCGAGGCGCACGCTGTAGGTGCCGGGCGCCAGGTCATTGAACCTGTAGTTGCCGTTCCCATCGGTGGTCGTGCTCTTGCCGGTGTAAACGTCATCCGCCGTACCAGCGAACCCGTCCGCACCGACGGTGTAGAGCTTCAGACCGACGTTGGCAATGCCGGTTTCACCGGCGTCCTGGAGGCCGCTGCGATTGGCGTCGTTCCAGACGCGATCGCCCAAAGTCGCGGTCAGCGCCTTGAAGCCCGCGTCCGCCGTCGTGTTGACCTGGCCCGAGCTGAGGGTGTACGTGCCGGTGAAGCCGTTGACGCCGGCGTCCGAGTCGAGCGCATCATTGCCCACGTTGGCCGTGCTCAGCAGCGTGCCGTCGGCGGAGGTGAACTTCACGACATAGTCGCCCGGCTTCAGGCCGGTGAAGTTGTAGTTGCCGTTGGCGTCCGTGGTCTGCGTCGCGACGACGGTGCCGGGTGCGCCGTTCACCGAGGTGTACAGCTCGACCTTCACGCCCGCCTTGCCCGCTTCGCCCGTGTCCTGCACGCCATTGCCGTTGGTGTCGATCCACACCTTGTCGCCGATACGGGCGTACTTGTAGAAGCCGGAGTCGACCGTGGCGTTGTACTCGCCGGGGGCGAGCTTGATGATGCTGGACAGCGCGCCATCGCTGTCGGTGCCGGAGGCGGCGTTGCCGTCCACCTGGCGCGGGCTGGCTGCGTCGTAGCCGCTGGGGCTGACGAAACGCACCTGGTAGCTCAGGCCCGGCGTCAGGCCCTTGAAGCTGTAGTTGCCGTTGGCATCCGTGGTGGTGATGCCGAGCACCTCGTTGGCACCGACGAACTGGCCGTCGCCGTTGACGTCCCGCACGAGTTGCACGGTGGCGCCGGCGATGCCGGCCTCGCCCGCGTCCTGGATGCCGTCCGCGTCGGCGTCATGCCAGACGCGGTCGCCAAGCTTGGCCGCCTTGGTCTCGACGATGAGGTTCTGGTCGTGGATCTGCGCCCCCGTCACCGGGTCGATGACCACGGCGATGATCTGGCCCGCATCGGCCACGAAGTCGTTGTGGCTCAGCGCCAGGTCGGCCAGCCCGTTGGGGATCGAGAAGTCCTGTGCGACCAGTTGCCAGATGGTCTCTTGCACCGACTGGGCCGAATAGCCCGACGTTCCGCTGCGGTAGTAGTTGAGCAGCCAGTTGATGGCGCCCTCCTGCTCGAAGCCGTTGTCGGCGGCCACTTCGAAGCCCGGATAACCGAAGCCCGAGTACACGTAGCCGCTGTTGTAGTCCAACCTGACCAACGGCTGGATGCACCAGCCGTCCAGCACGGTGCCCGAGGGCCCGAGCGGCGAGGCGGCATTGAACAGGACATCGTAGTAACTGTCATTGCCGGGCGATGCCGGCTTTGCAATGACGATGGGCGAAGAAAAATAGGCAGTTGCCATGTCGAGCGATCCTTGTCTCAGGTCAACAAACCCGATGCACGACGGCAGTCGAAGCGGGCCTCGACCGGCACATGCACCGGCATGCAGGATGAACAAGGGTGATGTGCGATTGCGCTCTTCCGGCGCCCGCCACGCGCACCCGGACGGGTCGCGCGCGATGAACGAGGGCTTCCGCCGGTCACACGCGAGTGCGCCGCAAGCCTGCTCTCCATCCCCCCTGCCAATCCAATTCACCGGTTTCGGTGAATGAAGGATGCTATCGAGCAACCAGAACTTTTCTCGTATCAATCGACCTAGTTCAGAGGTATGACAACGGGCGGAAAAGCGCGAGACCACAGGGCTTCGTGCCGCGTCCCGCCGGACCGGCCTTCGGGGCCGCGAACCGCTTCGGCTTCGATGCTTGCACGGCCGACAATCACAGCTCCCACTCCCCCTCACAAGCCATGACCACACTCACCCTCGACCAGGCCCAACAGATCATCAGCGGCGCCCTTGCCGCCTCCAGGGAAGCAGGCTACGCGCCCATGGGCGTCGCCGTGCTCGACGAGTCCGGCAACCTCAAGGCCTATGCGCGCGAGGACGGTGCCAGCATGTTCCGCTTCGACGTGGCGCAGGCCAAGGCCTGGGGCGCCGTCGGTATGGGCGTTTCCAGCCGCACGCTCGGCGAGCGCGCCAAGGGCAACCCGAACTTCTTCGTGTCGCTCGCCGCCACCTCGAACGGCCGCTTCCTGCCGCAGACCGGCGCAGTGCTGATCAAGGATGCGAATGGTGCAGTGCTCGGCGCCGTCGGTGCGAGCGGCGGCACCGGCGATGAAGACGAGGCGATCTGCATCGCGGGTGTCAAGGCTGCCGGCCTGGCGCCGGGCTGAAGCGCTATTCGGGCTGCACGCCGGCCACCTTGATGGCCTTGCGGTTCAGCGCGATGTCCCGCTCGACCCAGACGCGGAACTCCTGTCCCGTATCGGTCGCCGGCACCGCGCCATTGGCCTCGAAGGACTCGCGCACGGCCGGCTGCTGCAGCGCCACGGTCAGCGCCTGCCGCAGGGTGTCGGCCACCGAGGGCAGCAGGCCCTTTGGCGCCATGAGCCCGATCCAGCTGGAGAACTCGAAGCCGCGAACCGTCTCCCCGATCGACGGCACAGGCCCCAGCGGATGCGCCTCGACGCCCATGCTGTGGCCCAGCAGTCGCAGCCGCCCCGACTGCACCAGGCCGAGTGCCGCAGGCGCGGGCGTCAGCACCCAGTCGGTTTCCCCGGACACCACCGAGGCCACGCCCTGGCTACCGCCTTTGTACGGCACGTGCAGCGACTCGAATCCCGCCGCCGACTGCAGCGCGATGCCAGCCAGGTGGCTCACCGATCCCACGCCGGCCGAGGCCATGTTGGTCTTGCCATCGCGCGACTTTGCCCAAGCGATCAGTTCCGCAGTGTTGCGCACCGCGCGTGCCGGATGGCACACCAGGACGTTCGGCAACACGGCCATCAGCGAGACGAAGTCGAAGTCGTTCAACGGGTCGTAGGTGACAGCCTTCTGCAGCAGCGGCGCGACGCTCATCGAGCTGCTGGAAGCAACGATCAGGGAGTAGCCGTCGGGCGCGGCCATGCGTCCGACCTCCACGCCCAGCGCGCCCGCGGCGCCCGCGCGGTTGTCCACCACGACAGGCTGGTGCAAGGGCTGCGCCAATTGGTTGGCCACGATGCGGCCGATGGTGTCGACCGAGCTGGCCGGCGCGTTTGGAACGATCAGCCTGACCGGCCGCGTCGGCCATGCGGCGGGCTGCGCCAATGCCAGCAGTGGCTGGGCACCCAGCAGCGCCAGCAGGTGCCGCCGCGACCGCTGGAACACGGTGGCCTTCATTCCGGCAACAAGCCGATCTCGACGGCGATCTGGCCGAGGCGCTGGTGTTCCTCGCGCAGGAAGGCATCGAACTGCTGGGGCGTCTGCGGCGGCGCCGCGATCGGCCCGACCGCCAGCATCTTCTCGCTGAGGGCCGGCTTCTCCAGCATGCCGTTGATGCCGGTGTTCATGCGCGCGACGATGGGTGCGGGCGTGCCCGCGGGCGCGACCACGGCCAGCCATCCGACCATGTCGAAGCCGGGCAAGGTCTCGGCCAACGCGGGCACGTTGTCCCAGCCGGCGATGCGCTTGGGCGAGGTCACGGCGAGCATGCGCATACGGCCCTGCTTCACGAGCTGTCCGGTCGATGCCACGTCCGCCACCAAGGCATCCACCTGCCCGCCGATCAGGTCCTGCACGCCCGTGCCGATCGAGCTGTAGGCCACCAGGTTGGCGCCGGCCTTGGCACGCGCGTTGAACAGCCGCGCGATCATCCCGCCGAAGGTGCGCGGGCCCTCGTTGGCCAACGAAAGCTTGCCCGGATCGGCCTTGCTGCGCGCGACCAGGTCCTGCACGGTCTTGATCGGCGACTCCGCGCCCACCAGTAGCGCAAACGGGCTGTTGGCCACGAACGCCACCGGCGCGAAGTCCTTCAATGGGTCATAGGGAAGCGACTTGAACAGGTAGCTGTTGGTGACCAGCGCCGCCGTCGTCGCGAAGTAGAAGGTATAGCCGTCCGGTGCGGACTGCTTGACCGCCTGCGCGCCGATCACGTTCTGTCCGCCCGGCTTGTTGTCGATGACGAAGGGCTGGCCGATCGACTGCGCCACGCCGTCGCTCAGCATGCGTGCGATCGCGTCCGGCCCCGAGCCCGCAGGCTGCGACAGCACCAGCTTGATCGGTTTGGAAGGCCACGGGTCCTGCGCGCTCGCCAGGCCCCACGGCCCGCAAGCCGCCGCCGCAAGCGCCAGGTGGAAGCTTCTTCTGTTCATCATCACGTCGTCTCCGTTGTTTGAATTGGTGATTGATCTGCGAAACGGGCTGCGAGGGCGTCGCGCTGCGCGCCGAGTTCGGACGCGGTCGAGGCCACGCCGTACACATAGCGGTCGGGGCGGACGATGGCGGCGCGGCAGCCATGGCGACGGAACCAGCCCGCAGCAATGCCTTCGGTCTCGCGCAGCGTATCGCCCAGGCGCAGCGTCGTCATGCGCGGCGCGGCGTTTTCGAACTCGACGTCCTCGAAACCTTCGTCCAGCACCAGCCACCAGCCATGGCCCGCCAGCGCGTCGAGGCGCACCTGGCTGTCGCCTTGCGTGATCCACGGTTGCGGAAAGATGGTGCCGGTGGCCGCATGCGCGACCGGGGAAAGCATCCCCCCTTCGAGGCCTGGAATCACGTCCTGCCGCGGCATGTCGCGCACCACACCGCTACATTCGGCCAGCATGCGCGCGTCACGTTCGCGCGCCCTCGCTTCGTTGCGCTCGCAGATCACCGCGCCGATGCCCTTGATGCGCGTCGTCAGTTGCTCGACGTGCCGCTTTCGCTCGATGCCATAGCTGTCGAGCAGCGATTCCGCGGCGGCGCCGCGCACTTCGGCACGGCACACCGCCGCCAGCTTCCATGCGAGGTTGGCGACGTCGCGCACGCCCTGGCACATGCCCTGCCCGAGAAAGGGCGGCTGCTGGTGCGCCGCATCGCCGGCGACGAACACGCGGCCACGGCGCCATGTGTCCGCCACCAGCGCATGGAACCGGTAGCTGGCCTGCCGCCACAAGCTGCCTTCGTCCGGCGACAGCCAGCGTGAGAGAAGCTTCCAGGTCTCGGCAGGCTCAACGACCTTGCGCGGGTCTTCCTCCGGCTTGAGCGAGATCTCCCAGCGCCGATGGTTTCCGGGCCCGATCACCATCGTGCAGGGCCGGTCGGGCTCGCAGTACTGCACGCTGGTCTTCGGCAGCTTCGCCAGACCGCGCTCGTTGGCAAGCACGTCGACCACCAGCCAGGGCTCGTCGAAGCTCAGGTCCTCCAGCGCGATGCCCACCCGCTCGCGCACGAAGCTCGATGCGCCGTCGCAGGCGACGACGTAGCGGGCCTGCACCTGGCCCGCATGGCCGTCGTCGCGCCGCCACTGCAGGGTGACGGCATCGGCGTCCTGCGAAAGCGCCGCCACCTCGGTGCCGAGCGCGATGTGGGCGTTGGCCAGCGGCTGCACATGCGCACGCAGCGCGGCCTCGACCAGCGGCTGCGTGAACACGTTCGACGGCGTGTAGCCCAGCGGATACGGCGGCTCCACCATCGTGAGCCGCTTGATGAGCTGCCCGTCCACACCGAAGTACTCGGAGGGCGTGAAAGGCTCCAGGTGCGGCGCGACCGCGTCCATCACGCCCAGTTGCTGGAACACGCGCAGGATCTCGTGGTCGACGGCGATGGCGCGCGGCTTGTCGTACACCTCGCGCGACCGGTCGCACACCCACACGCGCAGGCCCAATCCCGCGAGCAGGCCCGCGGCCACAGCGCCGGACGGGCCGAAGCCGACCACCGCGACGTCGAAGACGGCGTCGCGTTGCATTGCGGACGCCATTCGCTCAGGCCTCGGCGATGATCGTGTTCACCAGCGTGCCGATGCGCTCGATCTCGACTTCGTAGGTGTCGCCCGCCTTCATCCACACCGGCGGCGTGCGCGCCTGGCCGACGCCGGCCGGCGTGCCCATGACGATCACGTCGCCGGGCTCCAGCGTGAGCACGTCACTCAGCAGCGAGATGGTCTCGGCCACGCTCCAGATCATGTCGGTGGTGTTGGCGTCCTGCATGACCTTGCCGTTGAGACGGCCCTGGATCCTGAGTCCCGTGGCCGCAGGCGGCAATTCGTCGGCCGTGACCAGCACCGGTCCAAAGCCACCGGTGCCGTCGAAGTTCTTGCCGATGGTCCATTGCGGCGTGCGCTTCTGGTAGTCGCGCACCGACATGTCGTTGAAGCCGGTGTAGCCGAAGACGTACCTCGGCGCGTCGTCCTGCGACACATGGCGCGGAACGCGCTTGCCGATGACGAGTGCCAGCTCGGCCTCGTAGTCGAACTTGCTCGAGACCTTCGGCAGGATGCCGGGCGCGCCGTGCGCGACGAGTGAGGTCGCGCCGCGGAAGAAGAACCACGGGTACTCGGGCTTCTCGCGACCGCCCTCCTTCGCATGGTCGAAATAGTTGAGGCCGAGGCAGATGATCTTGCCGGGCTCCGGGACCAGCGGCGCGAGCTTCAGCGACGCGAGGGGCTGCCGCGGTGCGTCGGAAGCGATGGCGGCTTTCGTGGCGGCTGCCAGATCGACGCCGGCGGCGAGCGCCGCGCGAAGGCTGTCCGGCACCTGCGGCTGCACCGCGTTCAGGTCGATGACCTGCGCGCCGTCGACAACGCCCAGGCGCGCGCGATCGTCCTTCAGGAAGGTGGTGAATCTCATGAATGCTCCGGAGTCGGGATGAAGAAAACCTGTCGCTGCGCTTCCTTGAGTCGCACCGAGGGCGGCTGCGAGATGCCCCACTGGTCGACCCGGCCGGGCGGCCACGTCCAGTCGGCGGGGCCGCCGGCCACGTAGCTGTCGTCGATCTGTTCGACCTCGGCCGTGTACTCGATGACTTCGCCGAACGGGCCGATGAAGTAGTTGAAGGCGTTGTCGCCGGGACCATGGCGGCCGGGGCCCCATTCGATGGCATGGCCTGCGTCCTTTAGGCGGCCTCCACCGCGCATCACCGATTCGAGGTCGGGCATGACGAAGGCGATGTGGTTCAGCGCGTCATTGTCGGTGTCGCCCAGCGCCACGCTGTGGTGGTCGCTGTTGCAGTTGAGGAAGGCCATGATGCGCGTGCGGTCGGCCAGCCGGAAGCACAGCGCCCGTTCGAAGAAGGCTTGCGTGGCAGCGACGTCATGGGTGTTGAGCACGACGTGGGCGAGGCGTGATGGCCGGTCCTTCGCCTCGTGCGCGTCGGGGTGCTGCGCATCCCCGTGCACGACCTGCAGCAACCGGCCGTGCGGATCGCGGATCGTCAGGCCCGTGCCGCCGCCGGGCGCCACAAGGGGTGCGATCGGCTCGAGGACATGGCCGCCGGCGCTCACCGCGGCGTCGGCCACGGCCTGCAATGCTTCGGCGCTGCGGGCGCGCAAGGTCACATGGCGGATCGCGCAGGGGCCGCCATCGCGATGCAGGGACAGCAGGTGATGGTCGGCGCCGGTGCCGCGCAGGTAGAGCGCATCGTCGCGGCGCTCGGCCACGTCCAGGTGCCACACATCGGTGTAGAACGCCTCGGCGCGCGCAAGGTCGGGCACGTTCAGTGCCACGCTGCGCAGGCCGTTGATCCAGGGTGAGCTCATGGCCTCTCCTTCGATGATTCGGTCTGTGCAGCAAACGCGCGCGCCAGGAAGCGGCGCGCATTGCCATCGGTCAGAAGCGCCGCCGCGT
Source organism: Variovorax sp. dw_954 (assembly GCF_018449755.1). NCBI lineage: Bacteria > Pseudomonadati > Pseudomonadota > Betaproteobacteria > Burkholderiales > Comamonadaceae > Variovorax > Variovorax sp. dw_954. Next base: position 114,471 of record NZ_JAAVVD010000003.1, on the reverse strand, counting down.
CGGCGCCAAGTCCGGCCGCCTCGATTCGCGCGAGCGGCGCGCGCTCGTGGAAGTTGAACGGGTAGTCGGTGCCGACCATCAACTGCGTGGGGCCGAACACGGTGGCCAGATGTGCCAGCGTCGGCGCATCGAACACCAGGGTGTCGAAGAACAAGTGCCGGGCCTGTTCGACCGGCGAGGTCCGCACCTGCTCCTTCAGTGCCGGGAATACGCCCCAGCCTTGCTGCAAGCGCGGCAGCAGCATCGCCAGCGTGCCGCCGCCGTGGCTGAAGGCGATGCGCAGCCCTGGCCGGCGCAGCATCAGGTTGCCGGTGATCACCGACGCGGCCGCCAACCCGACATCGGTCGGATAGGCCAGCACCTGCTGCAGTGGCGCCGGGCCCACCAGGCGGTCCATGCCGGTCGGCTTGAGCGCATGGACGAACACCGCCGCACCGAGCGCCTCGCAGGCTTCGAAGAATGGATCGAAGCAAGGGTCGCCAATGGGCACGCCGTTCACGTTGCTGCCGATCTCCACGCCCGCGAAGCCCAGCGTCTCGATGACGTAGCGAAGCTCCACGATCGCGGCGTCGACGTCCTGCAGCGGCACCGCGCCCATGCCGATCAAGGCGCCCCCGCCCTCCGCCACCATCGACGCGATCTGCTCGTTGAGGTAGCGCAGCAACTGCTGCGCATCGGCTGGCTCCATCCAGTACGACAGCAACTCGGGCATCGGCGAGATGGCCTGGTGCGCCAGGCCCATGGCGGGCAGGTCGGCCAGGCGGCGCGTCACGCTCCAGCTCTTTTCCGAAACGGTCCGGTAGTTCTTGCCGGCGATCATCACGTGCCTGTGGCACAGGCCGCCGGCATCGGGCGCGGCGGCGGTCGATGGCCATTGCGCGGGCATCCTGCGGCCGAGGTAGGCCGGGAATTCCGCCGGCACCATGTGCGCATGCACGTCGATGCCACAGGCGCAGCGCAGCCGCTGCGTTGCGTCGTCAACCATGCGCTGCACCCCGCGAAGTCCTTCGATCCATGTTGTCTCCTGGCGCCCGGCGCGATCAGGTCGGCAGGCTTGTGGAGGTGGAGTCTAGGCAGCTGCCTTGCATTGATGAAGTGGATTGGTCATATACATAGAATCCACGGCATGGATATCCGGCAAGTCGATCTCAACCTGCTCGTGGCCTTCCACGCCATGTCGGAACACCGCAGCGTGACGCGCGCCGCGGAGTCGATCGGCCTGAGCCAGCCCGCCATGAGTGCGGCCGTCGCGCGCCTGCGGCTGTTGTTCAACGACGCCCTGTTCGTGAAGACCGGCGCGGGCATGCAGCCCACCCCGCGCGCGGCCGAACTCGACGGCGCGGTGCGCCGCGTGATAGACACGGTCAAGGCCGAGATCCTCCCGGCGCCGGCCTTCGATCCGCTGCGCGACAGCAAGGTGTTCACCCTGGTCACGCCGGACATCGCCGAGGTGCATTTCCTGCCGAAGATCCTCGCCTGCTTTGCGCAGGAGGCGCCGCATTGCGACCTGCGGACGCTGTCGATGCCGCGCCAGGCCGCGGCGGAGGCCCTGGAAACCGGCGCGGCGGAACTCGCCATCGGCTACCTGCCCGACCTGCAGAAGGCCGGCTTCTTCCTGCAGAAGCTGTTTCGCAACGACTACGTGTGCATCGTGCGCGGAAGGCATCCCACCATCGGCGAGCGGCTCACGCTCAAGACCTACCTGGCCGCTTCCCACGCCGTGGTGAGCCCCGACGGCCGCGAGCACCTGCTCGACCAGTTCCTGCAGCGGCGCGGCCTGAAGCGACGCGTGCTGGTGGGGCTGTCGCACTTCATGAGCCTGCTGCCGATCATCGAGACTTCCGACCTCGTCGCGACGGTGCCGCGCGACCTCGCGAACATCTGCGTTCGGCATGCCGACATCCGCATCGTCGACCCGCCCTTCAAGGCGCCAGTGGTCGAGGTGCACCAGTTCTGGCACCGGCGATTCCACCAGGACGCGGCCAACATCTGGCTGCGCGGGCGCGTACAAAAGCTCTTTGGCGCCTGATCAGGCTGCGAAGGCTCAGCCGTTGTCCGGCGCCAGCGGAATATCGCCCAGCGCCTCGTCGTTGCGCACGCCATGCGCGGCCTTCAGCAGGCCGATCGACAAGCCCTCTTCCTGATTCGCGAAGCCCTTGGCAATGCCTTCGAGCGCATTCGCCAGGTTGCTGTCGCCGTCGTCGCGGGCGTCCATGCTGATGTTGAGCACCCGCGCCGCCATCTGGCGGTAGCTGACCACGCCGGATCGTTCGAGCAGCGCCACGAGGTCCAGATAGAGCGCAAGGTTGACGTCGAAGACCAGCTTCGCGGAAACATCGAGATCTTCGTGCCTGTTCTCCATGGCTTTGCTCCTCTTTAGATACGGATGGGTTGGCGCTGCCGCATGGCCTCATAGAGGCACACGCCGCTGGCCACGGACACATTCAAGCTTTCTACCGCACCCGCCATCGGGATGCTGATCAATTCGTCGCAGGTCTTGCGCGTCAGTTGCCGCATGCCTTCGCCTTCGGCGCCCAGCACCAGCGCCAGCGGACGCTTCAAGTCGCACTGGTAGAGCGTACCCGACGCGTCGTCGCTGGTACCCACGCACCAGATGTTGCGCTCCTTCAGCTCGTTCAACGTGCGCGCCAGGTTGGTCACCATGAAGTAGGGCACCGTGTCGGCCGCGCCGCTCGCCACCTTGGCCACGGTGGCGTTGATGCCGGCCGCATGGTCCTTCGGCGCGATCACCGCATGGGCCCCGGCGCCATCGGCCACGCGCAGGCAAGCGCCCAGGTTGTGCGGGTCGGTCACGCCGTCGAGCACCAGCATCAGCGGCACGGTGCCGGCGGCTTCGAGGCCTTCCAGCAGCTCGTCGATCGAATGGCTTTGCTGCATCGGCGAAACCCGTGCGGCGACGCCCTGGTGCCCGTGGCTGCCGGCCAGCTTGGCAATGCGCAGCGCATCCGCCTCGACCAGCCGGACGCCGGCCTCCTGCGCTCGCGTGACGAAGGTTTTCATGCGCGCATCGCGACGGCTGGCATCGAACAGCACCTCCAGCACCGATGCCGGCGCCGTCTTGATGCGCACGCCCACGGCATGGAAGCCGAAAATTACTTTGGGGGAAGACATCGCGCGATTATCGATGGCGCGCCGCCCGCGCCTGATGAAACCCGGCAAGCAAGACTTGACTCATGCAATGGGCAGGCCGCTCGTGGCCTGGCTCAGTTGATCGTGGACGTCCTGCACGCGCTGCGCGGCTGGGTGCACCTTCGCGCTACCGACCGCCTCCAGGAAGCGGCAGGCCGCGTGGCCACGCGCCGATGCGTCATAGCGCCGGACCCAGGCCTCGCGCATGGGCAGGCGTTCCGGCGCCACGGGCCAGACGCCGGGCCGTGGGCGCAGGTGATCGGCGATGCCGATGCGCCAGGGTTTCGCCGTCAGGCGCGCACGAAAGCAACCCTGGTTCTGGCACATGCGTGCATAGACCTTGTCGACGCCCAATTGCCTGAAGCACTCCGTCACGGCCGCACTCGCCGGATCGAAGACATCGTGCATCGCCAGCAACCGGAAGCCCGCGGGCGTGCGGTAGATGCGCAAGTGCCAGTCCGCATGTTGCTGCATGAAGCGTGCAATGCGCGCCTTGGCCCGCTTCTCCGGCCCCGGGTTGACGGCGCTCGCATCGCCACGCTTGCGATCCTTGCCGATGCGCAGCGCCACGGCAAACACCGCCACCGCCGCGATCGCCCCGGCAATCCACGATTCCGCAGACCAGCCGGCCAGCAGGCCCGCGATCAGCGCCGGGCCGAGCGCGAACTCCATCGCGCCGCTGTCCATCTTGTGCGACTCGAAGTCGATGTCGAGGAACAGCACGTCTGGCGTATTGAGGCACAGCGCGCCATAGCTGTTGCGCGTGATCACCGCATCGCCCGCGCGCTGCACGATCTCCTCGCGGATCGGCATGCCATCCGCGCCGTTGTAGGCCACCTTGCGCTCCCGCCGCGCCAGTTGCTCACCCGAGGCGATGCGGTCGAACGCGGCCAGCGTGCGCGCGTCGGCATGGCGCTGCGCCGCCTCCGCGCTTTCGTCGGACCAGCCGAAGCGCCGCACTGTCACCTGCTGGCCGTTGACATGATCCTGTACGCGCCCTTCCGCCCAATGCGCCGGAATGATCATCCCTTGAAGCTCCCCATTGACCTATTCACCCGCCTTGAAAAACCGCCAGGCGATCACCGCGATGGCCAGCAGCACCAGCCAGAACACCGGCGACGAGAGGAAGGTGCTGCGCACGCGCCCGGGCTCGGCCATCGGATCGGCGAGCACATTGCGCATGCCGCGCTCCACCGGCGCGTGATGGGCCGGCGGCGCGAACGCCTCGTCGAAGTCCTCCGTCGTGCCCGCTGCCACGCCCAGGGGCGACCGGTCGCCGTTGCGATAGCGCTCGACCGCATCCTTCGCCTCCTTGAGGCCGAGCCCGGTGTGCTCGCGGACCAGCTTGATGGCCTCGATCCACTCGCCGCGATCGATCGCGGCAATCGCTTCGGGCGGCAGGTTGAGGTTCGACATGGCCATGATCCTCGATTGCGACTATGAATCGGACGCGACCCGCCCGGCCTCGATCGTGATGCGCCGTTCGCACTGCGCCGCGATGCCGCGATCATGCGTCACCAGGACCAGCGTGGTGCCGCGTTCGCGGTTCAGGTCGAACATCAGCTTCATGACCTGCTCGCCGGTCGCGAAGTCCAGGCTGCCGGTCGGCTCGTCGGCCAGCAGCAGCGCCGGCTGCACCACGAAGGCGCGCGCCAGCGCCACGCGCTGCTGCTCGCCGCCGGACAGCACCTTGGGATAGTGGCCGAGCCGCTGCCCCAGTCCGACGCGGCCCAGCATCTCGGTGGCCGCCTTGCGCGCATCCTTGCGGTCGGCCAGTTCGAGCGGCAGCATCACGTTCTCGAGCGCACTCAGGTTGGCCAGCAACTGGAAGCTCTGGAACACGAAGCCGACCTTCTGCGCACGCAGCGCGGCACGGTCGTCCTCGTCGATGGAGAAGATGTCCGCGCCCGCCAGCTTCACCGTGCCGCGCGTCGGCGTGTCGAGCCCCGCGATGATCGACAGCAGCGTGCTCTTGCCCGAGCCCGAGGCGCCGACGATGGCCGCGGTCTCCTTCGCACCCAAGGTGAAATCGATGTCCTGCAGAATGTCCAGCGTGCCGGCCGAGTCGGTGACGGACTTGAACACATGCTCGACCGCCACGATTGGCTCGGACTTGGGTACAGACATTTGGAAGGGCTCTCGTTTTGAATCGCAGACACTTTATCCCGGCCGCCTCGCTGGCCCTCGCAATGGGCTTTCCGGGGCTGGGCGCATGGGCCCAGTCGAGCGGCGGTCCCACCGTGCTGATCATGGGCGATTCGCTGAGCGCGGAGTACGGTCTCAAGCGTGGCGAAGGCTGGGTCGCACTGCTGGAGAAGCGCCTGGCCGACGAGAAGATTCCAGCCCAGGTCATCAACGCCAGCATCAGCGGCGAGACCACCGCTGGCGGCAAGTCGCGCGTCGACGCTTTGCTCAAGACGCACAAGCCGAACGTCGTGGTGATCGAGCTCGGCGCCAACGACGCGCTGCGCGGCCTGCCCTACACCCAGACCCAGGCCAATCTCTCGGCCATGGTCGACGCGTCGAAGGCGGCGGGCGCCAAGGTCCTGATCGTCGGCATCCAGGTGCCGCCGAACTACGGCATGACCTACCTCAACAACTTCTCGAAGGTCTTCACCAACGTCGGCGTGGCGGGCAAGGCGCCGGTGGTGCCGTTCATGCTCAAGGGCGTGGCCGACGGTCCCGATGCCGCGACGATGTTCCAGCCCGACCGCATCCACCCCGTGGCCGCGGCGCATCCACGGATCCTCGACAACATCTGGCCGGAACTGAAGAAACTGCTGAAGTGAAGTAGCTTCGCGGCTCGCAGCGCGCGCCAACGAGAAAGCCGCCGCCTGCATGGCGCAGGTGGCGGCTTTTTCGTGGCGGGTTCGGTGGGACCGTTCAGCCGTTCTTCGTCGGGATCGTGGGCACCGTCGGGGCCTCGTTCTCGAGCGAAGCCACGTCCGTTTCCGGATCGCCTGGCATCAACCCTTCGCTGCTCGGGCTCAGCTTTCGGGTGGCCTTCTCCCGCAACTTTTCTTCCTTCTTCTTCTTCTTGGCCAGTTCCTTTTGGCGCTTCTCGTATCCGTAGTTGGGTGCGGCCATGTTGCTCCTGATGTCGCGCCCCGGAAGCGGGGCAAACCGGCACCCACTTTAAGCGATAACGCTTCCCGCGAAAACGCACCGGAAGCGTTGTCAGTTACGCATGCCGTCCAGCGCTTGCGCCAGGTCGTCCCGTAAGTCGGCCAGCGCTTCCAGGCCCACCGAGAAACGCACCAGCGTGCCCTTGTAGGGCCAGCGCGCCACGCTCGCGTCGCGCATCAAGCGGATGTCGTAGGGCACGACCAGGCTGATCGGGCCGCCCCATGAATAGCCCAGTCGAAACAGTTTCAAGCCGTCACAAAAACGATCGACCTCTTCGCTGCTGAATCGCTCGTCGAACACCACCGAGAAGATGCCGGCGGCGAGGTCGCGGGCGCCGCACAGCGCGCGCCAGTGCTCATGCCCCGGCGAGCCTTCGATGGCCGGATGCAGCACCTGCGCGATCTCGTCGCGCGCGCCCAGCCAGTGCGCCAACGCGCGCGCGGCCTTGTCATGGGCCGCATAGCGGATCGCGATGCTCGGCAGCGAGCGCAGCAGCGTCTCGACGTCGCCCACCCCGACACCCCAGCCCATGCGCATGTGCGTGAGCTTCAGCGCCTGGTGCAGGCGCCCGTCGTCGCGGGTGACCACGCTGCCCATCAGCACGTCGCCGCCGCCGCTCGGGTACTTGGTCAGCGCATGGACCGACACGTCCACGCCCTGCCCGGTGCCGTTGAAGTCGAACGGGTCGAAGGCCAGGCCGGCGCCCCAGGTGTTGTCCAGCGCGGTGATCACGCCACGTGCGCGGCACAGGTCCACCAGTGCAGGCAGGTCCGGGAACTCCATCGTCACCGAGCCCGCGGCCTCGAGCCAGACCAGCCTGGTGCGCTCCGACAGCTTGGCCGCCAGATCGGCCGGATTCATCGCGTCGTACGTGCGGTGCGTGATGCCGAAGTTGGCCAGCTCGCCGTTGGCCAGCGCCTTGTTGGGACCGTAGGCGTTGTCGGGCAGCAGCACCTCGTCACCGGTCTTGAGGAAGGCGAAGGCCACCAGCGCGATGGACGCCAGACCGCTGGGCACCAGCAGGCAATGCGTGCCACCCTCCAGCGTGGCCAACCGCTCTTCCAGCGTGAAGGTGGTGGGCGTCCCATGCAGGCCGTAGGTGTAGCCCACCTTGGTCTTCCAGTCGCGCGCACGCATGGCCGCGACATCGGCGAAGAAGACCGTCGAGGCCTTGTAGGTGCCCGGCTGCGGCGCCGCGAACTTCGCGGGCGGCTTGTAGGGATGGTGGATGAGGTCGGTGATCGGTTCGTGAGCCATGTCGCGATGCTAGCCCGGTTGCGGGCCGCGGCGCTGGGGCGCGCACGACCGCAGCTGAGGCACCCGTGCGACAAGGGCGCAGAATGAACCCGGCGCGCGCAGACGCGCATCCAGGAGCAAGTTGCCATGGCGATCCACGAACTCTTCCCCTACCTGCGCGTGCACGACGCCGCGGCCGCCATCGATTTCTACTGCGCCCTCTTCGCCGTCAAGGAAAAGTTCAGGCTGACAGAACCCGGTGGACGGATCGGCCATGCCGAGATCGACTTCGGCAACGGCGCCACCTTGATGCTGTCAGACGCGTATCCCGAGTACGGCATGGACAGCGCACGCACCATCGGCGCGAGCCCCGTGGCCATGCACCTCCACGTCGACGACGCGGATGCGCTGATCGAGCGCGCGGTCGCCGCGGGCGCCACGCTGGTGATGGCGCCGCAGGACCATTTCTACGGAGAGCGCTCCGGCAGCTTCGACGACCCGTTCGGGCATCGATGGAGCATCGGGCACAGCATCGAAGAAGTGACGCCCGAGGAAATGCAGCGGCGGTACACCGCCATGATGACTAACTGAATGAATAGGCCCCGAGGACCGGGCTATGCCCGGCCCGCTTCCCGAGGGGGATCAAGTCGAGATGGCAAAGCCACATCGACTTGAGCGACTCACACCGACCACTTCTCGATCAGCTTCTCCGCGCCCATGCCGTCGTAGCCCTCGAAGGGCTGGTGGATCCACGGATTGGTCGAGAGGAATTCGACCGAGTAGTCCGGCTCGAAGGTCGACAGGGCCTTGGTCCAGATCACGGCGCTGCGCAGTTCAGTGATGGGTGCATAGCGGTTGCGAAGCATGTCGACCACCGCGTGCAGCGTATGGCCCGAGTCCGCCAGGTCGTCCACCAGCAGCACCTTGCCGGCGATCTCGCCCTTGGGCGTGGTGATGTAGCGGGCGATATCGAGGTGGCCCTGGATCGTGCCGGCGTCCGCACGGTAGGAACTGGTCGACATGATGGCCAACGGCTTGTCGAAGATGCGCGAGAGCACGTCGCCGGGGCGCATGCCGCCACGCGCCAGGCACAGGATGGTGTCGAACTCCCATCCCGACTGATGCACCTTGATCGCGAGCTTCTCGATCAGATTGTGGTACTCGTCATAGCTCACGTAGAGATGCTTGCCGTCTTCCGTCAACATGGGTTGGCTCCTGAACTTTGGATGTTTTTGAGGTCGTGGGAAATCAATGATCTCGGCGATGATCAATCGGCGAGGTACGGGTGGCGCATCATGATCGTGTGATCGCGGTCCGGACTGGTCGACACCATGTGGATCGGCACGCCGGTCACCTGTTCGATGCGCTGCAGGTAGAGGCGCGCGTTCACGGGCAGCTTGTCGTATTGCGTGACGCCGACGGTGCTGTCGCTCCAGCCTTCCAGCGTCTCGTAGATCGGGGTGCAGCGTTCGATCTCGTCGGCGCCCATGGGCAGGATGTCGGTCACTTCGCCGTCGAGGATGTAGCCTGTGCAGAGCTCCAGCTTCTCGATGCCGTCGAGCACGTCGAGCTTGGTGATGCACAGGCCCGACAGGCCATTGACCTGCGCCGAGCGCTTCAGCAGCGCCGCATCGAACCAGCCGCAACGGCGGCTGCGGCCGGTGGTCACGCCCTTCTCGGCGCCCACGGTGCTCAGGTGGTAGCCGGCGGTGCCGGGCGTGGCCCAGTCCAGTTCCGTCGGGAACGGACCGCCGCCGACGCGCGTGCAATACGCCTTGGTGATGCCCAGCACGTAGTGCAGCATGCCCGGGCCCACGCCCGAACCGGCGGCCGCATTGCCGGCCACGCAGTTGCTCGAGGTGACGTACGGGTAGGTGCCATGGTCGACGTCGAGCAGCGTGCCTTGCGCGCCTTCGAACAGCAGGTTGGCGCCATTCTTGTTGGCATCGTTCAACTCGCGCGACACGTCGGCCATCATGGGCTTGAGCAGTTCGGCATGCTTCATCGCCTCGTTGAAGACCGTGTCGAAGTCCACCGCCGGCGCCCCCAGCACTTCCACCAGCACATGGTTGTGCAGGTCGAGGCACACGCGCAGCTTGGCCGCGAAGCGCTCGGGGTGCTTCATGTCCTGCACGCGCAAAGCGCGGCGCGCGATCTTGTCTTCGTAGGCCGGGCCGATGCCGCGGCCGGTGGTGCCGATCTTCTCGATGCCGCCCTTTTCCCGGTAGTTCTCGCGCGCGATGTCGAGCGCCGCGTGGAACGGCAGGATCAGCGGACAGGCCTCGCTGATGCGCAGGCGCGAACGCACCTCGACGCCGGCCTTCTCAAGGCCTTCGATTTCCTCGAACAGCTTGGCCGCCGACAGCACCACGCCATTGCCGATGTAGCACTTGACGCCCGGGCGCATGATGCCGCTCGGGATCAGGTGCAGCGCGGTCTTCACGCCGTTGATGACCAGCGTGTGGCCCGCGTTGTGGCCGCCCTGGAAGCGAACCACTCCCTGGGCGCTTTCGGTCAACCAGTCGACCAGCTTGCCCTTGCCCTCGTCGCCCCACTGGGTGCCGACGACGACCACGTTTCTTCCGGTGGTAACGCTCATGTCTACTCGCTTCTCAAAAACTGATTCAGATGGATTGCAGTGTCCACTGCCCGCCCCGCTCGATGAGCTCGCGGTCACAGTGGAATTCGTCGATTTCGCTCTCGTGGCCGGGCAGCACGCAGACCACGGTTTCACCGCTGCGGCGCAGCGCGGCGATGGCGTCGCGCAGGCCGGACGCATCGCTCCACGGCGCGCGCACGGCCGCACGCAACGGGCGGGCTGGCAGCACTTCAACCAGCTCGCGCAGATCCAGGCTGAAGCCCACGGCGGGCCGGTTGCGTCCGAACACGGCGCCGACCTCGTCATAGCGGCCGCCGCGCACCAGGGCATCAGCCGCGCCGTTCACGTAGATGCCGAAGCGCATGCCGCTGTAGTAGGCATAGCCGCGCAGGTCGGACAAGTCGAAGCTCACGTTGGCGCCGCCGCCGAGCCGGCCCGCGAGCTGGCGCAGGTCGGCCAGCGCCTGCCGCACAGCGGGGGTGGCGGGCAACGCGCGCTCGGCTTCGTCGAGCACCTTGGCGTCCCCGTACAGCTGGACCAGCGCCAGCAGGCCATCGCGCGAAGCCGCGGGAAAGTCGCGCGTCAAATTGCGCAGTTCGCTGGCGTCCTTGGTGGCCAGCGCCGCATGCACGCGGACCAGCACGCCAGCATCCACCGGCACGCCGGCGAACAGCGAACGCACGATGCGCGCATCGGCCATGTCGACCAGCACCTTCTCGGTGACGCCGGCGGCATGCAGGCAATCGAGTGCGAGCACGAGCGATTCGGTGTCCGCTTCCAGGCCGGCGTGCCCATAGATCTCGGCGCCGAACTGCAACGGCTCGCGCGTGGCATGCGGACGATCGGGCCGCACGTGGACGACCGGGCCGCAATAGCACAGTCGCGCGACGCCTTGGCGATTCAACAGGTGCGCGTCGATGCGCGCGACCTGCGGCGTGGTGTCGGCACGCAGGCCCATGCTGCGGCCGGACAGTTGGTCGACCAGCTTGAAGGTTTGAAGGTCGAGCGCCTCGCCCGTGCCCGAGAGCAGCGATTCGAGGTGCTCGAGCATCGGCGGCATGACCAGCTCATAGCCATAGCTACGGGCGGTGTCGAGCAACTGACGACGAAGTTCTTCGATGTGGCGCGCTTCGGAAGGCAGCACATCGGCAATGTGATCCGGGAGGACCCAGGCGGACATGGGAAAAGGAGGCGTGGGTTAAACGCGAATTCTACTGGGCCCGCAGTGGCCGCCCGCCGACCGACTTCACAGGCTCAATTTGCAACCCAAAGGAGCAAGACGCCGAGAAGGATGCTGCAAAGCCCGAAGAAGCGAAGCTGGCCGTCGCGCAATTGCAGCAGTTGGACGAAGCCCTTGCGCCAGGTGCCGGGCGACAGGAAGGGCATCGCACCTTCGATCACCAGCACCAGCGCCAAGGCGCTCCAGAAGACGTCGGAGCTCAACGCAGGGGTCCCCTCTTGCTAGCGCCGAGCAGCCGGGGGCGCCGCGGCTGCCGGGGCGGCGGTGCCCGAACCGCGCATCGCACGGAAGAAGTCGCTCGACGCGGGGTCGACCACCAGCACGTCGTTCTTCTTGTTGAAGCTCTGCTTGTAGGCGTCGAGGCTGCGATAGAACTGCGCGAATTGCGGATCGCGGCCGAACGCATCGGCATAGATGCCCGCCGCCTGCGCGTCGCCGTCGCCCTTGATCTTCTGCGCGTCGCGATAGGCATTCGCCACGGTCACTTCGCGCTGGCGATCGGCGTCCGCACGGATCTTCTCGCCTTCGGCAAAACCGGTGGAGCGCAGTTCGTTCGCCACGCGCTTGCGTTCGGCTTCCATGCGGCGGTAGACCGATTCGGTAATGGCTTCCACGTAGTCCACGCGCGTGATGCGCACGTCGACCACATCCACGCCCCAGGGCTTCGCGCCCTTCACCACGCCGAGCACCTCGCGCTGCACGTTGGCCATCAGTTCCTCGCGAGTGGCCGAGATCAACTGGCGCACCGTGTACTTGTTGATGTTCTCCTGGAACGCATTGCGCACCACGCGGTTGAGTTGCATGGCGCCGGCGTTCTCATCCAGGCCCACGTTCCGGATGTACTCCGACGGGTTGGAGATGCGCCAGCGCACGTACCAGTCGATCACCACGCGCTGCTTCTCGGCCGTGAGCATCGGCTCGGTGTCGATGCTCGACAGCATCAGCAGGCGCTTGTCGATGTACGACACGTTCTGGAACGGCGGCGGCATCTTGAAGTTGAGGCCCGGCTCGGTGATCACGCTCTTGATCTGCCCGAGTTGGTACACCACGCCGAACTGGCGCTGGTCGACGACGAATAGCGTGGAGCTCAGCAGCGCGAGCGCCACCAGGACCGACGTTGCGATAAATCCGATTCTGTTCATGTCAACGTTTTCCTCAGCGGGCGTCGCGATCGCGCGAACGGCCTTCGCGGGCGCGTGAGTCGGCGCCCGACATCGGTGTCACCGGAATCACCGAGGACTGGGTCGGCGCGGTGCCGGCCACATTGGGACTGGCTGCATCGGAGGGCGTGGGCGCGGCAGCGCCGGCTTGCGCGCTCAGTTGCATGAGCTTGTCGAGCGGCAGGTAAAGCAGGTTGGAGCCTTGCCTCGAATCGATCAGCACCTTGGTCGTGCTGGCGTAGATCTGCTGCATGGCGTCGATGTACATGCGGTCCCGCGTGACCTGCGGCGCCTTCTGGTATTCGGCCAGCACCTGGCTGAATCGCCCGGCATCGCCTTGCGCCTGCGCCACGATGCGCGCCTTGTACGCCTCCGACTCTTCCTTCAGGCGCGACGCGGTGCCGGTTGCCTTGGGGATCACGTCGTTGGCATAGGCCTGCGCCTCGTTCTTGGTGCGCTCGCGTTCCTGGCCGGCCTTGAGCACGTCGTCGAACGCGGCCTGCACCTGCTCGGGCGGACGCACGCCACCCTGCTGCAGGTTGATGCCGACGACTTCCACGCCGACCTTGTAGCGGTCCAGGATGGTCTGCATCAGCGTGCGCACGCGCGGCGCGATCTGGTCCCGCTCCTCGGCGAGGGCCTTGTCCATCTTCATCTTGCCGACGACTTCACGCACCGCGGTCTCGGCCACCTGCACCACGGTCTCCCCTGGCGACTTGCTTTCAAACAGGTACTGCCGCGCATCGCTCAGGCGGTACTGCACGGCGAACTTGATTTCGACGATGTTCTCGTCCTCGGTCAGCATCGCCGACTCGCGCAGGCCGGTGGAACGCACGATGCTGTCGCGCCCGACGTCTGCCGAGCGGATCTGCGTCACGACCACGATCTCGTGGCGCTGGACCGGATAAGGAAAGCGCCAATTGAAGCCCGCACCCACGGTGCTCTTGTAGCTGCCGAACTGGGTGATCACGGCCTGCTGGCCTTCGTTGACGATGAAGAAGCCGGTGCCCAGCCAGATCAGCGCCGCCACCGCGGCTACCAGGCCCAGGCCGAAGCCCGCGTTCTTCATGTCGGGCTTGAAGCCGCCGCCATTGCCGCCCCCGTTGGGACGCTGGCCATTGCCACCGCCGTTGCCGCCACGACCGCCGAACAGACCGCCGAGCTTGCGATTGAAATCGCGCCAGAGTTCGTCGAGGTCCGGCGGCCCCTGGTTCGGACCCTGCCCGCGGGGTGGATTGGGCCGCGGAGGTTGCGGAGGCGGCGTTGAAGGTGGTTCGCTGTCGGGCCGGTTGCCGGACGGTCGCTGCTCTCCATTGGACGAGGGCTCGTCGCCCCGTCCCCATCGACCGTCGTTCAGGTTGAACATTCCCTGAAGACGACTCCACACTGGCTTTGCATTCATTCGTTTTGCTTGTTATCTCGTCAGAGGCGGGATTGTGCCCAATCAACTTGCTGCATCGTGCAATTCAGCGTCGGCGTCTAAGGTCATGGCCGCAGCGCTCGCGGAGCCGGAGCGCAAGGCCAGTTCGGCCCGCAACACCGGCAGCCCCTGCCCCGAATGAGCGCTCACGAAGATGCGCGGAACCTGGACCCCATCGACCTCGATCTCGTCTTGCAGATGCAGCGGCTCTTGCCCACTTTCAAGGGCATCGAGCTTGTTGAACACCACAAGCTGCGGAATGTGGCTCGCACCGATTTCCTCGAGTACACGCTGTACCTCGGCCATCTGCTCGGGATGATGCGGGTTCGACGCATCGACGACATGCAGCAGCAAGTCGGCGTCGACGGCTTCCTGCAGCGTGGCTTTGAAGGCGTCGACCAGTCCATGCGGCAGTGCACGGATGAATCCCACCGTATCGGAGATCGAAACCTGCCGCCGCGCGTCGCCCAGGTACAGGTTGCGCGTGGTGGTGTCGAGCGTCGCGAACAGCTGGTCGGCCGCATAGGCACGCGCCTTGACCAGCGCATTGAAGAGCGACGACTTGCCGGCATTGGTATAGCCGACCAGCGAAATGTTGAAGGTCTCGCGCCGCTCGCGCTGCCGGCGTTGCGTGCCGCGTTGCTTCTGCACCTTGGCCAGGCGCTCGCGCGTGCGCTTGATCGACTCGCTGATCATGCGACGGTCGAGTTCGATCTGCTTTTCGCCAGGGCCGCCGCGAACGCCTGCGCCGCCGGTCTGGCGCTCCAGGTGAGACCACCTGCGAACAAGTCGCGTGCTGAGGTATTGCAGGCGCGCGAGTTCCACCTGCAACTTGCCTTCGTGCGAGCGTGCCCGCTGCGCGAAGATCTCCAGAATGAGAAAGGTCCGGTCGTAGACAGCCAGATCGAGCGTTCGCTCAAGGTTGCGCTGTTGCGCCGGACTCAGGGCCTGGTCGAAGATGACCTCGCTCGCGCGATGCATCAACGCCAGTTCCTTGATCTCGTCGGCCTTGCCGCTGCCCACGAACAGGGCGGCGTCGGGCGCCTTGCGTCTGCACACGATGCGCGCCACGGGTTGGAGGCCCGCGGTTTGCGCAAGCAGTCCGAGTTCCTCCAGTCCGCTGTCGAAATGAGGCAAGCCGAAGTCGACGCCGACGAGAACGGCGGCGCCTTCCTGGGTTGAAATCAGTTCAGACAAACGGAACCGTACCAATCAGGGGAAAGGCGCGACGAGCGGGCCGCCGCGCCGGAGGTAACGCTCAAGAACCCGAGTCGTCGCTCTCGGCGGCCGAGAAGTTCACCGCGCGGCCCGGAACGATCGTGGAAATTGCATGCTTGTACACCATTTGAGTAACAGTGTTGCGCAGCAGCACGACGTACTGATCGAAAGACTCGATCTGACCCTGTAGCTTGATGCCGTTCACCAGATAGATGGAAACCGGCACATGCTCCCGACGCAAAGTGTTCAGGAACGGGTCTTGCAAAAGTTGCCCTTTGTTGCTCACGATATTCTCCGTGTTCAAGGAAGAGTTATAGAAGCGACGACCTTAACACAGCGTTTCCGCGCCGCAGCAACGGTTGCCAAAGCCCTGAAAAAATAACTTCTTCTATCGGAGCGAACTTTCGCCTCAGGACAACCGAACTGTTGTCTTTAGCAGTCAACCGCGCACCAATACGGAGTTCAGTGGCCGGATTTGTCCGCGTAGGGGTTGGTCGAGGTCTTGAACTCGATTCGCATTGGTGTCCCAACGAGATCAAACTCCTTGCGGAATCGCGCCTCCAGGAAACGCTTGTACGCGTCCGTGACATGCTCCAGTGAATTGCCATGGATCACGATCACCGGCGGATTCATACCGCCTTGGTGGGCATAGCGCATCTTGGGCCGGAACATGCCGGCGCGCTGGGGTGACTGGAACTGCACCGCCTCCAGCAGCAGGCGCGTCAGCACCGGCGTGGACATCTTGCGCGTGGCCGACTTGTGTGCCTGCGCGATCGACTGCCAGACCGGACCCAGTCCCTGCCGCTTGATGGCCGAGATGAAGTGCAAGGCGGCGAACTTCAGGAACGGCAGGCGAGTTTCGATCTGCCGCTGGATCTGCTCGCGCTGGTAGCTGTCGACCGCATCCCATTTGTTGATGGCAATGACCACGGCGCGGCCCGATTCGAGGATGTAGCCGGCAATATGCGCGTCCTGGTCCGTCACGCCCTGCGTGGCATCGAGCAACAGCAGCACCACGTTCGAGGATTCGATGGCCTGCAGGGTCTTGACCACCGAGAACTTCTCGATCGCCTGGAACACCTTGCCCTTGCGGCGCAGTCCCGCCGTGTCGATCAACTCGAATCGCTGGCCGTTGCGCTCGAACGGCACCGAGATCGCGTCGCGCGTGGTGCCCGGCATGTCGAACGCCACCAGGCGCTCCTCTCCCAGCCAGGTGTTGATCAGTGTCGACTTGCCGACGTTGGGGCGTCCCGCGACAGCAAGCTTGATAGGCTTGGCTTCGCCGTCGTCTTCCTCCTCTTCGGGCTCGGCCAGGTTCAGCGGCTCCAGCGCCAGCTCGACCAGGTCGCGCATGCCCTGCCCGTGCGCCGCGGAGACGCCATGCACGTCGCCCAGGCCGAGTTCATAGAAGTCGACCAGCTTGGTGCCGTCAAGCATGCCCTCGGCCTTGTTGGCCACGAGCACGGTCGGCTTGCCGAGCCGGCGCAGTTCGCGGGCGATGTCGTGGTCCTGCGCCGAGATGCCTTCGCGCGCATCGACGACGAAGATGACCACATCGGCCTCGGCCACCGCCTGGCGCGTCTGCTTGGCCATCTCCTTGAAGATGCCGCTGCCCGCATCAGGCTCGAAGCCGCCGGTATCGATCACGATGAACTCGTGCTTGCCCAGGCGCCCGTTGCCATAGTGGCGGTCGCGCGTCAGGCCGGCGAAATCGGCGACGATCGCGTCGCGAGTCTGGGTCAACCGGTTGAACAGCGTCGACTTGCCGACGTTGGGCCGTCCGACCAGCGCCAGTACCGGCTTCATGGCCGGACCCTCATCACTGCTGGCTTCAAGGTCGGTCTTTCAAATGGGTTGGGTTATTCAGGACGGAAGCCGAACACGCCACCGTTGCGCGTCACGACGACCACCGTGTTGGCGGCGACCACCGGCGTGGCGGCGATGGCCGAGCCATCGACGCTGAGGCGGTTGAGGGGAGCGCCGTCTTCGCGCGAGACGAAATGCAGCAGGCCTGTGCCGTCTCCGATGACGATCGAGCGTCCGACGACCAGCGGCGCCGTGAGGTCGCGGTACTTGAGCCGGTCAGACTGCCAGGCGCGCTCGCCGTCGGCACGGCGCCATGCCATCAGGTTGCCGTCCGACTCGGTGCCCACCACAAGTTGCGCGTCGCCGCTGAGGCCCTCGGCGCTGACAGCCGGCTTGCTCCACAGCAAGCCGCCACGCACCGCGTCGACACAGCCGACATTGACGTAATAGGCCCGGGCGCAGACGCTGTCGCCCACGCGGCTCACGCTGCCGGTCAAGTCCACCAGGCGTTCGACATCGTTGGTGCCGCGAGGCGCTGCGATGGGCGACTCCCAACGCGAGGAGCCGTTGGATGGATTCATGCCCACCAGCCGACCACCGATACCGGACACCAGCGTATCGCCGACGGCGAGCAACACGCCGGGCTTCTTCAGCACCAGGGCTTCCGGCGTACGTTGCTGGATCCAGAGGCGGCGTCCGCTGCCGCCGTCGTAGGCACTGGTGGCTCGGTCGGCCGTCTGCACGAAGACACGTCGCCCCGCCACCAGCGGGGCAGTGAAGGTCTCGGCCGCAAGCGGCTCGCGCCACAGGACCTTGCCGCCATCCAGGACGACGAGTTCGTTCTTCTTGGTCACTACGGCCGCCATCGAGCCGTCGCTGCCCACGCCCGCCGTCAGCGGCGCGCCCACGCTGGCGCGCCAGGCTTCGGTGCCGGTGCGTGCATCGATGGCCACCACCGTGCCGTCGGTGCTGGCCACCGTGACCATGTCGCCGTTGACGCTGGTCTGCAAGGGGAAGGCCACCTGCGGGATCTTGACGCTCCAGGCCTGGCGCACGCCAAGCACCACCACATTGGCCGGCAGTTCCGGCGGCTTGGGCTTGCTCGTGCTGGAGCATGCCGCCAATGCCGCGACCAGGACCATCGCCAAACCGGTGCGAAGAACGGGTGCTGCAGGCAGGAGACGCTTGGGATTCATGTTGCGATCAGGATTGTTTGGAGGCTGCAGGCTTGAGGGATTGCGTGTCGACGCCGACCGCATTGAGCTTGATCTCGACCATGCGCCGGTAGTCGTTGCGCGGCTCCAGCGCGGTCCACGCCTTCTGGTATTCGGCGCGGGCTTCGTCGCGCTTGCCCTGGGCCATGTAGATGTCGCCCTTGCGATCCGCCACGAGCGGCTCGTATTCCTTGGGGAAGGAGGCGCCGAGTTGCTTCAGCGCTTCGTCGTAGCCCTTGCTGTCGAGCAGTTCGGCCGCGAGGCGCAGGCGCGCCACGGCCTGGTAGCCGGGGTCGACGGCCTTGTCCACCACCCAGGCCAGCGCAGCGCGCGAGCCCTCGGCATTGCCCTTGTCGTGCAAGGCCTTGGCCGCGAGCAAGCCGGCTTGCTGGGCATAAGGAGTGGAACCGAAGCGGTCTTTCATCTCGCCCAGCGTGCGCTCGACGGTGGCCGGGTCGCCGGCTTCGACGTTGCGCTCGAGCGTGTCATAGAGTGCTGCGGCCTGCGCCGCCTGGTTGCGCTGGTAGTACTGCCAGCCGTTCCAGCCGGCGAACGCGAGCGCGACGACGAGCAGCACCGAGGTGATGAGGTTGCCCCAGGTCTTCCAGAAATGCTTGATCTGGTCGAGTTGTTCCTGTTCCTGGAGGTCTAGAGGTGTTGCCATGCGGATCAATGTGAGGGAGCCGGGGATTGTAGGGTGGTGGCCCACTGGGCCACCTCGGAGAGGGCGCGCGCGACCTGGGCGCCATCGCCGTCGCGCAGCGACTTGACGGAGACCTCGCCGCGGGCCAGTTCATCGCCACCGAAGATCAGTGCATGGCGCGCGCCGCTGGCGTCCGCCTTCTTGAGCTGCGACTTGAGGCTGCCGCCGCCCGCGTGCATCTGCACGCTGACGCCCGCAGAACGCAAGGCTTCCAGCGCCACCTGCACCTTGGGGCTCAGGGTGAGGTCCGGAACCACCGCATAGGCATGCGGCGCGGCGGAAGGCACCGGCAAGCCCAGGGTGTCGATCAGCAGCAGCAACCGCTCGACGCCGAGGCCGAAGCCCACGGCCGGCGTGGGCTTGCCGCCCAGCTGTTCGAACAAGCCGTCATAGCGTCCGCCACCGCAGACGGTCCCCTGCGAGCCGAGTTGGTCGGTGACCCACTCGAACACGGTCAGGTTGTAGTAGTCCATGCCGCGCACCAGGCGGGTGTTGACGCGGTAGGCCAGGCCGGCTTCGTCAAGGACCGCACGCACGGCGTTGAAGTGCGCCAGCGTCTCCTCGCCAAGGAAGCTCATCAGCTGGGGCGCAGCTTCGATCAGCGCCTGCATCGAAGGGTTCTTGCTGTCGAGGATGCGCAACGGGTTGGTGAGCAGGCGACGCCTGGAATCCTCGTCCAGTTGATCGGCATGCGCCTCGAAGTAGGCCACCAGCGCGGCGCGATGGGCCGCACGCTCGGCGGGCTGGCCCAGGCTGTTCAATTCCAGGCGCACATGCTCGCCTTCGACCAGGCCCAGTTCCTTCCAGAGGCGGCGCACCAGCAGGATCAGCTCGGCATCCACATCCGGCCCGGCAAAGCCCAAGGCCTCGACGTCGAGCTGGTTGAACTGGCGGTAGCGTCCTTTTTGCGGCCGCTCATGGCGGAACATCGGCCCGATGGTCCACAGGCGCAGCGGCCCGTTGTAGAGCGCGTTGTGCTCGACCATCGCGCGCACGATGCCGGCCGTGGCTTCCGGGCGCAGCGTGAGCTTGTCGCCGTTCATCGAATCGGTGAAGGAATACATCTCCTTCTCGACGATGTCCGTCACCTCGCCAAGGCCGCGCACGAACAAGGCCGTGGGCTCGACGATGGGCGTGAGCATGTACTGGTAGCCGTAGCGACCCAGCACCGAGCGCAGCGCGTTCTCGAACCACAGCCAGAGCTGGGAATCCGGCAGCTTGTCCTTGCGGGTCACGCTGCCGGGCAATATGTCATTCATGCCTTTGACGGCACTCAGTTTTTCAGCCATGTGTCAGTGAATCAGGCGACCACGGCAGCGGGGCTGCCAAAGCGCTTCTCGATGTAGTTTTCGACGAGCTGGTGAAACTCGTTGGCGATGTTGTCCCCGCGCAGCGTGAGTGCCTTCTGGCCGTCGATGAAGACGGGCGCGGCCGGCGACTCGCCGGTGCCCGGCAGGCTGATGCCGATGTCGGCATGCTTGCTTTCGCCGGGACCGTTCACGATGCAGCCCATCACGGCCACCTTCATGTTCTCGACGCCGGGGTACTTGCTGCGCCAAACCGGCATCTGCTGGCGCAGGTAGTCGTCGATCTGCTTGGCCAGTTCCTGGAAGGTGGTGCTGGTGGTGCGGCCGCAACCCGGACAGGCAGTCACGCTCGGGACGAACACGCGCAGGCCTAGCGCCTGCAGGATCTCATTGGCGATCAGCACTTCCTGGGTGCGCGACTCGCCCGGCTGCGGCGTGAGCGACACGCGGATGGTGTCGCCGATGCCTTCCTGCAACAGGATCGACAGCGCGGTGGCCGAGGCCACCGTGCCCTTGGTGCCCATGCCGGCCTCTGTCAGGCCCAGGTGCAGCGTGTAGTCGCAGCACCTGGCCAGTTCGCGGTAGACCGAGATCAGGTCCTGCACACCGCTGACCTTGCAGCTCAGGATGATCTGGTTGCCATTCATGCCCATGGACTCGGCCAGCTTCGCCGAATCGATGGCCGAGGTGACCAGCGCCTCGTACATCACCGACTTGGCATCCCAGGGCTCGGCGCGCTGGCTGTTGGTGTCCATGAGGCTGGCGAGCAGTTCCTGGTCCAGGCTGCCCCAGTTCACGCCGATGCGCACCGGCTTGTTCCACCGCATCGCGGCCTCGATCATCTGGCCGAACTGCTTGTCCTTCTTGTCGCCCTTGCCCACGTTGCCGGGGTTGATGCGGTACTTGCTGAGCGCCTCGGCGCAGGCCGGATAGTCGGTCAGCAGGCGGTGGCCGTTGTAGTGGAAGTCGCCGATCAGCGGCACGTCGACGCCCATGCGGTCAAGTTGCTCGCGGATGTAGGGCACCTGCTCGGCCGCTTCGGGCGTGTTGACCGTGATGCGCACCATCTCCGAGCCGGCCAGCGCCAGTTCCTTGACCTGGATGGCGGTGCCGATGGCATCGACCGTATCCGTATTGGTCATCGACTGCACGCGCACCGGCGCGTCGCCGCCGACGGTGACCGTGCGCGCGCCCCACACCACGCGGGCCTGGCGCGAATTGCGCGCCCGGGGCGATGCCGGCTCGATCGGCAGGCAGGGAGGAACGATCAGATCATTCACGGCTTGACCTCGAATCTTGCAACGCCGCCGGCCTTGGCCAGCGGGGTGGTGTCGAACGGCTTGCCACGCACCTGCACATCGACCTGCGAGGCGCGCCCGACGATGACCTTCAGGGGCAGGGTGCCGGACACGCCCACCGTTTCGCCGGTCTTGACGGTACGGCGCAGCAACTCCTTGCCACCGGAATCGGTCACGGTGACCCATGAATCGCCACGGGCGGTGAAGACCAGCACATCCGAAGGCGGCGCTGGCGTCGGCGGCGGGACGGGAGCCACGACGGCAGGCACCGGTGGCGTCGGCTCCGCCGCGGGCCCGTTCGGCGCGACGGGCTCGACCACGGTGCCAGGCGGCGCCGGCGGGGCTTCGACCGCGGCCGTTTCGGACTGGCCGGTCATCTTCGAAACCGCGCCGCTCAACTTGTCGAATGCCGATTGCGGAATCCAGAACATCAGCGCTGCGCCCAGGAGCAACAAGCCCACCACCACCATCAAGGCACGCGACGGCATGGACACGCCACCGGTACGGCCCTGGTGCGGCGCGCCCGAGCGAATGTTGGAACTCATGGTGCGGTCGGCATCGGCCAGACCGGGACGCTTGGCGCCAGGTATCTTGGCCAGCACCGGCGCGGGGTCGATCTTGAGCGCGCGGCAGACGCTGGCCGCCAGGGCGCGCGCAAACACGGGATCGGGCAATGCGCCGATGTTGTCGTCTTCCAGCGCCTCCAGCTTTTGCACCGGCACCTTGAGCGCAGCCGCGACCACGGCAATGTCCAGGCCATGCGCCTCGCGCGCCTGCCGCAGCATCGCGCCGGCGCTCAGCAGCGCACTGTCTCCGCCTGCCAGCGGCACGGCGACCGGGGCACCAAACTGACTGGCACGTTCAATCATTGAAATTTCCGCGCTCATACGCAATGGCTTCCCGCGACTGGGGGAAGCGGCTCTGCAACTGGCCGCCCAACTGGCTCACCGCTTCGCGATTGTTCAGCTTGCGCTCCACCTTCACGCCCAGCCAAAGTGTTTCGGCATTGGCCGCCGGACCGTTGTTGACGCGACGCACATAGAACTGCGCCCGGGTCCAGTCCTCGCGCTTGGCCAGCAGCGCCGCGAGGTTGTAGCCGATGACGGGGTTGGCGGCATCGAATTCGTAGGCCTTCATCAGGGTCTTCTCGGCTTCGGCGTTCTGGCCGGCGCGGATCTGACACAGGCCTTGCGTCATCAGCGTCTTGGACGCGTCGATGTAGCCGGGGACGGCCAGTGCGGCGTTGAACTGCGTCATCGCATCGTTGTAGCGATTCTGCTGGCACAGCAGCCAGCCGTAGTTGTGCATGGTGTTGGCGTCGCGCGGATTGATCGCGATGGCGCGCCGGAAGCTGTCTTCGGCCAGGCCCGGATCGTCCATTCGCATGTACACCAGGCCGCGCAGGTTGTAGGCCTCGGCATAGTTGGGGTCTGCCACCAGCGATTGCTTGATCTCATCCAGCGCCGTCGTGGTCTGCCCGGCCTCGAAATAGCTGATGGCCAGTTCGAGCCGGGTGCGCGCACGCTTGCGCGCCTTGCCCTCGTCGGATTCGGTCGTGAGTTCGGCGCCGCTGGCGGCCGTGGTCGTGGACGCCGCCGGCATGCCCTTGTTCGCGCAGCCGGCCAGCGTCACCACGGCGACCGCGAACAACGGGGCGAGTACCCACCGGCCCGGAAAGACTTTGCTCATGAATTCAACCTTGAAACGGCAATTGGATGCGCGCGATGGCGCCGTGATCGGATGGCCGGGGATTGTCGTTGCTCACGCGGACCTTCTCTTCCAAGGTTCAAGCTCCTGCACCCGGCTTGGCCCCGGCGCGCAGTGGCCGGTGCACTGTCACGGTGTGCTCCGCGAGGCGGCGCTGCGCCATCCGTTCGGCCGCGCGCGTACGGTCCTTCACGTCACCCGCCAGTTGACCGCAGGCTGCATCGATATCGTCCCCGCGCGTCTTGCGCACGGTCGTGACGATGCCAGCCTCGCTCAACAGCTTCGCGAACGCGAGCACACGCGGTTGCGGCGAACGCAGCAGGCCCGAGGCGGGAAACGGATTGAACGGGATCAGGTTGAACTTGCAGGAGACGCCATGGGCGCCCTTGACGAGTTCGACGAGTTGCCTCGCATGCTCGGGCTGGTCATTGACGCCATCCAGCATGCAGTATTCGAATGTGATGAAGTCGCGCGGCGCGTGCGCCAGGTAGCGGCGGCAGGCATCGAGCAGTTCTTCGATCGGGTATTTCTTGTTGAGCGGCACCAGGTCGTCGCGCAGCGGATCGTTGGGCGCATGCAGCGACACCGCCAACGCGACCGGGCAATCGGCGCCGAGCCTGTCCATCATCGGCACCACGCCGGAGGTCGACACCGTCACGCGACGACGCGACAAGCCATAGGCGTTGTCATCGAGCATGGTGCGCAAGGCCGGCACCAGCGCGGAGTAGTTCTGCAGCGGCTCGCCCATGCCCATCATCACCACGTTGGAGATGACGCGCTCTGTGCGCTTGAGGTGCTTGCGCAGGAAGTGCTCGGCGAACCAGAGCTGGGCGACGATCTCGCCGGTCGTCAGGTTGCGGCTGAACCCCTGGTGCCCGGTCGAGCAGAAGCGGCAGCCCACGGCACAGCCGGCCTGCGACGACACGCACAGCGTGCCGCGATCGTCCTCGGGAATGAACACGGCCTCGACCGCATTGCCATCACCGACATCGAACAGCCACTTGATGGTGCCGTCGGCGGATTCGTGTTGCGAGAGCACCTTGAGCGCCTCGACGCGTGCGGTGCCTGCGAGCTTTTCACGCAGCGACTTGGCGAGGTCGGTCATCTGGCCGAACTCGCTGGCGCCGCGCTGGTGGATCCAGCGGAACAGCTGCGTGGCGCGGAACTTCTTCTCGCCGAGCTTTTCGCAGAACGCGGCCAGCCCCTCGAGATCGAATTCGAGCAGGTTGGCCGTGGTCATGGATCAGCGCTTGTAGACGTTGAGGCCCGCGAAGAAGAAGGCGATCTCGCCCTTCGCGGTTTCAGGCGCATCGGAGCCGTGCACTGCGTTGGCGTCGATGCTGTCGGCGAAGTCGGCGCGGATGGTGCCGGCGGCGGCCTTCTTGGGGTCCGTGGCGCCCATCAGGTCGCGGTTCTTGGTGATGGCGTCTTCGCCTTCGAGCACCTGCACGAACACCGGGCCCGAGATCATGAATTCGACCAGGTCCTTGAAGAAGGGGCGCGCGCTGTGCACGGCATAGAACTGCTCGGCTTCGCTGCGCGACAGATGCACCAGCTTGCCGGCGACCATCTTGAGGCCGGCGGCTTCAAAACGGGAGACGATCTTGCCGATGACGTTCTTGGCGACGGCGTCAGGCTTGATGATGGAGAGGGTGCGTTCGATGGCCATTGAGATGCTTCCTGAGATTAGGATTTTTGAAATGTTCGATCAAGCGCGCAACAAAGGGTTGCGCTGCCTTGACAAAGCCTTTGATTTTAACCGGGGCAGGCCTGGGGTCCGATGACGGACCGATCAAAGACTGCCGGATCGGCTGGTTTCAGCGTCCGCGGCGACGCTGTCCCCCGCCACCGCCGGAACCACCGCCCGGGCCACCGCGTCGCGGGCCCTGGCGCTGCTCCTTGCGCTGGCGGGAGAAACTGTCCGCACCGATGTAGCCGAGTGATGTCTTCATCGGATCCGGCTGGTTGGCGCCGGTCGACGGCCCGTCGGCACGTCCACGCGCGCCGCCGCCACCACCGGCACCGCCACCACGTCGCTGGCCGCCCTGCCCTTGGCCTGGGCCGCCTGCATTGCCGCGGTTGCCTCGCGGCCCGCGGCCATCGCCGAGCGGGTTCGGAATGTTGTTGGGTTGCGCGCGCATGTCGTCGCGCGGACCGGCCGGCCCCTTGCCGCCCTTGCCACGGCGGCGCTTGTTGCGGCCACCGCCTTCGCCGCCGGGCCCACCGCCGGGTCCGCGCGCCTGCTGCGGACGCGGGCCGCGCTCGGCGACACCGCCGGCCGCCTGGAACAGCCCGCGAATGTCGCGCTCGTCGAGTTCCATCCACGCGCCGCGCTTGAGGCCGCGCGGCAGCACCATCGCGCCATAGCGGATGCGGATGAGCCGGCTGACCGCGTGGCCCACCGCTTCGAACAAGCGGCGCACTTCGCGATTGCGGCCTTCGGAAATCGTCACGCGATACCAGCAGTTCGAACCCTCGCCGCCACCATCCTCGATGCTGCCGAACTGGGCCATGCCGTCGTCCAGACGCACGCCATCGAGCAGCTTCTGGCGCTCTTCCTTGCTGATGGCGCCGAGCACGCGCACGGCGTATTCGCGCTCCAGCCCGAAGCGGGGATGCATCAGGTTGTTGGCCAGTTCACCCGAACTCGTGAACAGCAGCAGGCCTTCGGTGTTCAGGTCGAGCCGGCCGACCGACTGCCACTTGCCTTGCTGCAGGCGCGGCAGCTTGCGGAACACCGTGGGGCGGTTCTGCGGATCGTCATGCGTGACCACTTCGCCGACGGGCTTGTGGTACGCGATGACGCGTGCGGGCGGCGGTGCGATGCGATAGCGGATCGGCTTGCCGTTGACCTTGACCTGGTCGCCGTACTGGATGCGCTGGCCGATGTGGGCCGGTTCGTTGTTGACGGAGATGCGGCCTTGCAGGATCAGCGCCTCCATCTCGAGCCGCGAACCAAGGCCGGACTGGGCCAGCACCTTGTGCAGCTTGGGCGAATCGGCCTCGGGCAGCAGCACGCGCTTGAGCGGCGGCACCTCGGGACTCTCTTCGTCGGCGTCGAATTGGCCCGACACCACGTCGGCAAAACTGATCGGCTGCGGCGGCGGGGCGTTGCGCTGCTCGCGCTCGGCGGCGCGCCGGGCGCGGTCGAGGTCGTCTTCCTCCTCGTCGGGCTCTTCTTCCTCGTCGTCGTAGTCGTCGTCCGCTTCGTCGGACTGCGCGACCGGCTCGGCTTGAGCAATCGGCTCGGCCTCGGCAACTGGCGCGGCATCAGCGACTGGCGCAGCCTCGACACCTGCCTCGGCCTGAACGGCGGGCTCGTCTTGCGCGACGGGTGCAGCCTGAAGAGGCAATTCTGGCGTCGCGTCGGCGGCAGCCGGTTCGGCTGCTTCGTTCGCCGGCTCCGGTGCGTCCTGCACCTCTTGCGCGGCAGGCTTGCGGGCGCGCGGGCGACGCTTGCGCGGCGCGGCGGGGCTGGTTTCGACAGCCTCGCCGCCATCCTGCACAGGCGCGACAGGCGCAGCAGCCGCCTTGTCTTCGGCAACAGGCTCGACCGGCAAGATCAACGCGTCGGGTTCAGAGGGGCTCATGATGGGGTTCCGGAAGGGGCAGGCGTCAGGTCGGCCGGGTTGCGATCGGTATCGGGGTCGGACGGGGTGTTGTCGACTTGGGCGCCGAGCAGCTCGTCGGCTTTGGCGAGCGGCTCGGCCGCAGGTTCAGGCGCGCGGGCCGCTTTGACGATCGAAGGCGCGACTTCATCGAGCGCATCGGGAGCCGGCGTGTCGATCGGCAGGTCCGGTTGCACCTCATCCGCGGCGGCGGCAGCGGCCAGCGCATCGACCAGCGCGCCCTGCTGGGCCGGCGACTCGATCAATGGCAACTGGTCGAGCGAGGCAATGCCGAGGTCATCGAGGAACTGGCGCGTGGTCGCGAAGAGCGCCGGGCGCCCCACGGTTTCCCGGTGTCCGATGACCTCGACCCAATTGCGGTCCTCGAGCTGCTTGAGGATCTGCGAATTGATGGTCACGCCCCGGATGTCTTCCATGTCGCCGCGCGTGACGGGCTGGCGATAAGCAATGATGGCCAGCGTCTCGAGCGCGGCGCGGGTGTAGCGCGGCGGCTTCTCGGGGTGCAGGCGGTCGAGATGGTCGCGCAATTCCGGTCGGCTCTGGAAGCGCCAGCCGCTGCCCACGCTCACGAGTTCGAGCCCACGCTGCGCCCAGTCCAGTTGCAGGTCGTGCAGCAGGGACTTGATGGTGTCGGCGCCGAGTTCGTCGTCGAAAAGCACGCGCAACTCGCGGACCTGCAGCGGTTGGGCTGAACAGATCAAGGCCGTTTCCAGAATGCGCTTGGCATCCGCCGTGTTCATGGTTCGCGTTGTGTCCGGGACAAGGCGCCCCGTGGGCGCGCGTTCAGTGGGATCTAGATCGGGTGGGGCGTCGCAGGCGCTTGGGCAGGTGCAACGCAGGGCCGGCTCCGGGTGGCTGGCGCGGCCCGCAGGCCGTCAGGCGCGATTGTAGTCCAGCCCCCATTCGTGCGCGCCCGCCGCCAGGTCGGGCGGCAATGGCGAGTGAAAGGTCATTTCCGCCTGCGTCACCGGATGCACGAAGGCGAGTCGGTAAGCATGCAGCGCCTGCCGCGCGACGCCGGCAGCCGGCGCACCGCCATAGGTGGCGTCGCCCACCAGCGGATGGCCGATCGACGCCATGTGCACGCGGATCTGGTGCGTGCGTCCGGTTTCGAGGGTGCAACGGACGATACAACCCTTGTCACCGCTGTCGAGCCGCTCGATCAGCGTGCGCGCCACCTTGCCGCCATGGCGATCCAGGTCGACCACGGCCATTCGCAGGCGGTTGCGCGGATCGCGCCCGATCGGCGCATCGACATGGCGCGCCGCGGCGCCCTCCCAGGGCCGGTGTGCCATGGCGATGTATTGCCGCGTGACCTCGCGCGCGGCGATCAACGCGACCAGCGCATCCATCGCGGCGCGGGTGCGCGCGACCACCATCAGCCCGCTGGTGTCGCGGTCGAGCCGATGCACGATGCCGGCGCGCGGCAGCAGGACCGCCTTCGGGTCGAGGGCCAGCAGGCCATTGAGCAGGGTGCCGCTCCAATGGCCCGGCGCGGGATGGACCACGAGGCCGGCGGGCTTGTCGATCACGCGCAGGTCGGCATCCTCGTGCACCACGCGCAGTTCCATCGGCTCGGGCCGGAAGGCCTGGCTCTGCGGCGTGGGCTTGAGTTCGATGGCGCCGGCCTCGCCCGCGTGCATGGTCATCGACGGCTTGGTCGCCGGCCGCCCGCCCTGGAGGCTGACCGCGCCGGCCTCGATCAACTGCTGCAGATAGCTGCGGGAGAACTCGGGCACCAGGGCTGCCAGAGCCCGGTCGAGGCGCTGGCCGTGCTGCGCCACGCCGATGGTGAACGCGCGCGTTTCGCTGGCGTCGGCAAGGTCGGCGGCCTCGTCCGACTCTCCTGCCGTCAGGGTCATGTCCAAAGGGTCGGTCGATATAATTGAAGGCTCCTGTTTCACGAAAGCTTCATGTGATGTTTCGCGCCAAATTATCGGCGGTCCCCGGCTGGGTGGTGGCGCTTGCCGCGGCAGGGCTGTTGGCCGGCTGCTCGACGACCGAAGACGACAAGACGGCGAACTGGAGCCCCAACAAGATCTACGCGGAAGCCAAGGACGAGGCCGATTCCGGTTCCTACGAAAAGGCCGTGCCGCTGTACGAGAAGCTGGAAGGCCGCGCCGCCGGGACGCCGCTGGCCCAGCAAGCCCAGCTCGACAAGGCCTACGCCCAATACAAGTCGGGCGAAAAGCCCGCCGCCATCTCCACTCTCGACCGCTTCATGAAGCTGCACCCGGCCAGCCCGGCGATGGACTATGCGCTCTACATGAAGGGCGTGGTCAACTTCAACGACGACCTCGGCATGTTCTCGTGGATGACCCGACAAGACCTGTCCGAGCGCGACCAGCGCGCGGCCAAGGAATCGTTCGAGGCCTTCAAGGAACTGGTCACCCGCTTCCCGGACTCGCGCTACTCGCCCGACGCCCGGGCGCGCATGAACTACATCGTGAACTCGCTCGCGCAGTATGAAGTTCACGTGG
Source organism: Variovorax sp. dw_954 (assembly GCF_018449755.1). Lineage (NCBI taxonomy): Bacteria > Pseudomonadati > Pseudomonadota > Betaproteobacteria > Burkholderiales > Comamonadaceae > Variovorax > Variovorax sp. dw_954. Next base: position 85,178 of record NZ_JAAVVD010000003.1, on the reverse strand, counting down.
CGCGCTACTACTACACGCGCGGCGCCTACCTGGCCGCCATCAACCGCGCGCAGATCGCGCTGGCCGACTACCGCGAGGTGCCGGCGCTCGAGGAAGCGCTCTACATCATGATGCGCTCGTACGACCAGTTGGGCCTGACCCAACTGCGCGACGACACGCAACGCGTGCTGGCACAGAACTACCCGAACAGCCAGTTCGTCGCCAAGGGCTTCCGCGGCAAGGACGATCCCTGGTGGAAGTTCTGGTAGCCACCCGGCTGCCCCGCCCCGGCTACACCAGCTCCGCGAGCGCTGAATCGAACGCAGCCTCGCCCTCCACCCGCCGCATGGGCGGCAACGCCGCCAGCAGGCGCTTGCCGTAGCCCATCGCCACCAGGCGGGTGTCGCAGATCACCAGCAAGCCGCGGTCGGTCTCCCGCCGGATCAACCGGCCCGCGCCTTGCTTGAGGGCGACGCCCGCCTCGGGCAGGAAGTAATCGTTGAACGAACTGCGCCCCTGGCCTTCGAGGCGGCGCGAGCGCGCCTCCACCAGCGGGTCGTTCGGGGGCGGGAACGGCAGCTTGTCGATCACCACCAGCTGCAGCACATCGCCCGGCGCATCGAAGCCCTCCCAGAACGACGCGGAGGCCACCAGCACGCAACCGGCCCGACCGCCGCCCGCGCCTTCGCGGAAGCGGTCCATGAGCACGCGCTTGGGCAGTTCGCCCTGCACCAGCACTTCGGGCCGCAGCTCGGCCTCGGTGCGCTCGAAGTGCGCCCGCATGGCTTCGCCGATGGTGCGCAGCGCACGCAGCGTGGTGGTGAGCACCAGCGTGCGCCCGCCCAGCACCGTGGCGCCTCGTGCGGCGAGTTGCGCGACCGCGCCGCTGTGGCCCGCGTCGTTTGGCTTGGGGAACTGGCGCGGTACGTACAGCGTGGCCTGTGATGCGTAATCGAACGGGCTGGCCACGCGCAGCACCTCTGCATCGCCAAGGCCGCAGGGCTCGGTAAACCAGCGCAGGCGGGCATCGTCGCCGAGCGTGGCGGAGGTGAAGACCCAGGCCCGCCCGATGGCATCCGGGTCGGCCTTGTCCGCCTTCAGCACGCGCGTCTGCACCGCTTCGGCAATGTCGAGCGGCGACTCGATCAGGCGCAACTGCTGGCCCACGTCGACCCAGCGCACGGACTCCGGCGGGCAAGCCAATGCGAAACGGGCGGCGCGCTGAGAGAGCTGCGTGGCGCGCTCGTGCAGGCGCACGAAGTCGGGCGCCATCTCGCTGACGGTGTCGATGGCCTCGGCGGCTTGTTCAAAGCCTTGCTGCAGCTCTTCCAGCGCCCTCTGCCAGCCCTCGGGCTCGATGCCTTCGGGCGCGGCGTCCAGCCAGCGCAGCTTGGCGCCTGGCCATTGCTTGCCGACGACCAGGCGAAGCTCGCGCGCGGCGCGTTCGACCGTGGCCGCGACCGTGGTCCAGTCGACCAGGCCGCGCGCATGTTGCAGCCCTGCGGCGAGGACGTCGCGCGCGAAGTCGAGTGCCTGCGCCGTGCCGATCTGCACGCCGAGGAATTGCACGCCGGTCTCGTTGAGCTGATGCGCCTCGTCGAACACGACGACGCGTACCGTCGGCAGCAATTCGGCCATGCCCGACTCGCGCACCGCCAGGTCGGCGAAGAACAGATGGTGATTGATCACCACCACGTCCGCCGCCAGCGCCTCGCGGCGGGCCGCGTTGACGTGGCAGGGCCGGAACTGCGGGCATTGCGCGCCGAGGCAGTTCTCGCGCGTCGAGGTGACGAGCGGGATCAAGGGCGAGCGTTCGTCCAGGCCCGGCAACTCGGCCAGGTCGCCGGTACGCGTGGCCTGGGACCATTGCTCGATCTTGGCCAGCGTACGCGCCGAGACGCGGTCAGGCCCCGCGTCATGGCGCGCCAGTTCGAGCCGGTGCAGGCAGAGGTAGCTGGCGCGGCCCTTCAGCAGCGCCGTGCGCACCGGGAGGCCCAGCGCTTCGACGAGGCGCGGCAGGTCCCTGCCAAAGAGCTGGTCCTGCAGCGTCTTGGTGGCGGTCGACAGCAGCACGCGCTCGCCGCTCAGCAGCGCTGGAACGAGGTACGAGAAAGTCTTGCCGACGCCGGTGCCGGCCTCGACCACAAGTTGGCCGCCCTCCTCGATGGTTCGGGCCACGGCCAGCGCCATGTCGGTCTGCCCACCGCGCTCGCGGAACTGGTCGGCCGCCAACGACAACGCGCCCTCCTGCGCGAAGGCTTCGCGCGTCCGCGCGACGAGTGCCCCCTCGCTCGCCATCAGGCAGGCTCGGCCGGATCGATCTGCCGCACCAGTCGCTCGATCTGGTCGCGCAGGGCGAGGCGGCGCTTCTTGAGGCGGCGCAGCAGCAATTCGTCTTGCGGCGACGCCTCCGCCAGCCTGTCGATGGAGGCGTCGAGGTCTGCGTGCTCGATGCGCAGTTCGATCAACTGGCGCGAGAGGGAGTGAAGATTGGAGTCCAACGGATGGGGTTCGACCGCATAGGGCCGACACTTGTTCACTTGATAATACGTCGAGTCTTTGTCAGACGAACAACACATGGATCGCGCCTCAGGCGCACAACGCGCGCATGAGTCGAGGCTTTCGGATAGCTGCAGCCACTGGTCTCCACAAGGGAGATCGCCCCTATCAACAGGATCAGGTCCTCCTGATCGAACATCCCCGCGTCAAGGGTTGCGTGCTGGGCCTCGTGGCCGATGGCATGGGCGGACGCAGCGGCGGTCGCAAGGCCTCCGACCAGGTGATGATGACGGCCAGGCAACTGTTCAACCGCTTCTCGCCCAGCATCGACGACATGCACGACCTGCTGCGCCGCATCGTCAACGATTCGCACACGGTGATCAAGCTGACAGCGATGTCGAGCGAGAGCGAGCCGCACAGCACGGTGGCCGCGTTCCTGGTCAACCCCAACGGCGAGTGCGTCTGGATCCATGCCGGCGATTCGCGCATCTACCATTTCCAGCGCGGCCGCATGGTGCTGCGCACGCGCGACCATTCGTACGTCCAGGCGCTGGTCGACCGCGGCGAACTCACCGACGACGAGGCCAACGTGCATCCGCAGGGCAACATCCTGATCGGGTGCCTCGGCATGACGACTTCGCCGCCGCCCATCGACACGCACCATATCGCCAAGCTCAAGCCGGGCGACTTGCTGATGGCCTGCAGCGACGGGCTCTGGCATTATTTTTCGCCAGAAGAAATGGGGGCGGTGCTGCACGAGCAATCGCCGCGATCCGCGGTCGAACTGCTGGTCGACGAAGCGCGCATACGGGCGATGGGCACGGGTGACAACATATCGATCGCGGTGCTCAAGTTCGAGTCCTTGCCGCGGGAGCCGAAGACCGCCGCGGAGGCGGGCGAGCACTGATTTCCGGTATCAGGGCGGCAACGGTGCGGCGCGCGGCTTGTCGCGCTCCGCGTTGCGCCGTTCAACGTCGGCGCGGTGCTTTGCCGCCTTGTCCAGCCGCTCGTCGTTGGCCTGCACGTTGGCCGGCGCCTGGACCCGTTCGCGCTGGCGGCTGGCATCTTCCCTGGCCTGGCGTTGCTGCTTGTCGGCGAAGGCGCGCTGGTTTTGCGCTTCCTGCGCGGTCATGGCCTCACGGCTCGCCGCATGATCCGCGGTGCGCTGCTCGCGTTCCTTTTGCGCGTCGGCGGCACGTTCGCGCTGGGCTTCCTGGTCTTTCGCGCGTTGCTGCGATGCGTTGTCCTGGAGCTTTTGCGTTTCGATCGCGGCACGGCGCTTGCGCTCGATGTCGTTGAGCGCGGACTCCTGACGCTTCAGGTCGTCGCTGACAACCCTCGCACGCCGGCGGCTGTCGCTCAGGCAATCCTCGACGGCGAACTTCTGATAGCACGCCGCGCGCTCGCTATTGACGCGCACTTGCAGCGCCTGGCGCTCGGAGGCGATGCGCGCCCGCTCGGCGGCCGGGTCGAGCCCGCCCGAGGTGCTGCCGGACTGGGCCCCTGCGGACCCGGCCAGCACGGCCAACAGCAGCGAGAGCGCAAGATGCTTCATGTGAGACGGGTGTCGACCGTGCGACGCTCCAGGGCCAGGAACTCGGCCGACTGCATTTCGTTGAGGCGGGAGACGGTGCGCGGGAACTCATGGGCCAGCGGACCTTCCGTGTACAACGCCTCGGGTGGAACCTCGGCCGACATGATGAGTTTCACGCGGCGATCGTAGAACACGTCGACCAGCCATGTGAAACGGCGGGCTTCCGAGGCCCGGTTGACGCCCATGCGCGGCACGTCGGACAGCAGCACGGTGTGGAACTGCGAGGCGATCTCGAGGTAGTCGTTCTGCGAGCGCGGGCCGCCGCACAGCGTCTTGAAGTCGAACCACACCACGCCGCCGGCCATGCGCCTCGCGTGGATCTCGCGCGCCTCGATATGCAGGATCGGGTTCTCGTCGGCCGATTCGGCCAGGCGCGCAAAGGCGTCTCGCATCTCCTTGTCGGCCACCGCGCCGTTGGGCGTGAGGTACATGCGCAGCTGTTCGAGCGTGCGGCGCCGATAGTCGGTGCCGTTGTCGACGCTCAGCACTTCGAGCTGCTCGTTGAGCAGCGCGATCGCGGGCAGGATGCGGTCGCGGTGCAGGCCGTTCGGATAAAGATCGTCCGGCTTGAAATTGGAGGTGGTGACGAAGCCCACGCCGTTGTCGAACAACGCCTTCAGCAGGCGGTGCAGGATCATCGCGTCGGTGATGTCGGAGACGTGGAACTCGTCGAAGCAGATGAGCTTGTAGCGCCTGGAGATGCGCAGACCCAGTTCGTCGAGCGGGTTGACCGTGCCTTGCAGATCGGCCAGCTCGCGGTGCACCTCGCGCATGAACTCGTGGAAATGCAGCCGCGTCTTCCGGCGCAGCGGCACCGCGTTGAAGAACAGGTCCATCAGGAAGCTCTTGCCCCGTCCCACGCCGCCATACATGTAGACGCCGCGCGGGATGTCGGGCCGGTTGATGAGCTTCTTGAAGGCGTTCGAGCGCTGGGCCTTGTAGTCGCCCCATTCGCGCGCGCAGCGGTCGAGCGCCTCGACCGCGTGCAGTTGCGCGGGATCGCTCTGGAACCCGCGCTTGGCGAGTTCCGCTTGGTAGGCCTGGAGGACGCTCAAGAGGTCAGAAATTCAGCGTGCGCTTGTCCACGGCCAGGGCCGCTTCCTTGGTCGCTTCCGACAGCGACGGGTGCGCATGGCAGATGCGCGCGATGTCTTCGCTGCTCGCCTTGAACTCCATCGCCACCACGGCCTCCGAGATCAACTCGCTCACCTGCGGTCCCACCATGTGGACGCCGAGGATCTCGTCAGTCGCGGCGTCGGCCAGGAACTTGACCATGCCGGTCGTGTCGCCCAGCGCGCGTGCGCGGCCGTTGGCCAGGAAGGGGAAGGTGCCGGCCTTGTAGGCGCGCCCTTCGGCCTTGAGTTGCTGCTCGGTCTGGCCGACCCACGCGATCTCGGGCGAGGTGTAGATCACCCACGGAATGGTGTTGAAGTTGACGTGCCCATGCTGGCCGGCAATGCGCTCGGCCACCGCCACGCCCTCTTCCTCCGCCTTGTGCGCAAGCATCGGGCCGCGCACCACGTCGCCCACGGCCCAGACGTTCGGCAGGTTGGTCTTGCACTCGTCGTCGACCACGATCGCGCCGCGCTCGTCGAGCTTCAGGCCGACCGCTTCGCCGTTCAGGCCGATGGTGTTGGGCACGCGGCCGATCGAGACGATCAGCTTGTCGACATCCAGCTTCTGGTCTTCGCCCTTGGCATTGGTCCAGGCGATGCTCACGCCCTTCTTGCCCGACTTCACCTCGCCCACCTTCACGCCGAGCTCGATCTTCAGGCCCTGCTTGTCGAAGGCCTTCTTGGCTTCCTTGGCGATCTGCTCGTCGACCGCGCCGAGGAAGGTGGGCAAGGCCTCGAGCACAGTCACTTCCGAGCCGAGGCGACGCCAGACCGAACCCATCTCCAAGCCGATCACGCCAGAGCCGATCAGCGCCAGCTTCTTCGGCACGCTGCCGATGCGGAGCGCCCCGTCGTTCGAGAGGATGTTCTCCTCGTCGAAGGGTGCGCCCGGCAGTGCGCGAGCGTTCGAGCCGGTGGCGATGATCACGTGCCTGGCGCTGATCGATTCTTCTGCAGCGCCTGCGACCTTGAGTTCGTACCCCGTGTCGTCCGTCTTCGAGAAAGACGCGCGGCCGTGGAAGAAGCTGACCTTGTTCTTCTTGAACAGGTACAGGATGCCGTCGTTGTTCTGCTTCACGACGGTGTCCTTGCGGCCGAGCATCTTGGCGATGTCGAGCCCCAGGCCTTCGACCTTGATGCCGTGGTCGGCGAAGTGCTTGCCGGCATGCTCGTAATGCTCGGACGATTGCAGCAGCGCCTTCGACGGAATGCATCCGACGTTGGTGCAGGTGCCGCCCAGCGCCGGGCCGCCCTTGCCGTTCTTCCACTCGTCGACGCAGGCGACATTGAAGCCGAGTTGCGCCGCGCGGATCGCCGCGATGTAGCCGCCGGGGCCGCCGCCGATGACGACGACGTCGAATTTCTTGTCAGACATCCGGTGCTCCTCAGATGTCGAACAACAGGCGCGACGGATCTTCCAGCGCTTCCTTCATGGCGACCAGACCAAGGACGGCTTCGCGGCCGTCGATGATGCGGTGGTCGTAGCTCATGGCGAGGTAGTTCATCGGGCGGACGACGATCTGGCCGTTCTCCACCACCGCGCGGTCCTTGGTCGCGTGCACGCCCAGGATGGCCGACTGCGGCGGGTTGATGATCGGCGTCGACAGCATCGAGCCGAAGGTGCCGCCATTGCTGATCGAGAACGTTCCGCCGGTCATTTCTTCAATGCCCAGCTTGCCGTCCTTGGCCTTCTGGCCGTACTCGGCGATCTTCTTCTCGATCTCGGCAAAGCTCATCTGGTCGGCGTTGCGCAGGATCGGCACGACCAGGCCGCGCGGCGAACCGACAGCGATGCCGATGTCGAAGTAGCCGTGGTACAGGATGTCGTTGCCGTCGACCGACGCGTTCAGCACCGGGTACTTCTTCAGCGCATGCACCGCGGCCTTTACGAAGAAGCTCATGAAGCCGATCTTGACGCCATGCTCCTTGCTGAACGCATCCTGGAACTTCTTGCGCATCTCCATGACCGGGGCCATGTTGACTTCGTTGAAGGTCGTGAGGATGGCGTTGGTCGATTGCGACTGGATCAGGCGCTCGGCGATACGGGCGCGCAGGCGGCTCATCGGCACGCGCTGTTCCGGACGGTCGCCCAGGTCCGGCGCACTGACGGGTGCCGAGACTTGTGCAAGCGCCGGGCGAGCGGCGGGCGCAGCCACTGCCGGAGCGGGTGCAGCCTTGGGGGCGGCGGCGCCGGCGGCCATCGCGCCGAGCACGTCGCCCTTGGTCACGCGGCCGTCCTTGCCCGAACCGGCCACGTCGCCAACCTTCAGGTTGTTGTCGGCTAGCAGCTTGGCGGCCGATGGCATGGCGACGTCCGACTTCGAGCCGCCCGTGGCAGCAGCAACCGGAGCAGCAGCAGCAGCGGCCGGGGCCGCCGCAGGTGCGCCGGCGCTCGCCTTTCCTTCGGTATCGATCTTCGCGATCAACTGTTCGGCCACCACCGTGGCGCCGTCACCCTGGACAATCTCGGCCAGCACGCCGGCGGCGGGCGCCGGCACTTCCAGCACGACCTTGTCGGTCTCGATCTCGATCAGGATTTCATCGATGGCGACGGCTTCGCCGGCCTTCTTCTTCCAGGTCAGCATGGTGGCTTCGGCCACCGATTCGGACAGCTGGGGGACTTTGACTTCTACGATAGACATTTGAGTTTTGCTCCGCTTCGCGTGCTTGGCTTGTAGTGTTTTATGAGTGGGATTACTTGGTCAGCACGAAGCCCTTGAGCTTGCCGAATGCGCCGTCGACCAGCGACTTCTGTTGTTCCTGGTGCAGGTGCGAGTACCCGGCCGCAGGCGAAGCTGAAGCGGCACGGCCCGAATAGCCGAGGCGCTGGCCTTCCTGCATGTTCTCGTGGATGTAGTGCTGCACGAAGAACCATGCGCCCTGGTTCTGCGGCTCGTCCTGGCACCACACCACGTCGACGAGGTTGGTGTACTTCTTCAGTTCCGCGCCGAATGCCTTGTGCGGGAACGGATAGAGCTGCTCGACGCGGATGATCGCCACGTCTTCGCTGCCGCGTTCCTCGCGCTTCTTGGCCAGGTCGTAGTAGACCTTGCCCGAGCAGGCGATCACGCGCTTGACCTTCTCGGCCTTCAGGTCCTTGTTGTCCGGAATGACCGTCTGGAAGTTGCCCTTGGTGAACTCGGACAGCGGCGAGGTCGCGTCCTTGTTCCGCAGCAGCGACTTCGGCGTCATGATGATCAGGGGCTTGCGCAGGTTGCGCACCATCTGGCGGCGCAGCACGTGGAAGATCTGGCTGGCGGTGGTGGGCTGAACCACCTGCATGTTGGTGTCGGCCGACAGCTGCATGAAGCGCTCGATGCGCGCCGAGCTGTGTTCCGGACCCTGGCCTTCATAGCCGTGCGGCAGCATCAGCGTGATGCCATTGACGCGGCCCCACTTCACTTCGCCCGAAGCGATGAACTGGTCGATCACGACCTGCGCGCCGTTGACGAAGTCGCCGAACTGCGCTTCCCAGATCACCAGCGTGTTGGGATCGTTCGAGGCATAGCCGTATTCGAAGGCCAGCACGGCTTCTTCGGACAGGATCGAGTCGATGACGACGAACGGGGCCTGGTTGTCGGCCACGTTCGACAGCGGCGTGTAGATGCCGGTGTCGAACTTCTCGCGGTTCTGGTCGTGCAGCACGGCATGGCGGTGCGTGAAGGTGCCACGACCGCAGTCCTCGCCCGACAGGCGCACCGGGTAGCCGCTGGCCACCAGCGAGGCGAAGGCCATGTGTTCGCCCATGCCCCAGTCGACGTTGATCTCGCCGCGGCCCATGGCCGCGCGATCATCCAGCACTTTCTTGACCAGCGGGTGCACGGTGAAGCCACCGGGCACGGTGGTGATCTTCTCGGCGAGGCGCTTCCACTCGGAGGTGGGAATGGCGGTGTCGCCGGCATCGGTCCACTTCTTGTTGAGGAAGGGGCTCCAGTCGACCGCGTACTTGCTCTTGAAGTTGGTCAGCACCGGGTCGATGGTGTTGCGGCCTTCGTCGAAGGCGGCGCGCTGGGCCTTGACCATGTCGTCGCCGAGCGTCTCGCCCATGCCTTGCGCAGCCAGCTTGTCGGCATACAGCTTGCGCGTGCCGGGGTGCTGGGCGATCTTCTTGTACATCAGCGGCTGGGTGAGCGAAGGCGTGTCCTGCTCGTTGTGGCCCAGCTTGCGGAAGCAGACGATGTCGATGACAACGTCCATGTTGAATTCCTGGCGATATTCCAGCGCCCATTGGGTGCAGAGCACCACGGCTTCGGGGTCGTCGCCGTTCACGTGCAGCACCGGCGCCTCGATCATCTTGACGATGTCCGAGCAGTACAGCGTCGAGCGGCTGTCGCGCGGGTCGCTGGTGGTGAAGCCGATCTGGTTGTTGATGACGATGTGCACCGTGCCGCCCGTGTAGTAGCCACGGGTCTGCGCAAGCGCCAGCGTTTCCATCACGACGCCCTGGCCGGCGAAGGCCGCGTCGCCGTGCACGATGATCGGCAGCACCGAGTCGCCTTCGGCGTCGCCGCGGCGGTCCATGCGGGCGCGCACCGAGCCTTCGACCACCGGGTTCACGATTTCCAGGTGCGACGGGTTGAACGCGAGGCTCAGGTGCACCGGGCCGCCGGGCGTGGTCACGTCCGAGCTGAAGCCCTGGTGGTACTTGACGTCGCCGGCCGGCAGATCTTCCGGCGCGGTGTGGTCGAACTCGGCGAACAGGTCGGCCGGCATCTTGCCGAGCGTGTTGACCAGCACGTTGAGACGGCCACGGTGAGCCATGCCGATCACGATTTCCTGCACGCCGGCAATGCCGGCCTGGTTGATCAGCTCGTCCATCGAGACGATGAAGCTCTCGCCGCCTTCCAGCGAGAAGCGCTTCTGGCCGACGTACTTGGTGTGGAGGAAGCGCTCCAGGCCTTCGGCGGCCGTCAGGCGGTTCAGGACGTGCTTCTTCTTCTCGACCGTGAGTTGCGGGTTGGTGCGGGCGCGTTCGAGCTTTTCCTGCCACCAGCGCTTCTGGTTCTGGTCGGTCGTGTACATGTACTCGGCGCCGATGGTGCCGCAGTAGGTTTCACGCAGGGCGTTGAGCAGGTCGCGCAGCGACATGGTGTCGCGGCCGAAGAAGGTGTTGCTGGTGTTGAACACGGTCTCGAGGTCGGCGTCGTGGAAGCCGTAGAACGAGGGTTCGAGTTCAGGGATGGCCGGGCGCTCGGTGCGCTTGAGCGGGTCCAGGTCGGCCCAGCGGGCGCCGACGTTGCGATAGGCGGCGATCAGCTGCTGCACCGCGGTGCGCTTGCGGCCGAGTTCGGAGTCTGCGCCGCTGGCCTGCACCACACGCGTGGTGCCCTGCTTGGCCCGTTCGGCGAAGGCGTTGATCACCGGCAGGTGGGGAACGTCGCGGGTGTTGCTGCCGTCGCCGGCGGGGACGTTCTGCAGCGCGTCAAAGTACGAGCGCCAGTTGTCGGGCACGCTGCCGGGGTTGGCGAGGTAGTTCTCGTACATCTCTTCGACATAGGGCGCATTGCCGCCGAAGAGGTAGGTGTTGCCTTGATAGGCGCGATACGCCGATGGCGTGCTGGATTCGCTCATATTCCGCTGACCTTCGCTTCCCTGAAGGAAGCACTAGCTGGTAAGAAAACCTTCCGCGACACGGCTGAACCGATTGGCGGATGCGACTGTGGCTGGGGAAGGGCCTGAGTACCGGGGGATTGTGCCACGTTGAACCGTGACACAACATGCGAAGCTTTCATGAAGCTTTCAAGGTGCAACCAGTTGTTTGATCTGCTGCAGCGAGGAAGGATCGTCGATGGTGGTCAGGTCGCCGGGGTCGCGCTGCTCGCAGACCGCCTGGATCGCGCGACGCAGGAGCTTGCCGCTGCGGGTCTTGGGCAATGCGGTCACGAAGCGCACGCGGGCCGGACGGGCCACCGCGCCGAGCTGGTCGGACACGCGCATCATGATTTCCCCCTCCAGCGTCAGGGCCACGTCCGCATCGCTGGCGGCGGCGCCGGCCTTCGGAACGACAAAGGCCATCGCGACCTGGCCCTTCAGCGCATCGGCAACGCCGACCACAGCGACCTCGGCCACATTCGCATGGCCGGAAATGCTTTCCTCGATCTCGCGCGTGCCGAGGCGGTGGCCGGCCACGTTGATCACGTCGTCGGTGCGGCCGAGGATGTAGAAATAGCCGTCTTCGTCACGAATGCCCCAGTCGAAGGTCGAGTACACGACCTTGCCGGGCACGCTGCTCCAGTAGGTGTTGACGAAGCGTGCGTCATCGCGCCAGACGGTCTGCATGAAGCCGGGCGGCGTCGGGCCTTCGATGGCGACCACGCCTTTCTCGTTGGGCGCGGTGAGTTCCTCGCCGGTCTCCTCATCCAGGATCTTCACGCGCCAACCGTACATCGGAACGCCGGGGCTGCCGAACTTGCTCGGCTTTTTCTCGACGCCGTTGGCGATCGTGAGGATCGGCCAGCCCGCTTCGGTTTGCCAGTAGTTGTCGATGATGGGTACGCCCAGGCCTTCGCTGATCCAGCGCGCGGTGGGCTGGTCCAGCGGCTCGCCGGCGAGGAACAGCGCGCGCAGGCTGGACAGGTCGTACTTGCCGAGCAGCGCAGGGTCCTGCTTCTTCAACACGCGCACGGCGGTGGGCGCGCTGAACATCACGGTGACCTTGTACTTCTCGACGAGGCTCCACCAGATGCCGCCGTCCGGCTGCTGGTCGAGGCCCTGGGTCGGCAGGCCCTCGTACATGATGGTCGCCATCCCGGCGATCAGCGGGCCATAGACGATGTAGCTGTGGCCCACCACCCAGCCGATGTCGCTGGTGGAAAAGTAGGTCTCCCCGGCGCGGCCATCGAAGATGTGCTTCATGCTGGCCGCAAGCGCGACGGCATAGCCGCCCGTGTCGCGTTGCACGCCCTTGGGCCGGCCCGTGGTGCCGCTGGTGTAGAGGGTGTAGCTGATGGCCGTGGCATCGAGCCAGGTGCACGGCACTTGCGTATCAATGTGCGTGGCGCGCAGCGCGCTCATCAGGTGGTCGCGCCCTGCCGCGAGTTCCATGGGCGCCAGCCCGCGATCGGCCAGCAGGACGGCATCGGGCTTGTGCTTCGACAGGCGAATGGCCTCGTCCAGCAGCGGCTTGTACGCCTGCACCTTGCCGCCGCGAGACCCGGCATCGGCGCTGACGATGACCTTGGGCTCCGCGTCTTCGATGCGCGATGCCAGGGAAACACTGGCGAATCCGCCGAACACCACGCAGTGGACGGCCCCGATGCGAGCGCAGGCCAGCATCGCGAAGGCGGCCTCGGGGATCATCGGCATGTAGATCAGCACGCGGTCGCCCTGCCCCACGCCGAGTCCGATCAGGCTCGCGGCCATGCGCTGCACTTCGGCGTGCAGATCCTTGAAGCTGAACGTGCGCTCGACGCCGGTTTCGGTCGAGACGAAGATCAGCGCGGCCTGGTCGCCACGCGTCGCGAGGTGCCGGTCGACCGCGTTGTGGCACAGGTTGGTGGTGCCGCCCACGAACCACCTGGCAAAGGGCGGACGGCTCGCATCCAGGATCTGCCGGGGCGGCGTCTGCCAGTCGACCAGGCCGGCCTGCTCGGCCCAGAAGGCCTCGGCGTCATCCACCGAACGACGATAGAACTCACTGTACGAACCCATGCTTCGTTGCCTCCTTGTATGCACCTCGCCGCCGCGTGGAATGGATCAGCGCCCGTTCATCGAATCATCGCCTGAAATTCCTTGAACTTCGGATGCTCGGCCGTGGCCAGCCATTCGAAGCCCACCATCTCGGTGGTCACCAGCTCGGCCCCCGCGCCAGCCAAGCGATCGAAGGCCGCATCGCGGTTGCGTTCGGTACGGGAACTGCAGGCGTCCACCACGACCCAGACTTCGAAGTCGTCTTCCAGCAGGTCCAGCGCCGTCTGCAGCAGGCACACATGAGCCTCGCAGCCCGCGATGACGATGCTGTTGCGCTCGTCCGCCTGGGCGGCCGGCTTCTGCAGGTGCTTGGGCAGGCTGCGCGCATTGCCCTTGGGCGCCGGGGCCGGCGCGCGCAGCCATTCGCCCAGGCCCTCTTCCGCACCGCTGAAATGCATCTTGGCCAGCGTGCGGTCGCACAGCGCGCGAATGGCCGGCAGGTTCTCGCCGAGCTTCGAAGGGTTCTGTTCGGTGCCGAATACCGGCACGCCCAGCAGCCGGGCGAACTGCCCGAGCCGCACGGCATTGGCGGCCACCGCCTCGCCCTCGAAGATCGCGGGCATCAGGCGCGCCTGGTAATCGACCAGCACGAGTTGGGATTGGGATGCATCGAGCAGCATGGCGGAATATCTCTTCAAAAACGGCGGACGTAGAACGTACCACCGAACCTGGAGCGTTCCTCGATTGCGAGGCGGAAATCGGGAGCGGACAGCCGAACGCGGAAGTCGCAAAAGGATTCACGACCCGCATACCCACGCGGCGATGCGGTGGTCAAATTGCCGGCGCCCCGCGCCACTCGAAGATCCGGAGACACCGATGAACGCCCCGCTTCCGCACGCCACGCTGATGAGCGGCCAGGACTATCGCGAGTCGCTGCGGCGCTACAAGCCTCGGGTTTTCGTCGAAGGGCGACGGGTCGAGAGCGTCGCCGATGATCCGGCCTTCCAACCCGGGATCAATGCCATCGGAGTCACCTACGACCACGCGCTGAAGCCCGCGTACGAGCGTCTCATGACCGCTGTGCAGCACACCAGCGGCAAGCGGGTCAACCGCTTTTCGCACATCGACACCAGCGCGGGTGACCTGCTCAACAAGCTGGAGGCCGTGCGCCTCGTCTGCCAGGAAACCGGCTGCGCGCAGCGCTACCTGACGCACGACGCGCTCAATGCCATCGCGCAGGTGTCGGCCCGCATCGACGATGCCAAGGGCGGCACCGAGCACACCGCGCGCTTTCACAACTACCTGCACCGCGTGCAGGACCAGGATCTCACGCTCGGCGTCGCGATGACCGATGCCAAGGGCGACCGCAGCCGTCGCCCGCACGAGCAGGCCCATGTCGACAGCTATGTGCATGTGGTCGAACGCAATGCCCGGGGCATCGTCATCTCCGGCACCAAGGCCATCGTGACCGCTGCGCCCTATGTGCATGAATTGCTGGTCATGCCCTGCCGCAACATGGGCCGCGAGGATACCGACTTCGCCGTCTGCTGCGCCGTGCCGCTCGATGCGCCAGGCCTCACGATCATCGCGCGCCCGGCAGGCCGGCCCGGCGAGAGGCTGGAGCATGGCGAGGCGCTGTTCAGCCGCAAGTACGGGCAGAGCACCGGCGTGTGCATGTTCGACCGCGTGTTCGTGCCGTGGGAGAGCGTGTTCTATGCCGGTGAATGGGAGCACTCCGGCCACCTCACCTACAGCTATGCCACGCACCACCGCCAAAGCTGCATCGGTGCACGCGCCGGCTTTGGCGACCTGCTGATCGGCGCCAGCGCGCTGATGTGCGAAGCCAATGGCTTCAATCCCGGCAAGGAGTCCCATTTGCGCGAACAGATGGTCGAACTCATCACCATCACCGAAAGCTTCTTCGCCTGCGGTGTTGCCGCCAGCGTCTATGCCAAGGCCGATGCGCATTGCGAGGTGTTCATGCCCGACCCGGTGTTCAGCAACATCGGCAAGCTGCTGCTGGCCACGAAGATCTATGACATGCACCGCATTGCCCACTACGTGAGCGGCGGCCTGATCGTCACCCTCCCCGGCCCCGACGAAGACCACAATCCCGAGACCGCCGCCAGCCTGGCCGATGTGCTGCGTGCCAACCCTTCCGTGCCGTATGAACAGCGCATCGAGACGGCGCGCTTCATCGAGGACCTGACGGCCGGCTACCAGGGCGGCTGGTACAGCGTGATCAGCCTGCACGGCGGCGGCTCGCCCGCAGCGATGAAGCAGGAGATCTGGCGCAACTATCCCGTCGGCTCCAAGGTCGAGCTGGTCGAGCGCCTGCTGGAGCGCGGCGTGGCGCACGACCCCGAACGCGCCATCACGAAAAACCGGCAGCCAGGCAAATGCTGCGATACCGGCTGCACCACGCCCGGTCAGCCAGTCATGGTCGATTTGCCAGAGCCGACGCGCCCGAAGGCATGCGACTGACCCGCTGCCTGGCGGTGTTCGCGCTCGCAGCGTGCGCGTTGATGGCCGCCGGCTGCGCCTCGCGCAAAACGGTCGCGCCGATGGCCATGCAACGCGATGCCAGTGCATGCCCCGCGCAGACCGACACCTTGCTCGTGCTGCTGCCCGGCGCTTACTCCGACCCGGAGGAATTCGTGAAGGAAGGCTTCATCGATGCGGTGCGCAAGCGCCGCCTGGCGGTCGATCTGCTACGCGTCGACGCGCACCTCGGCTACTACAGCGAAGAGGTCATCATCGACCGGCTGCGGGCTGACGTGATCGCGCCTGCGCAGGCCCGGGGCTATCGTGCGATCTGGATTGCCGGCATCTCGCTCGGCGGCTATGGCGGCATGGTCTACGCCGAAGAGCGACCCGGCGAGTTGGCCGGCATTGTCGCCATCGCGCCCTACCTCGGCGAGCGCCTGATCGCCACCGGCATCGACAACGCCGGCGGCCTGGCGCGATGGCGCGCGCAGCCGCTTCTGCCGGAGATGTCGCCGTTCGAAAAGCGCGAGTTGAGGGTATGGCGCTGGCTGCAGGCATATTCGGCCGATCCGCCACTGGGCGACCATCCGCCGTTGTGGCTGGGCTATGGGATGGACGACCGCTTCGCCTTCAGCCATCGATTGCTTGCCGCTGCATTGCCTGCGGACCATGTGGCGACGACCGAAGGCGAGCATGACTGGCCCGAATGGATGCGGCTCTGGCGCAGCCTGCTGCCACGTTTGCCGCTGCCCAGATGCCCGAGCTGAAATTCAGTCCTTGAGCTCGATGCGGTCGAGGTAGCCGAACTTCAGCGAGCCGACAAACAGGTTGCCCCTCCACGCCGGGTCGTACTGGTCGCTGGTGAGGAAGGCCATTCCGGACGGCGCGCCGGGCGGCACCCAGTCCCATTTGCCTCTTTTTCATCAGCGCGATGGAAGAAGTTAGATGCAAATTGACTCTATTTGGCGAACTTTATGATTAACGACAGATGACAGAACGGAGTCACGACTTCACGAGCTTTACATTTCACATAACGAGTTTGTAAAAATATCGTTATGCGACAAGGACTTAGCATGCAAATCACAAAGTGTGATTAATTTGACATGACCGTTTGTCATCAATATCCTACCGACCATGCGTTTTTTAGTCTTAATTGCTTCCCTCCTGCTGGCCGCCGCCGCACACGCAGCTCCCCAGCAGGACCGCACAGACGACACGGACCGCACGCTCAATGACAACAACAAGGGCTTGATCGGCCAGCTCGATCAAGTTCGCCAGTCCGTCACCGACCGTACCTCCGAACTCGTCGTCAGCGCCATCGGCTTCCTGGGCGTGCCCTACCGTCGCGGCGGCAACACGGCCGAAACCGGATTCGATTGCAGCGGCTTCGTCCGCGCCATGTACAACCAGACCGTCGGCATGGTGCTCCCGCGCCGCGCCGAAGAGCAAGCCCGCGCGACCGAACCCGTCGCCCGCGCGGACATGAAGCCGGGCGACTTGGTGTTCTTCAACACGATGCGCCGCGCCTTCAGTCACGTCGGCATCTACATCGGCGAAGGAAAATTCATCCATTCGCCACGTTCAGGCGCTGAAGTGCGCGTCGAGGACATGACGGGCAGCTACTGGCAAAGACGCTTCAATGGCGCGCGTCGTGTCGAGGCGGTGCAAGGCCCCGTGAGCGCTGGCGAATAGCCTCCCGGATTCGCAAGACCGGTCAGCCGCTTCCCGACGACCCAATAAAAATCCCGCCTCTCAGGGCGGGATTTTTCATTCGCGCCGTGCTTTCGCGTGCTCAGCGCTTCGACGGTGGCAAGTCGGTGCAGGTCCCGTGCGCCACCTCGGCCGCCATGCCGATGCTTTCACCCAGCGTCGGGTGCGGGTGGATCGTCTTGCCGATGTCGACCTCGTCCGCCCCCATCTCGATGGCCAGCGCCACCTCGCCGATCATGTCGCCCGCATGCGTGCCGACGATGCCGCCGCCGATGATGCGGTGCGTCTCGGCGTCGAACAGCAGCTTGGTGTAGCCCTCGTCACGGCCGTTGGCGATGGCGCGGCCGGAAGCCGTCCACGGGAACAAGCCCTTCTTGACCTTCACGCCCTCGGCCTTGGCCTGGTCCTCGGTGATGCCGACCCATGCCACCTCGGGGTCGGTGTAGGCCACGCTCGGAATCACGCGGGCATTGAAGGCGGCGCTGGAGAGCTCCCTGTCGCCCTTCTGCTCGCCGGCGATCACCTCGGCCGCCACATGCGCCTCATGCACCGCCTTGTGCGCCAGCATGGGCTGTCCGACGATGTCGCCGATGGCGAAGATGTGCGGCACGTTGGTGCGCATCTGGATGTCGACGTTGATGAAGCCACGGTCGGTGACGGCGACGCCGGCCTTCTCGGCACCGATCTTCTTGCCGTTCGGGCTGCGGCCGACGGCTTGCAGGACCAGGTCGTACACCTGCGGCTCCTTGGGTGCCTGTTCGCCTTCGAAGGTGACCTTGATGCCGTCCTTGGTCGCCTCTGCGCCCACGGTCTTGGTCTTCAGCATGATGTTGTCGAAGCGCGGCGTGTTCATCTTCTGCCAGACCTTGACCAGGTCGCGGTCCGCGCCCTGCATGAGGCCGTCGAGCATCTCGACCACGTCCAGCCGCGCGCCGAGCGTCGAATACACCGTGCCCATTTCCAGGCCGATGATGCCGCCGCCCAGGATCAGCATGCGCTTCGGGTCGGTGCCCATCTGCAACGCGCCGGTCGAGTCGACCACGCGAGGATCGTCCTTCGGCATGAAGGGCAGGCTCACCGCCTGCGAGCCGGCCGCGATGATGCAGTTACGGAACTTGACGACCTGCTTCTTGCCGGTGGTGTCCCAGCTCGTGCCGGAGGTCTCTTCCACCTCGATGTGGAACGGGTCGATGAAGTTGCCGACACCGCGCACCGTCGTCACCTTGCGCATCTTGGCCATCGCGCTGAGGCCGCCCGTCAGCTTGCCGACCACCTTGTTCTTGTGTGCGAGCAGCTTGGCGCGATCGACCGTGGGCGCCGCGAAAGTCACGCCGAGCGATTCGAAGTGCTTCACTTCGTCCATCACCGATGCAACGTGCAGGAGCGCCTTCGAAGGGATGCAGCCCACGTTCAGGCACACGCCGCCGAGCGTGGCGTAGCGTTCGATCAGCACGACCTTGAGGCCCAGGTCGGCCGCGCGGAATGCCGCCGAATAGCCACCGGGGCCCGCGCCAAGCACGACCACGTCGCATTCGACATCGACCGATCCGCTGTAGGAACCGGCGGGCGCCGGCGCGGACACCGCAGGCGCCTGCTTCGGCGCCGGGGCTGCTGCAGCAGGTGCCGGCGCCGGCGCGGCGGGGGATGGCGCAGTTGCGGCCGCGCCGCTGACCTCCAGCGTCAGCACCACCGAGCCCTCCTTGACCTTGTCCCCCACCTTCACAGCCAGCGCCTTCACGACACCGGCTGCAGACGACGGGATCTCCATCGAAGCCTTGTCCGATTCGACCGTGATCAGCGATTGCTCCGCCTTGATCGTGTCGCCCACCTTGACCAGCACCTCGATCACCGCGACTTCGTCGAAGTCACCAATGTCGGGCACCTTGATTTGTTGTTCGCTCATTTGGACACCTTGAGTTTGAGTGTGAGAACGTCGACCGGTCCGGCCGAATTGCGATCGAATTCGCAGGCGGCATCGATGCCGGCCTGCGCGACTTCCAGCGCGGTGCGCGCCTTCGGGTAAGCCGCATGCATGGCGCCGAGCGCGAAGTTGCGTCCGGAGCCGATGCCCCAGAACTCCTTGAACTCGAACACTTCGCGGTAGCTGTAGACACCGTAGATGCCACTCGGGTTGGCCAGCAGCAGCGTGAACTGGCTCGACTCGTAGGGCTCGTGCTCGTCTTCCTTGGTCTGCATGAAGAACGTGTCCTTCAACACCGGATGCAGCAGGGTGAAGGTGCGGTACACCTCGTCCTTGCTGCCGAAGCGAAGCTCCTCGCGCGCCGTCGCCGCCAACGCATGCCGCAGCGCCGGAAAGTGCGCCGCGGAGCCAGCCACAGCGATGACGCTCTGGCCAACGGCATCGTCGACCTTGAACATCTTGCGGTTGGCCTCCATGCGATGCGACATGCGCGTGTCCCCGAAGGTCACGAGCGAGTCCGACACCATGGCCACCTGGCCGCCCTTTCGAACGGCCACGACGGTGGTCATATGAGACCTCGCCGGGCCGCCCCAAGAGGTCTGCTCCCCCCGGGGGACGACGCCGCAGGCGTCAAGGGGCCCGCAAACCCTCGCCGAGCCGCGGACGCTCCAGGCGTCGATTCGCTCATAGAAGAACGCGGCGGAAGTCCCCGAGGATCTGCCCGATGAACACGTTGAAGCGTGCTGCGGCAGCGCCGTCGATCACACGATGGTCCCAGCTCAGCGACAGCGGCAGCATCAGGCGCGGCTGGAAGGCCTTGCCGTCCCACACCGGCTCGATCGTGCTCTTGCACACACCCATGATGGCCACTTCGGGCGCATTGATGATGGGCGTGAAGTAGCGCCCGCCGATGCCGCCCAGCGAACTGATGGTGAAGCAGGCACCCGACATGTCGGCCGGCCCGAGTTTGCCGTCGCGCGCCTTCTTCGCGAGCTCGCCCATTTCCTGACTGATCTGGATCACGCCCTTCTTGTCGGCGTCCTTGATGACGGGCACCACGAGGCCGTTCGGCGTATCCGCCGCGAAGCCGATGTGGAAGTACTTCTTCAGCACCAGCGCGTCGCCGTCGAGCGAACTGTTGAACTCCGGGAACTTCTTCAGCGCCGCCACCGAGGCCTTGATCAGGAAGGCCAGCATCGTGACCTTGATGCCGGACTTCTCGTTCTCCTTGTTGGTGGAGACGCGGAAGGCTTCCAGGTCGGTGATGTCGGCGTCGTCATGGTTGGTGACGTGCGGAATCATCACCCAGTTGCGATGCAGGTTGGCGCCGCTGATCTTCTTGATGCGCGACAGGTCCTTGCGCTCGAACTCGCCGAACTTGGAGAAGTCGACCTTGGGCCACGGGATCAGGCCCAACGCGGCGCCGTCTCCGCCACCGCCGGCCGGAGCCTTCGCGGCGGAAGCCTTGGTGCTCGCCTGGCCGGTCATCACGGCCTTGGTGAAGCCCTTGACGTCTTCCTCGGTGATGCGGCCCTTGGGCCCCGAGCCCTTGACCTCCTCGAGCGGCACACCAAGCTCGCGGGCGAACTTGCGCACCGAGGGCGATGCGTGGGGCAGGTTCCCCTTCGGCGCAACGGTCGGGTCATGCGCCGCCGGTGCCGTCGCAGGCGCCGAAGCTGTCGCCGGCGCAGCGGCCGCGACCGGCGCGGAAGCGGTTGCGGTCGCCGGGGCCGCAGCAGCCTGCGCTGGCGCAGGAGCGGCAGCACCGCCACCGGCACCCTCGATCACCGCGATCAGATCCCCAATGTTGACCGTATCGCCAACCTTGACCTTCAGTTCCTTCAGCACGCCGGCGGCCGAGGAGGGAATCTCCATCGACGCCTTGTCCGACTCCACGGTGATCAGCGACTGTTCGACCTTGATCGTGTCGCCCGGCTTCACCAGCACCTCGATCACGGCAACATCCTTGAAGGCGCCGATGTCAGGGACGTGCACGGCGATCGGACCGGCAGCCGCGGGAGGCGCCGCAGCCGGTGCAGGCGCGGCTGCGACAGGGGCCGCAGCAGGGGCCGGCGCCGCGGCGGGCGCGGCCGCAGGGGCAGCAGCGACCGCGGCCCCCTCGCCTTCCAGCAGCAGGACCACAGAGCCCTCCTTGACCTTGCTGCCCACCTCGACCTTCAATTCCTTCACCACGCCGGCCTGGCTCGACGGAATCTCCATCGAGGCCTTGTCCGACTCCACGGTGATCAGCGACTGTTCGGCCTTGACCGTGTCGCCCACCTTGACCAGCAGCTCGATCACTGCGACTTCATCGAAATCGCCGATGTCCGGCACCTTGATTTCCACTATTGCCATCTCGTTGTCTCCCGCCCGTGAGGCGCGTCGGTTGTTCGGGTTGTTGGTTGTTTACGCGTAGAGCGGACTGATCTTCTCGGCGTTGATGCCGTACTTCTTGATCGCTTCGGCGACCTTGGTTGCCGGCACTGTGCCGTCTTCGCTGAGCGCCTTGAGCGCGGCAACCACGATGAAGTGGCGGTTGACTTCGAAATGCTCGCGCAGCTTGGCGCGGAAATCGCTGCGGCCAAAGCCGTCGGTGCCAAGCACCTTGTAGTTGCGGCCCTTGGGGATGAACGGACGGATCTGTTCGGCGTAGGCCTTCATGTAGTCGGTCGACGCGACCACCGGGCCATTGCTGGACGACAGTTGCTGCGTCACGAACGGCACGCGCTGTTCGTCGGTGGGATGCAGGAGGTTGAAGCGCTCGGCCTCCTGGCCGTCACGCGTCAGCTCGTTGAAGCTTGGGCAGCTCCACACGCTCGCGCTCACGCCCCAGTCCTTCTCGAGCAGTTCCTGCGCGAAGAAGCTCTCACGCAGGATGGTGCCGCTGCCCAGCAACTGCACCGTCGGCGCCTTGGCCTTCAGTGCAGGGCCCTGCTTGGCCAGGTACATGCCCTTGATGATCTGCTCCTCGGTGCCGGGTTGCAGGCCGGGCATCGGGTAGTTCTCGTTGAGCAGTGTGATGTAGTAATACACGTTCTCCTGGCGTTCGACCATGCGCTTCAGGCCATGGTGCAGGATCACCCCGACTTCATGCGCGAAGGTCGGGTCGTAGCTCACGCAGTTCGGGATGGTGTTGGCCAGGATGTGGCTGTGGCCGTCCTCGTGCTGCAGGCCTTCGCCATTCAGCGTGGTGCGCCCCGACGTGCCGCCGAGCAGGAAGCCGCGCGCCTGCATGTCGCCGGCCGCCCAGGCCAGGTCGCCGATGCGCTGGAAGCCGAACATCGAGTAGTACACGTAGAACGGCACCATGATTCGGTTGTTCGTCGAGTACGACGTGGCCGCAGCGATCCAGCTCGACATGCCGCCCGCCTCGTTGATGCCTTCCTGCAGGATCTGGCCAGCCTTGTCTTCCTTGTAGTACATGACCTGGTCTTTATCGACCGGGGTGTACTGCTGGCCATCGGGGTTGTAGATGCCGATCTGGCGGAACAGGCCTTCCATGCCGAAGGTACGTGCCTCGTCGACCAGGATCGGCACGACGCGCGGGCCCAGCGCCTGGTCGCGCAACAGTTGCGTGAGGAAGCGCACATAGGCTTGCGTCGTCGAGATCTCGCGCCCCTCGGCGGTTGGCTCGATCACGCTCTTGAACACCTCCAGCGCCGGTACGGTGAAACTTTCATCGGCCTTGGTGCGGCGATGCGGCAGGTAGCCGCCCAGCGCCTTGCGACGCTCGTGCAGATACTTCATTTCCGGCGTGTCGTCGGCCGGCTTGTAGAACGGGATGTCCGCGATCTGGCTGTCCGGAATCGGGATGTTGAAGCGGTCGCGGAAGGCCTTGATGTCGTCTTCGCTGAGCTTCTTGGTCTGGTGGACGGTGTTCTTGCCCTCGCCGATCTTGCCCATGCCGAAGCCCTTCACGGTCTTGATCAGCAACACCGTCGGCTGGCCCTTGTGATTCACGGCCGCATGGAAGGCCGCGTAGACCTTCTGCG
This sequence comes from Variovorax sp. dw_954, assembly GCF_018449755.1. NCBI lineage: Bacteria > Pseudomonadati > Pseudomonadota > Betaproteobacteria > Burkholderiales > Comamonadaceae > Variovorax > Variovorax sp. dw_954. Next base: position 62,252 of record NZ_JAAVVD010000003.1, on the reverse strand, counting down.
AGTCATGGCCGCCGCGGCGCAGTTGCCAGATGTCGTCGTCGCTCATCTTCTCGACCATGGCCGCCGTGCGCGGATCGCGGCCGAAGAAGTGCTTGCGGACGTAGGCGCCGTCGTTGGCCTTGAAGGCCTGGTAGTCGCCGTCGACCGTGTCCATCATGATCTTGCGCAGCGCACCGTCCTTGTCGCGCGCCAGCAGCGGATCCCAGTTGCTGCCCCACAGCAGCTTGATCACGTTCCAGCCCGCCCCGCGGAACTCGCCTTCGAGCTCCTGCACGATCTTGCCGTTGCCGCGCACCGGGCCGTCGAGGCGCTGCAGATTGCAGTTGATGACGAACACCAGGTTGTCGAGCTTCTCGCGTGCGGCCAGGCCGATGGCGCCGAGCGATTCCACTTCGTCCATTTCGCCGTCGCCGCAGAACACCCAGACCTTGCGGTTCTCGGTGTTGGCGATGCCGCGGGCATGCAGGTACTTGAGGAAGCGGGCCTGGTAGATCGCCATCAGCGGGCCAAGGCCCATCGACACGGTCGGGAACTGCCAGAACTCGGGCATCAACTTGGGATGCGGATAGCTGGAGAGGCCCTTGCCGTCGACTTCCTGGCGGAAGTTGAGCAGTTGCTCTTCGGTCAGCCGGCCTTCGAGGTAGGCGCGGGCATAGACGCCGGGCGACACGTGCCCCTGGATGTAGAGACAGTCGCCGCCGTGGTTCTCGCTCTCGGCATGCCAGAAGTGATTGAAGCCAGCGCCGAACATGCTTGCCAGCGATGCGAAGGAGCCGATGTGGCCGCCAAGGTCGCCGCCTTCGGGCGGGTGATGCCGGTTGGCCTTGACCACCATCGCCATCGCATTCCAGCGCATGTAGGACCGCAGGCGTTCTTCGATTTCGAGATTGCCGGGGGAGCGTTCTTCCTGGTCCGGCTCCAGGGTGTTGACGTAGGCGGTGTTGGCCGAGAACGGCTTGTCGATGCTGTTCTGGCGCGCGTGCTCGAGGAGTTGCTCCAGGAGGAAGTGAGCGCGGTCGGGGCCCTCACTCTGGATGACGGCGGACAGTGCGTCCATCCATTCACGTGTTTCCTGCGCGTCCGCGTCATTCGCGGCCGAGCCAAAAAGATTCTCGGGACTTGCCGACATTTTTGTCTCCTGGGTGTGGATGGCAGCCAATTTACCGCCGTGTTTGCGATGGCAGGAAGTTTCGCACAACATTTATGTAATTTCAAATGGTGCTTGTTGATTTTATATTGTGCAATTTGAAGTTTCAGTCCGTGACGTTCCCGCATGAGTGTCAAGACCGTTTCCGCTGGCTCGAAGAGGGGTTCCCCTACACTCGGGGGCAATGCCGTTCACGTCCTCCGTCGAAGCAGCGCGCCAGGTCGCCAATTCGTCGCCCCTTTCCTGGTGGCGCCGGTGGTGGCGACGCCAGACGCCGGTCCTTCAGGATGCGGTCGCCATGCTGGCGCCGCTGGCCGCCGTACTGCTTTTCCTAGCCGCCATCGTTTCCGCGTTCTGGTACCTGCGTGCAGAAGAACTCGAGCGCGAACAGGAGTCCGTCAAGCGCGACGTGGAATACGCCCAGCAGCGCTTGCGACTTCGACTGCTGGAGCGCCAGGAGCAGTTGATGCGCGTGGCACGCGATGCCTCCAACCGCGAGATCGATTCCCCCGAATTCGCCAGTCGAGCCGAATCACTGGTGAGCCAGTTCCCGGAATTGCAGGGCGTCACGTGGATCGACGACCGTCGCCGCGTGAAGGCCGCGTACGCCGCGCCCAGCGTGCACCCCTCGCAGCAACACCCGATCGGCGAAGTGCTGCGCCCCGGCGACATCGAAACCAATTACGCCCTCTCGCGCGAATTGCGGCAGCCGGTGTATTCGCAGCCGATCGCGGGCAACGATCCGCCCAGCCTGCTGCAGCTCCACATCCCGCTGTTCGACCAGGGCTTGTTCGCCGGCGTGCTGATGGGCGAGTTCTCTATAGACGGCCTGCTGCGCTACGGCATCCCGCCCGAGGTGGCGGCGCGCTATGCGGTGTCGCTGCTCGACGCCAAGAATGGCCTGATCGCCGGCAACACCGTCAACCCGCGTGAAGCCGGCACGCGCGTGCTGCCATGGAACGAGCACACCAACGAATACGAAGTGCCGGTATCGCCCGTCGGCAATGGCCTGCTGTTGCGCGCGCAGGCCTATCGCACCTCGCAGGGCTTCGTCGGCAACGGCTTGTTTTGGCTGGTTGGCGCACTCAGCGTGCTCACCAGCTGGATGCTGATCGGCACCTGGCGCCACACGCGCCGCCGCCTGCAGGCACAGCAGGCATTGGTTGCCGAAACCAACTTCCGCCGTGCGATGGAGAACTCCATGCTCACCGGCATGCGCGTGCTCGACCTCGAAGGCCGCATCACCTACGTCAACGCCGCCTTCTGCGCCATGACCGGATGGAGCGAATCGGAACTGGTCGGGCAGACGCCGCCCTTCCCCTACTGGCTCGAATCCGACCGCGAGGTGATGAACGAGCGCCTGGAGGAAGAGTTGCACGGGCGCGCCCTGCCCGGCGGCTTCCAGGTGCGGGTCAAGCGCCGCAATGGCAGCGTGTTCGATGCGCGGCTTTACGTCTCGCCGCTCATCGATGCACGCGGCCACCAGACCGGCTGGATGACGTCGATGACCGACATCACGGAGCCGACGCGCATCCGCGAACAGCTGTCGGCATCGCATGAGCGTTTCACGATCGTGCTGGAGGCGCTGGACGCGTCCGTATCGGTGGCACCGCTTGGCAGCAAGGAACTGCTGTTCGCCAACAAGCTGTACCGCAGCTGGTTCGGCTCCAACACCGTCGGCCATCTCGACATGGTGGCGCAGGCAGGCGTGCCGGCCTCGCAGGCCCACGACGACGGCCTGGACGACGTCGATCCCTACGCCGGCCTGCCGATCGACACGCTCACCGCAGCGCAGCCCGGCAACAACGAGATCTTCGTGCCCGATCTCGGCAAGTGGCTCGAAGTGCGCTCGCGCTACCTGACCTGGGTCGACGGCCGCCTGGCGCAAATGGTGATCGCGACCGACATCACGCCGCGCCGCGACGCCGAGGACCTGTCCGCCGCGCAGGCCGACCGCGCGCAGGCCGCCAGCCGCCTCATCACGATGGGCGAGATGGCATCGAGCGTTGCGCACGAACTGACGCAACCGCTCACCGCCATCAACAACTATTGCAACGGCATGGCCTCGCGCATCAAGGGCCAGACCATCGATTCCGATTCGCTGCTGGCCGCGCTCGACAAGACCTCGAAGCAGGCCCAACGCGCCGGCCAGATCATCCAGCGCATCCGCTCCTTCGTGAAGCGCAGCGAACCCAACCGCACGCCGGCCGAGGCCAGCACGATGGTGAGCGAGGCCGTGGAACTCGCCGGCATCGAACTGCGTCGACGCAACGTGCGTCTCAACCACTATGTCGCGGCGCGCCTGCCCATCCTGCGCGTGGACCCGATCCTCATCGAACAGGTGCTGGTCAACCTGCTGAAGAATGCCGCCGAGTCCATCGACGTGGCGAATCGGCCGCTGGCGCGCCGCAGCGTAGAGTTGCGGGTGGTTCCGCGCGTGGTCGATGGTCAGAATGCCGTCGAGTTTTCAGTGCAGGACACCGGCATGGGCCTGGCGCCGGAAGTCATGGACCGCCTGTATGAAGCATTCTTTTCCACCAAACCGGAAGGAATGGGCATAGGGCTGAATTTGTGCCGGACCATCGTGGAATCCCACCGTGGCAGGATGCAGGCAGAGAACATTTACAATCTCTCACAAGTAGTTGGCTGCCGTTTTTCCTTCTGGATTCCGGTGTTTGACGCGATGGACCCGATAGCAAGAGACGAGACAAAGGTAACGGCATGAGTTTGATTCCCAAGAAGGGCACGGTCTACGTTGTCGATGACGACGAAGCGGTTCGCGATTCCCTGCAATGGCTGCTGGAAGGCAAGGATTACCGGGTTCGCTGTTTCGATTCGGCCGAATCCTTCCTCTCCCGTTATGACCCACGCGAAGTCGCATGTCTGATCGTCGACATCCGCATGGGCGGCATGACCGGGCTCGAGTTGCAGGATCGGCTGATCGAGCGCCGCTCGCCGCTGCCGATCGTGGTCATCACCGGCCACGGCGACGTGCCGATGGCGGTCGACTCGATGAAGAAGGGCGCGATGGATTTCATCCAGAAGCCCTTCAACGACGAGGAACTGGTGACGCTGGTCGAGCGCATGCTCGAACACGCACGCGGCGCTTTCGCCCAGCACCAGCAATCAGCCAGCCGCGACGCGCTGCTGTCCAAGCTGACCGGCCGCGAAGCCCAGGTGCTCGAACGCATCGTCGCCGGCCGCCTGAACAAGCAGATCGCCGACGACCTCGGCATCAGCATCAAGACGGTGGAGGCGCACCGGGCCAACATCATGGAAAAGCTCAACGCCAACACGGTCGCCGACCTGTTGAAGATCGCGCTGGGGCAGAACGCCCCGAAGGCTTGAGGCACGACGCGTTCCCGAATTTCGCTATTTCACTGACAGCCACAGCGCCCGTCACGCTTGCGTGAACGGGCGCTTTTACTTGGAGAATCACCGCCCATGACCGCACAACTCATCGACGGCAACGCGCTTGCCAAATCCATCCGCGCCGAAGTCGCCGGACGCACCGCTGCCCTCAAGGCGCGCGGCATCACGCCGGCCCTTTCCATCATCCTCGTGGGCGAAGACCCGGCCAGCCAGGTCTACACGAAGCACAAGGTCAACGACAGCACCGAGACCGGCCTGCAGGCCACGCTGGAGCGCTACCCGGCCACCATGACCGGGGCCGAACTACTGGCCCGCATTCGCGCGCTCAACGAGGATCCGAAAGTGCACGGCATCCTCGTGCAATTGCCGTTGCCCAAGCACATGGACAGCCAGAAGGTGATCGAGACCATCTCGCCCGCCAAGGACGTTGACGGCTTCCACATCCACAGCGCCGGTGCGCTGATGACCGGCGCCCGCGGCTTCTGGCCCTGCACGCCCTACGGCTGCATGAAGATGCTCGAATCGATCGGCTACAACCTGCGCGGCAAGCATGCGGTGGTCATCGGCCGCAGCAACATCGTCGGCAAACCGATGGCCATGATGCTGCTCGCGCAGAGCGCCACGGTCACCATCTGCCACAGCGCCACCGCCGACCTCAAGGCCATGACCTTGCAGGCCGACGTGATCGTCGCAGCGGTCGGCAAGCGCAATGTGCTCACCGCCGACATGGTGAAGCCGGGCGCGGTGGTCATCGACGTCGGCATGAACCGCAATGACGAAGGCAAGCTCTGCGGTGACGTCGACTTCGACGGCGTGCGCGGGGTCGCCGGCTGGATCACGCCGGTGCCCGGCGGCGTCGGCCCGATGACGCGCGCGATGCTGCTCGTCAACACGCTCGAGGCGGCCGAAAACGCGGGATGATGCTCCGCGCACTTCCTGCGCTCCTCACGCCCCCCCGACCAGAGCCCCCACGCCGGCAACCCGATAAAGCCGGCGTCGCAGTGGTGCCGGCTCAAACACCGGCACACTTGAACTTGTCTCATCTGCCCGCCATCTCAACCAGACCATGACCAATCCCCTCCTCGATTTCTCCGACCTCCCGCTGTTCGACAAGATCAAGCCCGAGCATGTGGCGCCTGCCGTCGACGTGCTGCTGGCCGATGCCGAGGCCGCCCTGCAAACCGTGACCGCCCCGGCATTCCCCGCGGAATGGTCGGCGATCGCCAAGGTGCTGGACGTGTCCACCGAGCGCTTCAGCCGGGCCTGGGGGGCCGTCGGCCATCTCAATGCCGTCGCCGACACGCCGCAACTGCGCGCCGCCTACAACGAGGCGATGCCGCGCGTCACCGCGTTCTGGACCCAGCTCGGCTCCGACGAACGCATGTATGCCAAGTACAAAGCCGTCGACGTGGGCGCGCTCAATGCGGAGCAGCGCCAGGCCCACAAGTACGCGGTGCGCAATTTCGTGCTCGGTGGGGCGGAATTGCAGGGCGAGGCCAAGGAGCGCTTCGCAGCCATCCAGGAGCGCCAGGCCGAACTGAGCCAGAAGTTCAGCGAAAACGCCCTCGATGCCACCGATGCCTTCGCCTACTACGCCGAGCTGCCAGAACTCGAAGGCGTTCCGGATGACGTCGTCAGCACCGCCCGCGCAGCCGCCGAAGCCGAAGGCAAGCCAGGCTACAAGCTCACGCTGAAGATGCCCTGCTACCTGCCGGTGATGCAGTTCGCGAAAAGCAGCGCGCTGCGCCAGACGCTCTACCGCGCCTACGTCACGCGGGCCAGTGAGTTCGGCCCGCCCGAGCTCGACAACAGCGCGCTGATCCGCGAGATCCTCGAACTGCGCCAGGAGGAAGCCCGCCTGCTCGGCTACAAGAACTTCGGCGAACTCTCGGTGGTGCCGAAGATGGCCGAGTCGCCCGAGCAGGTCACGAAGTTCCTGCGCGATCTCGCCTCCAAGGCCCGCCCCTACGGGGAGCGCGATCTGGCCGACCTGCGCGCCTTCGCCGCCGAATCGCTGGGCCTGGCCGATCCGCAGCCCTGGGACTGGAGCTACGTCGGCGAGAAGCTCAAGGAAGCGCGCTACTCCTTCAGCGAGCAGGAAGTCAAGCAGTACTTCACCGCGCCGAAGGTCATGGCCGGCCTGTTCAAGATCGTCGAGACGTTGTTCGAGGTCAACATCCGCCGCGACGATGCGCCGGTGTGGAATCCGGGCGTCGAGTTTTATCGCATCGAGCGCCAGACGCCGCAGGGCGCACAGAAAGTCGGCCAGTTCTATCTCGACCCGTCCGCACGCGCCGGCAAGCGTGGCGGTGCCTGGATGGACGACGTGCGCGCCCGCTGGTTGCGGCCCGACACCGGCGCCCTGCAGACCCCGGTCGCGCAACTGGTCTGCAACTTCGCCGACGGCGTGGACGGCAAGCCGCCGCTCCTCACCCACGACGACGTGACCACGCTGTTCCACGAGTTCGGCCACGGCCTGCACCACATGCTCACGCAGATCAACGAGCGCGACGTGTCGGGCATCAGCGGCGTCGAGTGGGATGCGGTCGAACTGCCGAGCCAGTTCATGGAGAACTTCTGCTGGGAGTGGGACGTGCTCAAGCACATGACCTCTCACGTCGACACCGGCGAGCCGCTGCCGCGCGCCCTGTTCGACAAGATGACCGCCGCCAAGAACTACCAGAGCGGCCTGCAGACACTGCGCCAGATCGAGTTCTCGCTGTTCGACATGCTGCTCCACACGAGCTACGACGCCGCCACAGCCAAGCCCGGCGACGTGATGGCGCTGCTGGGCCAGGTGCGTGCAGAAGTGGCCGTCATGCCCTCGCCGGATTTCAGCCGCACGCCCAACACCTTCAGCCACATCTTCTCGGGCGGCTACGCCGCCGGCTACTACAGCTACAAGTGGGCCGAGGTGCTGAGCGCCGACGCCTACGCCGCCTTCGAGGAAACGGCCGGCGCCAATGGCGAGCCCAGCATCGAGACCGGCCGCAAGTACCGCCAGGCCATCCTCGAAGCGGGTGGCAGCCGCAGCGCGATGGAGTCATTCAAGGCCTTCCGCGGCCGCGAGCCGCAACTTGATGCGCTGTTGCGACATCAGGGCATGGCCGAATCGCACGCAGCCTGAGGCCTGACGGATACTCGGCCCCATTCGATGTCGATGACCCGGAGTTCCCGATGAGCTTTTCTTCCTCACATCTCGGTGGCCGCCAGCTCCCGCTCCTGTTGCTGCTGATGGCCGGCAGCGCGATGGCCCAGGTCTATCGCAATGTCGACAAGAACGGCGTCGTCAGCTACTCCGACCAGCCGCCGTCCAGGGCCGCGCAACCCGCGGCGCCACGCGGCGGCACGGTGAACGAATTGCCTGAACCCGTCGGCAGCGGCAGCCTGCCCTACGAGCTCCGCCAGGTGGTCCAGCGCTATCCCGTCACGCTCTACACCGGCGACGACTGCCAGCCGTGCAGCGCGGCCCGCTCGATGCTGACGACCCGCGGCGTGCCTTTCAGCGAGCGCACCGTGAAGACCAACGAAGACGTGGCGGCGCTGCAGCGCCTGAGCGGCCAGAACACGCTGCCGGTGGTGAGCATCGGGACGCAGCAACTCAAGGGCTATTCGGACGTCGAGTGGTCGCAGTACCTCGATGCGGCGGGCTACCCCAAGAGCAACCAGTTGAGTGCCGGCTACGCGAGGCCGCCTGCGCAACCACTGGTCGCGGTCAAGGAAGCACCGGCGCCGGCCGCACGCCCGCCTGCCGCCGCGTCTGTCCCGGTCGCGCCGGCACCGGCGGCCGTCTCGGGACCGACGCCCGACAACCCGGCCGGAATCAAGTTCTGAGCCCACCCCCCACAGCGCCTGTTAAATGAGCCCTGCGAGCCGCGCCTTGCCCGGCCAGGCCCTGCGCGGGGATCAAGTCGAAATGGCAAGGCCACATCGACTTCTGCGCTGCATCAATCGAAGCTGAGCGTCTGCACGCCTGAGGGCGTACCCAGCAGGCACACGTTGGCCTTCTGGTGCGCGAACACGCCCACCGTGACGACGCCCGGCCACTGGCTGACTTCACTCTCGAACGCCAGCGGGTCGCGGATCTTCAGGCCGGTGACGTCGACGATGTGCTGGCCGTTGTCGGTCACCAGCGGCAAGCCGTCACGCTCGCGCACCTGTGCGATGCCGCCCAGCTTCTCGAACTGGCGCATCACCCGCCGCGCAGCCATCGGGATGACTTCCACTGGCAGCGGAAAGGCGCCCAGCACCTCGACCCGCTTCGACTCGTCCGCGATGCAGATGAAGCGGCGCGACTGGGCCGCGACGATCTTCTCGCGCGTGAGCGCCGCGCCGCCGCCCTTGATCATGAAGCCGTGGCCGTCGATCTCGTCCGCGCCGTCGATGTAGACCGAAAGTTCGTCGACTTCATTGCTGTCGAACACCTCTATGCCCAGGGCGCGCAATCGCTCGGTCGACGCCACCGAGCTGGAGACCGCGCCGCGGATCTGGTCCTTGATGGTCGCAAGCGCCTCGATGAACTTGTTGACCGTGGAGCCGGTGCCCACACCAACGATTTCGCCGGGCACCACATACTGGAGCGCGGCATGGCCCACCAGGGTCTTGAGTTCGTCCTGGGTCAAAGGCGCAGGCGCGGATGCATTCATAGGGGAAAATCCTGAGTGTCTGAAGCCGAGAATTATCCGATGTCCCTGTTGCTCCCCTACGCCTTTGCGCGCCCCTTCCTGTTCGGACTCGATCCCGAGCAGGCGCATGAACTCACCATCGCCGGCCTGGAGCGCACGCAGAACACGCCGCTGGCCTGCGTCTACGGCGGCTCGCGGGTGGAAGACCCGGTCACGCTGGCGGGCCTGCGTTTTCCCAACAAGGTCGGCCTGGCCGCGGGGCTCGACAAGAACGCGCGCTGCATCGACGGCTTCGCGGCGATGGGGTTCGGCTTTGTCGAGGTCGGCACGGTCACGCCCAAGGCGCAGCCGGGCAACCCCAAGCCGCGCATGTTCCGCCTGCCGCAGCGCGATGCGCTGATCAATCGCCTGGGCTTCAACAACGACGGGCTCGATGCCTTCATCGCCAACGTGCAGCGTGCGCGCTTTCGCAAGAGCACCGGCAGCAAGCCACCAATGCTGCTGGGCCTCAACATCGGCAAGAACGCCGCCACGCCGATCGAGCGCGCGACGGACGACTACGTCCAGTGCCTCGAAGGCGTCTACCCGCACGCCGACTACGTCACCATCAACATCTCCAGTCCCAACACCGCGAACCTGCGCACGCTGCAAAGCGACGAGGCGCTCGATGCACTGCTCGGCACGCTCGCCGAGCGGCGCAAGTCGCTCGCGGCGCAACAGGGGCGGCAGGTGCCCTTGTTCGTGAAGATCGCCCCGGACCTCGACGAGTCGCAGGTCGCGGTGATCGCCACAACCCTGAAGCGCCATGGCATGGATGGCGTCATCGCCACCAACACGACGCTCTCCCGCGAGGCCGTGGCCGGACTGCCGCACGCGAACGAAGCCGGCGGCCTCTCCGGTGCGCCGGTGCGCGAGGCCAGCAATCGCGTCATCGCGCAATTGCGCGCGGCACTGGGCAAGGCATTTCCGATCATCGGTGTCGGCGGCGTCATGAGTGCGGCAGACGCCAGGGCCAAGGTGGCCGCTGGCGCGGACGTGGTGCAGATCTACACCGGCCTGATCTATCGCGGTCCCGGAATCGTGCGTGAGGCTGCCAGCGCGCTCAAGCGCGGCTGACAAAGCGGCGCCTCAGCGCATGCGCCAGATCACAGGCGCGATCACCCCGGTCCACCGAATCAACCGGCGCGGGCCGAGCACGGCAACGACCGCCGCCGCAGCCACGCCCACTGCCACAGGATGTTCGCGCGCGATGCGCAGCGCAGCGGCACCGGCGGATTCGTCCGGCGGCGGCGTGCCCGGTGCCGGTTCCGGGTCCGGCGCTTCGAGCGTCATGATGCGCAGGCGCTGGTGCTCGATGCGCGCCATCAACTCTTCAAGCGTGGCCGATCGCTCCGGCTGCTCCTCGTCGTCGTGGCTGTCGAGGCCGAAGCGGTGTCGCGCCCACTGCCAGTCGCGCTCGAACTCGCGGCGCGTGTCGGCGACCACGGTCTTCGCGTCGGTCATTGCCTTCACCAGTTTCACCACCGCGATCACCCAGAGCACGATCCACAACGCGGCGACCGACCAGGCTGCGGCGATGCGATTCGGCGTGTCCCAGAAGTGCACGACGACCGCGACCGACAGCAAGGCCACCGCGACCGTGGTGAGTCCGAGCACGGCGATCACGAGTACCAGCATCAGCTTGTAGCGCTGCTTCTCCGCTTCCCATGTCATGCGCACCAATTGAACGCGGTCTTCTGCCGCGAGCGCGCCTTCGCCGGCCGCAATGCGCAGCCGACGTATCCGGGCATTGAGCCCGAACAGCGACAACAGCTTCATGGGCAGACTCCAGGTCTGCGGATCAGGCGCACGGGCCGATGGTGTGGTGTGTCAAGCGCTGAGGCGTCAATCGCGGCGGCCAAGCAGCAGGCCCACCAGGATGCCTACCGCCAGGGCGGCGCCGGCAATTTGCCAGGGTTCGTCATGCGCATAGGCGTTGGCCGAGCCGGCTGCTTCGCGCGCCTTCTTGGCGGCAAGCTTGGTCTTCTCCTGGGCCAGCTCACGGGCAATCGCCAGCTTGGCATCGACGCGCTGGCGCAGTGCCTTGATGTGGGGGACCGAATCGAGCTCCTTGCTGGCCAGTACGCCGCGCACGTCGTTGGCAAGGTCTTCAGCCACCGCGTTGGCAGCTGCTTCCAGATTTTGGGTGGATGCAGTCATTGGTAAATCTTCCCTCCAGTAGGTGCGCCGACACCGCGCCGGCTACTTCACGCCTGCAAGTGGCGTGCCGGCCATGGTACATGCGCGCCCGCGCTTTGGTGCACTGAAACTCATACTTTCGACAGCAGATTGGCCACGTGTCGGGCGATCGCCAGGCTGCTGGTCAGGCCGGGCGACTCGATGCCGAACAGGTTGACCAGGCCGGCCACGCCATGCTCCGCGGGTCCCTGGATCATGAAATCGGCAGCGGGCTGGCCCGGCCCCGAAATCTTGGGCCGCATGCCGGCATAGCCCGGGAGCAAGGCGCCGTCGGGCAGCTCCGGCCAGTACCGCCGGACTTCCGCATAGAAGGCGTCCCCGCGCGCCGGGTCGACGACGAGGTCGTCAGGCGAATCGACCCATTGCACGTCGGGCCCGAACTTGGCCTGACCGCCAAGGTCCAGCGTCAGGTGCACGCCGAGGCCGGCCGCCTCGGGGACGGGATAGATGAGCCGGCTGAAGGGCGCGCGGCCGGCGAGGGTGAAGTAGTTGCCCTTGGCGAAATACGGGGTCGGCACGAGGGCTGGATCCAGGCCGTCGAAGCGCCGCGCCAGCGCCGGGGCGACTAGACCCGCCGCGTTGATCACGCTGCGGCAGCGCAGCAGCGTGCCGTCGGCGGCCTTGAGGACGATCGCGCCATCGCGACAGTCGGCACCGGCCACGGGCGACTTGAGCGCCACGACGCCGCCTGCGTTTTCGAGTTCGCCCTGCAAGCTCAGCATCAACGCGTGACTGTCGACGATGCCGGTGCTCGGGGAATGGAGAGCCGCCATGCAATGGAGCTTTGGCTCCATCGCAAGCACTGCATCGGGATCGAGCCAGACGAGGTCGTCGACACCATTGGCGGCGGCCTTCGCGCGTATGGCTTCCAGCTCACCCACCTGCGCCGGCGACGTCGCGACGATGAGCTTGCCGCAGCGCCTGAACGGCAGGCCTCGCGTGCCGAGGTAGTCGTACAACAGCCACTTTCCCTCGACGCACAGCCGTGCCTTGAGGGAGCCTTTGGGGTAGTAGATGCCGGCGTGGATCACCTCGCTGTTGCGCGAACTGGTGCCGGTGCCGATGGCACCTTCGCCCTCCAGCACGATGACCTCGCGACCCGCCAGCGCCAGTTCGCGCGCCACGGCCAAGCCGACAACCCCGGCGCCGATGACAGCGCAATCGAATTCATCCATCGGCCGAGCTTAAACAAGAACTCGCGCGATGCGTTCCGGCGCCGCTACACCTTTTGCGGCGCGTCGGGTTCCGATGGATCGGGTGTCGGTGCGACGGGCCCTTCATCGGGCTCGACCGGGAGGTCGGGCGGATCCGGCGTGGTGGGTGCGGCCAGGTCAGGAAATGCGACCATGACGAGTCTCCTTCAATGGGCCTAGTTTGAACCCATTCGCGCCTGCGAGCGAGCAGGCGCGCGCAGACGTCGTGCAAGCGCACCCGACGCCCACAAACGTCTACTGCGCTGACCGCGCCTCACCCAGCCCGATGGGCGCCGGCACGGCGTTGACGATCCGCGTGAACAACGCGGCATATTCGGCGTCCGGCTTGCAGCCGGTCAGCGGATCGTGGTTGGCGCTGAAGGCGCGGTCGAGTTCGGCCCAGTCTTCCTCCGACAGCACCCGTTCAGCCAGCGGAAGGATCTCGCGCTCTTCCAGCGCCATGTGCGCCAGGTAGAAGTCGACATAGCGCTCCACGGCAGTCTCGAAAGCCGCGCGGCGCGACTCGCCCATCATCTCGAAGGCCAGCAAGGCGTGCTCGACGTTACGAATCTTCCGTTCGCCGCGGTCGTGGTCGTCGTCGAGCCGGTCCAGCAACTCGCGCGAGATCGGCGTCCTGGAACGCAGCTTCGGAAACAGGAGTTCGGACTCCTTGCGGTGATGACGCTTTTCCGGAAACTCGTCGACGTAGAACAACATGGCGCGCAGCGCCGCGAAGTCCGGCAAGGTGCCGCTTCGCCGATGCTGTGCGAGCAGCAGCAGGATCGAGCGCAGCATGGCCGACAGCGCGGCATGCTCTTCCCGGATGATGCGGGTGGTTGCGTGGGTGGTGACTTGCTGGGCCATTCGATGCCTCCTTTGTGGTGGGTCGAAGGGTCGCGCAATGGGCGCCGCGCACCCTTGCGCCAGATCAAGCTTCGCGCATGCGGGACAGCCGGCGAACGATGGCCCTTGCGCCACATCAAGCCCACGGCCTCCCAGCATTTCCATACTGGCCACATCCCATCACTCAAGGAGTTTGCGATGTACCAGATGATTCTTGTCCCCATCGACGGCAGCGAGACGTCCACGCGCGGACTCGAGGAAGCCATCCGCATGGCCCAACTGACGAAGGGCCGCCTGCGCCTGTTCCACGTCATCGACGAACTCTCGTTTGCGCTGTCGATGGACGCCTACGCCGGATACGCCGGCGATTGGTTGAACACGCTTCGCGACGGCGGCACCCAGCTCCTCAAGGATGCCAAGGCGAAGGCACTGGCCGCCGGCATCGACGCCGAGGTCGCATTGCACGACAGCTTCAACGGCAAGGTCGCGGACCTGGTGGCGGCGGAAGCAGTCAACTGGCCAGCCGACCTGATCGTGCTCGGCACGCATGGCCGGCGCGGGATCGGCCGCATGTTCCTCGGCAGCGGGGCGGAAAGCATCCTGCGCACCGCGCCGGTGCCGGTGCTGCTGGTGCGCTCGCACGAAGAAGCCGTGGCCGCCGAACCTGCGCAAGTGACCGCGCGCGTGAGCATCCCCTCGGCCGCGCTGGCGATCGAATAGGACCGTGGCAACAACGGCGTCCGCCGCCCCTCGCGCTGAGCGTCCCGCGAGACGGACAATCCTGCGCATGGGCACTTCGCCACGACGATCCGGTCGACGCAGCGCGGGCTTGCTGATGTATCGCCGCCGCGCCGGTGTGCTCGAGGTGCTGCTGGTGCATCCGGGCGGACCACTATGGGCACGCCGGAACCTTGGCGCCTGGTCCATCCCGAAGGGCGAGATGAATGATCCTTCCGAGGACCCGCTCGACGCGGCAAGGCGCGAGTTCGCCGAGGAGACCGGCTTTGCGCCGGGCACGCAATGGACCGCCCTCGGGGAAGTCCGCCAGCGCAACGGCAAGCTGGTCATGGCCTGGGCCTTCGAGGGCGACGCCGACCCCGCGGCCCTCGTCTCCAACACCTTCGAGATGGAATGGCCGCCCCGCTCAGGCCGACGGCAGGCTTTCGCGGAAGTCGATCGCGCGGGCTGGTTCACGCTCGAAGCGGCGCGCCTGCATCTCAACGATGCGCAGGTCGTCTTTCTCGAACGGCTTCAGGCGCTTGTCGGATGACCGCCGTTGCCCGCGCCAGGGCCGACACGCACGTTGGGCGCTGATGGCGCAGCGACGCGCCTCCTGACACGGTGGGTCTGACGCAGGAACGCGCTTCGCAGGAACTCCAGCAACTCAGCCGCGCGAAGCAGCGTGCGGCGGTTCGATCGCATTGCGGGCCGAACTCGCATCTCTTTCGTTCACGCCAGCGGCCACGAGCAATGCCGTGGCCAGCAACGTGAGCACGACGAAAGCAAGGACCTGGATGGCGCCAGGCAGGGTAAGCTTCATGGAAACCTCCAGGAATCCAGCATGGCCGGCCGCCGCGCTCAGTGCGCCTCGTGCAACTGCGTGAGGATCGCCGGGTTCTCCAGCGTCGAGGTGTCCTGCGTGATGGCCTCGCCCTTCGCGACGGAGCGCAGCAGGCGGCGCATGATCTTGCCGCTGCGCGTCTTGGGCAGGTTGTCGGCAAAGCGGATGTCCTTGGGCTTGGCGATCGGGCCGATTTCCTTGCCGACCCAATTGCGCAAACGCACGGCCAGCTTCGCAGCCTCTTCGCCCGTGGGCCTCGCGCCCTTGAGCACGACGAAGGCGCAGATCGCCTCGCCGCTGGTGTCGTCGGGCCGGCCGACCACTGCCGCCTCGGCCACCAGTTCCGTGCAGGCCACCAGCGCCGATTCGATCTCCATCGTGCCCATGCGGTGCCCGCTGACGTTCAGCACGTCGTCGATGCGGCCGCCGATGGTGAAGTAGCCGGTGTCCTTGTCGCGTGCAGCGCCGTCGCCTGCCAGGTAGTAGCCGCGCAGTTCCTGCGGGTAGTAGCTCGACACGTAGCGCGCATCGTCGCCCCAGATGGTGCGGATCATGGACGGCCACGGCTTCTTGATGACCAGCAACCCGCTCTGGCCGTTCGGCACGTCCTCGCCGAGTTCATCGACGATGGCCGCGGTGATGCCGGGAAAGGGCAAGCTGCAGGAGCCCGGCACCAGCGTGGTCACGCCGGGCAGCGGCGTGATCATCTGCGCGCCGGTCTCGGTCTGCCACCAGGTGTCGACGATGGGGCAGCGCCCGCCGCCCACGTACTGGTGGTACCACTCCCACGCGGCCGGATTGATGGGCTCGCCCACCGAGCCGAGGATGCGCAGGCTGCGCAGGTCGTAGCGGTCCGGATGCACCTCGGCATGCGCCTCGGCCGCCTTGATCAGCGAACGGATGGCCGTGGGCGCGGTGTAGAAGACGTTCACCCCGTGGCGCTCGATCATCTTCCAGAAGCGGCCGGCGTCAGGATACGTGGGCACGCCCTCGAACACGACCTGGGTCGCGCCGATGGCCAGCGGGCCGTAGGCGATGTAGGTGTGGCCGGTGATCCAGCCGATGTCGGCCGTGCACCAGAACACGTCTTCGTCCCGGATGTCGAAGGTCCACTTCATCGTCACCGCCGCCTGCACCAGGTATCCGCCGCTGCTGTGCTGCACACCCTTGGGCTTGCCGGTGGAGCCGGAGGTGTAGAGCAGGAACAGCGGGTGCTCGGCGCCCACCCATTCGGGCTTGCAGGTGTCGGGTTGTTCGCTGGTGACTTCGTGCATCCAGCGGTCGCGCGGGGTCCATGCGATGTTGCCGCCCGTGCGGCGGTACACGACCACGTTGCGCACCGCTTCGCATCCGCCCAGCGCCAGGGCTTCGTCGACCAGCGCCTTGAGCGGCAGGGTCTTGCCGCCGCGCACCTGCTCGTCGGCGGTGACGACCAGCACGGCGCCGGTATCGGCGATGCGGTCGCGCAGCGAGTGGGCCGAGAAGCCGCCGAACACCACCGAATGGATGGCGCCGATGCGCGCACAGGCCTGCATCGCGACCACGCCCTCGACCGACATCGACATGTAGATCACGACGCGGTCGCCCTTCTTCACGCCCAGCGCCTTCATGGCATTGGCCATCCGGCAGGTCATGGCCAGCAGTTGCGAATAGCTGGTGTGCGTGACCTTGCCGTCGTCGGCCTCGAAGATGATCGCCGTCTTGTCGCCCTTGCCTTCGTTGACCTGGCGGTCGAGGCAATTCCACGAGACGTTCAGCGTTCCGTTCTCGAACCATTTGTAGAAGGGCGCGTTGTCGCTGTTCAGCGAGCGGGTGAAGGGCGTCTTCCACTGGACGAAGGCGTGCGCCAGCCGGGCCCAGTAGCCCGCGTAGTCCTCCTCGGACTCGGCGACGAGCGCGTTGTACGCCGCGTGCCCGGGCACGTGGGCCGTGTGCAGCAAGCGGTGCGGCGGTGCGTAGCGGGCAAGGTGTTCGGGTCTGTCGGAAGCATTCATGCGTGTCTCCTGGTGAGAGGGATAGAGGTGATTGCGGATGCCCGCATGGTCAGCGAAAGCGCCCGCGCAAACCTTGCGCTGGCGCAAGGGTGCGCTGCTTGCCCGCGCTTCCAATCGCATCGATCCCATTCACTTCGAAGGAGACACTCATGGAAGAAGAACTGGCCCTGCGCATCGCCAGCCAATCCCAATACCAGCAGTTGAAGGGCCGCCGAAACCGGTTCGGATGGACGCTGACGCTGCTGATGCTGGTCGTCTACTACGGCTTTGTGCTGCTGGTGGCCTTCGACAAGCCCTTCCTTGCGCGGCCCATCGGCGACGGCGTCACCACGCTGGGCATTCCGATCGGCTTCGGCGTCATCGTCTTCACGATCGCGATCACGGCCGTCTACGTGCGGCGCGCCAATGCCGAATTCGACACCCTCAGCGATGCGGTCGCGAAGGCGGCGCTGGAATGAACACGAACATCCAATTCGCACGCCGGGTCGTGGCGCTCGCCACGCTGCTCGGCGCATCGGCTGCGGCGCTCGCGGCCGGGGCCGACATGGGGCAGCTGCAGAAGCAGCCCACCAACTGGACCGCGATCAGCATGTTCGCGGTGTTCGTGGTCGGCACCTTGTTCATCACGAAGTGGGCCGCCGCCCGGACCAAGAGCGCAGCCGACTTCTACACGGCAGGCGGCGGCATCACCGGCTTCCAGAACGGGCTGGCCATCGCGGGCGACTACATGTCGGCGGCTTCCTTCCTCGGCATTTCCGCGGCGGTGATGGCAGCCGGCTACGACGGGCTGATCTACTCCATCGGATTCCTGGTGGGCTGGCCCGTCATCACCTTCCTGATGGCCGAGCGGCTGCGCAATCTCGGCAAGTTCACCTTTGCCGACGTGGCGGCATTCCGCTTCCAGCAGACGCCGGTGCGCGTGTTCGCGGCCTCCGGCACGCTGGTGGTGGTCGCGTTCTACCTGATCGCGCAGATGGTCGGTGCGGGCCAGCTCATCAAGCTGCTGTTCGGCCTGGAATACTGGATCGCGGTGGTCGTCGTCGGCTCGCTGATGATGGTCTACGTGCTGTTCGGCGGCATGACGGCCACGACCTGGGTGCAGATCATCAAGGCCTGCCTGCTGCTGGGCGGCGCGAGCTTCATGGCGCTTTCGGTGCTCTGGCACTTCGGCTTCAGCCCGGAAGCGATGTTCGCCGGCGCGGTGAAGATCAAGACCGACCTGGCGATGCAGGACGGCAAGACGGCAGAGGTCGCGGCCAGCATCGGCCGCTCCATCATGGGCCCCGGCAACTTCGTGAAGGACCCGATCTCGGCAATCTCCTTCGGCATGGCGCTGATGTTCGGCACGGCCGGCCTGCCGCACATCCTGATGCGCTTCTTCACGGTCCCGAGTGCCAAGGAGGCGCGCAAGTCCGTGATGTGGGCCACCAGCTGGATCGGCTATTTCTACCTGCTGACCTTCATCATCGGCTTTGGCGCCATCACCTTCGTGCTGACCAACCCGCAGTTCATCGATGCCAAGGGTGCGCTGATCGGCGGCGGCAACATGGCGGCCATCCACCTCGCGAACGCGGTGGGCGGCAACGTGTTCCTCGGCTTCATCTCGGCGGTGGCCTTCGCGACCATCCTGGCGGTGGTGGCAGGGCTCACGCTGTCGGGCGCATCCGCGGTGTCGCACGACATCTACGCGACGGTCATCAAGAAGGGCGACGCCGACAGCGCCTCCGAACTGCGCGTGTCGAAGATCACCACCATCGCGCTCGGGATCGTGGCGGTCGTGCTCGGGATCGTGTTCGAGAAGCAGAACATCGCCTTCATGGTGTCGCTGGCCTTCGCGATTGCCGCATCGGCCAACTTCCCGGTGCTGTTCATGTCGGTGCTGTGGAAGGGCTGCACCACGCGCGGCGCGGTGATCGGCGGCTTCCTGGGGCTGATCTCCTCGGTCGGGCTGACCATCGTGTCGCCTTCCGTCTGGGAGGCGACGCTGGGCTACCCGGCCGGATCGGCGCCCTTCCCCTACACCTCGCCCTGCCTGTTCTCGATGACCATCGGCTTCGTCGGCATCTGGCTGTTCTCGGCGCTGGACAACAGTGCCCGCTCCCAGATCGACAAGCGCGGCTTCCTCCAGCAGCAGGTGCGTTCGGAAACAGGCATTGGTGCCTCCGGCGCCAGCGGGCACTGAGACTCGACGGCAGGACCCAAGCCAAACGCCGATGCGCCGTCTCCTGCTGCTCACCAACCGCCACCGCGCGCCCTCGACCAACGTCGGCCTTGGGTTGCTGCTTGCCTTCAACGCCGGTGCCGTCAACGCGGGCGGCTTCCTGGTGCTGGGCATGTACACCTCGCACATGACCGGTTTCGCTTCGCAGATAGCGGACGGCCTCGTGCTGGGCAACATGAAGCTGGTGCTCAACGCATCCGGCGCCATCCTTGCCTTCATCGTCGGCGCCGGCACCTGCGCGGCGCTGGTGAACTGGAGCCGCCGGCATCGCCTGCACAGCGTCTACGCCCTGCCCTTGCTGCTGGAGGCGGGGCTCATGTTTCCATTCGGGCTGGCCGGCGCGATCACGCTCACCTGGTCGACGCCCTTCGCCGTCCCGATGACGGTGTTGCTGCTGTCCTTCATCATGGGCTTGCAGAACGCCGTCGGCTCCAAGACGTCCGGCGGCAGCGTGCGCACCACGCACATGACGGGCAACATCACGGACCTCGGGATGGAACTGGGCAAGTGGTTCTACTGGCGTCGCAGCGGCAAGCGGCCATCGCCGGTGCAGGTCCGGCGCAACCGCGAACGCATCCGCATCGCCGGCGGCCTGGTGGCGATGTTCGTGCTGGGCGGCATCACCGGTGCGCTCGGTTTCAAGCATGTGGGCTTCGTGTTCGTGGTGCCGCTCGCGGCCCTGCTGCTCGGCTTGTCGGTGCCGCCGCTGCTGCGCGACCTGCCCCGCTCACGGCGCTTGATCGCACGCCTGTCCGCGAACGCCAGCCGCGAAGCGGAACGGTAGTTCACCCCCGTGCCGCGCCCCTGGATGGCCAGGTTGCGCATGGCATCAGTGCGTCATCAGCACCGGCACCGTCATCTGCGCCAGGATGTGCCGGGTGGCACCGCCCAGCATCAGCTCGCGAAAGCGCGAATGCCCGTAGCCGCCCATCACCAGCAGGTCGGCGCCGAGGTCGGAGATGCGCGACAGCAACGCGTCCCCGACGTCGATCCCGGTGACCTCGCTCTCGGCCGTTGCCTGGATGCCGTGCCGCAGCAGGTACTGGAGGATGTCGGGCACCCGCAGGCGCTCGTCGGCGTCGTTGTCGTGGACGGCGCGACACGACAGCAGCGTGACCTTCGAGGCATGCCGCAAGGCAGGCACGGCGGCTCCCAACGCCGCGGCGGACTCCCTCGAGCCGTCCCATGCCACGACGACGTTCTTCGCAACCCCTTCGAAGCGGCCTGCGTACGGCACCAGCAGCACCGGCCGGCCCACTTCCATCACGACCCGTTGCGGCAGATCGCGCGTGGTGATGTCCTTGACCTCGTCGTCGTCGCGCTGCCCGAGCACGACCAGGTCGCTCATGCGCCCGTGCTGCACGACCGCGTCGACGGTGGTGGCATCGATCAGCCGGACCTCGTACGACATCGGCCCGCCCGCCGACACACGTTCCCGGAATTCGTAGCTGATGGCTTCCGCGCGACGCCGCAGGTATTGCGCGCTCTCCGCGATGTAGTCCGTCGCACCGGACAGGATTTCTTCCGCCGGGATGACGCCGTCGATGAGCCCGGTCGAGATGAGGCCGACGAGGTGGCTGCCATGTGTCCGCGCCCACTCTCCCGCGAGGTCCGTGCGCGCGCGGCACGCGCCGGTGCGGTCGAGGTGCACGATGATCGTCTTGTAGGTCATGGCTTCGCGGGTTGCATGGTGGGTGGGGATGCACCGATGTTGTTGCGATCCACATCGCGCGGGCTTGACGCGGATCAAGCCCACGCGATGGCGCACCGCCAGACTCCCGTGTGTCGCAAAGAACAAACCGAGACTGCCCATTGCTCACCGCCTACATCACGCACCCGGACTGCGCCCTGCACGACATGGGTCCGGACCACCCCGAATGTCCGGAACGGCTCTCGGCCATCCGCGACCGCTTGCTGGGCCTGGGGCTGCTCGACTGCATGCAGCCATTCGATGCGCCGCGCGCCACAGTGGAACAACTCGCCCGCGCGCATTCCATGGCGCATGTCCAGGCGCTGATCGCGTCGGCGCCCAAGGAAGGCCTGTGCAGCATCGATCCGGACACCCGCATGAACCCCTACACCGTCGATGCCGCATTGCGCGCCGCGGGGGCCGCGGTGCTGGCCACGGACCTGGTGCTGTCGGGCGAGACCGCTTCGGCCTTCTGCTGCGTGCGCCCGCCCGGGCACCATGCGGAGCGCAATGCGGCCATGGGCTTCTGCTTCTTCGACAACGTGGCGGTGGGCATCCGGCATGCGCTGGAGGTCCACGGCCTGGAACGCGTCGTGCTCGTCGACTTCGACGTGCACCACGGCAACGGCAGCGTGGACATCTTCCGCAACGACGCGCGCGTGCTGATGTGTTCCATCTTCGAGAAAGGCGTCTACCCGTTCACCGGCGAAGACGACTCCGGCCCGGGTATGGCGAACGTGGGCCTGCCGTCCCGTTCGGGCGGCGCAGCCTTCCGGGACGCCGTGACGCAGCAATGGCTGCCGGCGCTCGACGCCTTCGCGCCGCAACTCATCTATGTCTCCGCGGGCTTCGACGGTCACCGCGACGACGACATGGGCAACCTGGGATTGGTCGAAGCCGACTACGCCTGGGTGACGCGGCAGATCGTCAACGTCGCGAACCGGCACTGCCACGGCCGGGTCATCTCATGCCTCGAGGGCGGCTATGCGCTGGACCCACTCGCCCGCAGCGTCGCTGCCCATGTCCGGGTGCTCATGTGCGCCGACTGAATCCGACCATCCAACGCCTGGAAGTGCCTGATGAACGAAACACCGAACAACGACTTCAAGCTGCTCGACGCCTGGTGGCGCGCCGCCAACTACCTGTCCGTGGGGCAGATCTACCTGCTGGACAACCCCCTGTTGCGCGAGCCCCTGCGCCTGGAGCACATCAAGCCCCGCCTGCTCGGCCACTGGGGCACGACGCCCGGCCTGAACTTCATCTATGCGCACATGAACCGCGCCATCAAGGCGCGCGACCTGGACGCAATCTACATCGCGGGCCCGGGACACGGCGGCCCGGGCGTGGTGGCCAACGTGTACCTCGAAGGCACCTACAGCGAGGTGTACCCGGCCGTCTCGCGCGATGCGCAGGGCATGCAGCGTCTGTTCAAGCAGTTTTCCTTTCCGGGCGGCATCCCGAGCCACGTGGCGCCGGAGACGCCCGGCTCGATCCATGAAGGCGGCGAACTCGGATACGCACTGCTGCATGCGTACGGCGCCGTCTTCGACAACCCCGATCTCATCGCCTGCTGCGTGATCGGCGACGGCGAGGCCGAGACCGGCGCACTGGCGGCCAGCTGGCACTCCAACAAGTTCCTCAACCCCGGGCGCGACGGCGCGGTGCTGCCGATCCTGCACCTCAACGGCTACAAGATCGCGGGCCCCACGGTGCTCGCGCGCATCGGCGACGAGGAGCTGACGCAGCTCATGCGCGGCCATGGCTACGAGCCGCACTTCGTGTCGGGCCACGACCCCTTCGCCATGCACGCCGCGATGGCCGAGGCGCTGGACGCGTCGCTGCATGCGATCGGCGCCATCCAGGCCGAGGCGCGCGAGGACGGCTTCACCGCGCGCAGGCCCTGGCCGATGATCGTGCTGCGTTCGCCGAAGGGCTGGACCGGGCCGAAGGTCGTGGATGGCCTGCAGGTCGAGGGCACGTTCCGGGCGCACCAGGTGCCGCTCACGGGGTTCGCCGACAACCCGAGCCACGTCCAACTGCTCGAGGACTGGATGCGCAGCTACCGGCCCGAGGAGCTGTTCGACGAGGCCGGCATGCTGCACCCGGAGATCGCCGCGCTCGCCCCCGCCGGCACGCGGCGCATGAGCGCCAATCCACATGCCAACGGCGGGCTGCTGCTGAAGGACCTCGCCCTGCCCGACTTCCGCGCCTACGCGGTCGCGGTGGAGGCGCCGGGTGCCGTGCGCGCCGAGGCGACCCGCGTGACCGGCCAGTTCCTTCGCGACGTGATGCGCCTGAACGACGCGCAATGCAACTTCCGCATCGTGGGCCCGGACGAGACCGCGTCCAACCGGCTCGGCGCGGTGTTCGATGTCACCGACCGCACCTCGACCGCGCTCGTCGAGCCCGGCGACGACCACGTCTCGCCCGCCGGCCGCGTCATGGAAGTGCTCAGCGAGCACCTGTGCCAGGGTTGGCTCGAAGGCTACCTGCTGACCGGGCGGCACGGTTTCTTCTCCTGCTACGAGGCCTTCATCCACATCGTCGACTCGATGTTCAACCAGCACGCGAAGTGGCTGAAGACCACGCGCTGCATTCCCTGGCGGCGCCCCATCGCATCGATGAACTACCTGCTCACCAGCCACGTCTGGCAGCAGGACCACAACGGCTTCAGCCACCAGGACCCGGGCTTCATGGACCATGTGGTGAACAAGAGCGCCGACGTGGTACGCGTCTACCTGCCGCCCGATGCGAACTCGCTGCTGTCGGTGGTCGACCACTGCCTGCGCAGCCGCGACTACGTGAACGTGATCGTGGCCGGCAAGGCGCCCGCGGCCCAATGGCTCGACATCGCGGCGGCCGAACGCCATTGCAGCGCCGGCCTGGGCGTGTGGACCTGGGCCAGCAACGACGAGGGCGTCGCGCCGGACGTGGTGATGGCCTGCGCGGGCGACGTGCCCACGCTCGAGACGCTCGCCGCGGTCGACTTGTTGCGCCACGAGGTGCCCGGCCTCAAGGTGCGCGTGGTCAACGTGGTCGACCTGATGGCCTTGCAGTCGCCCGGCGCCCATCCGCATGGCGTGAGCGACGCGACCTTCGACTCGATGTTCACCACGAGCGCGCCGGTGATCTTCGCCTTCCACGGCTATCCCACGCTGATCCACCGCCTGATCTACCAGCGTGCCAACCACGCCAATTTCCACGTGCACGGCTACCGCGAGGAAGGCACCACCACCACGCCCTTCGACATGACGGTGCTGAACCACCTCGACCGCTTCCATCTCGCCGCCGACGCGATCGACCGCGTGCCACGCATCCGCGATGGCGCGGGGCATGTGCAGCAGCGGCTGCGCGACCGGCTGCTGGAGCACAGTGCGTACATCCGGCGCCATGGGCAGGACATGCCGGAGATCAGCGGGTGGAAGTGGCCGTTACGTTGAGCCCACCACGAGATGCAACTGCGGCGCCACGAGTGGCAATGCCAGACCGTTTTGCGGACCGGGGGCGGGATCACGCCGACGGCGTACTCCACTCCGCGAATGTCCCCCGCCGTCAGCCTGCGGCCGCCGGCTCCTCCTTTATTTCGCTGCGTGGAGCACACCATCGACGTGATCCAGACGCGCCAGGGTTGATCGGCCGGCACGACGCGGCTTCACTTGGGCCGAGGGCGGTGGGCGTCCTCCGCAGCGAAATAAAGGAGGAGGCCGGGGGACATTCGCGGAGGAGGATGCCCGCCGTCCTCGGACCTCGCCTGCACCCGCCCGGGTTTCATCGGCGCTGCCTCGTCAGTGCGACATCAACACCGGCACCGTCATCGATTGCAGGATCGATCGTGTCGCCCCGCCCAGCACCCATTCGCGCGCGCGGCTGTGGCCGAAGCAGCCCATCACGAGCAGGTCCGCGCCTGTGTCGGCGGCCATCGACAGCAGGTGCTCGCCGGCATCGCCATCCGCGTGGCCACCTGCATGCGCCGTGGCATTCACACCATGCGCCTTGAGGTATGCCTGGAGGCTGCGCAAGGCTGCTTCCGCGCCCTCGCCATAGCAGACCGCGTGCACGGACTCCGCACGCGTCAGCCATGGCATCGCGGCCGACACGGCGCGGGCGGCCTCGCGTGATTCCTTCCAGCCGATGAGCACGGTCCGGCCGATGGGCTCGACCAGCCCCGCATAGGGCAGGACCAGCGCGGGCCTGCCGCATTCGACGAGCACGCTGGACAGGAAATCCGGTGGCAACTCTCCCGCGGCTGGGTCGTCGGCATTGCGCTGGCCCAGCACGAGCAAGTCGGCGTAGAGCGCGTGCCGGGCGAAGCCCCAGGGCGCGTCGTCCATCGGTTCGACCCAGCGCAGGCGCGGCGAGCCGGCACCGGCCGTCGTGAAGGTGGCATGCGCCTTGTTGCGGCATTCCTCGTCCAGCGACTGCATGATGGCCATGGCATCGGCCGAACCCTCCAGCGCATAGGGATAGCGCATCAACGCGGTCGTCGTGCACGGCAAGGCCGTGACTTCGGCGTCGAAGGCCTCGGCCAGCTGGCGTGCGACCTTGACGCGCTCCGCCGCGCGATCGGAACTGTCGAGGTGGACGAGGATGGTCCTGGGGGTCGGCATGGTGAGTCCTTGGATGTCGTGAGTGCGATGACCACCATAGTGCCCGCTGCCCTGCCCGGCCTTGCGCCGCGTCAAAGTGCATGATGCGGCCGCAATAGCTGCCGACGGCGCATCAGGGCTTTGACAGGCATCAAGGTCCGGCGTGCACGAGCCTGTACCTTCAGGCTCGTGCACCACGCCAACCCGCTCGTTCCCACCCGCCTGTCACTGCTGCGGCCGCTGGCGGCGACGAACATCCTCGAATTCTTTGCAACTGCCCGACGCCTGCGGCCCGACGGGCGCAGCGGGGGCCATCGCAAGCCCCTGCGTGACAGGAACCTGGCCCTGCTGACCTGCGGACCCATCCGAGAGGAGCCGTCGGCACTGCATCGCGCCGCGCTGGATCTCGGCCTGCGCGTGGCGGTCATCGGCTACGGCCGGTCGCCGGAATCGCGGCCGCAGGATGTCGACGCCCTTGCACGCGCGCTGGGCCAGTTGTACGACGCCATCGATTGCGGCTCATTGCCCGCCGCTGCGATGCGCGAGATCGAAAAGGGGGCCGGCGTGCCGGTCTACGACGGGCTGGACCTCGACCACCATCCCTTGCGCGCCTTGGCCGACCTGATGACGCTCCACGAGCATTCGTTGTCGTCGTCGGCGCTCCTGTCGATCCGCATCCTGGGCGACGCCGACACCGCACGCGGCCGTACCTTCGTGTCCGCGGCGCGCAGCATCGGTTTCGACGTGCTGCCGGGCGGCGCTGTTTCATCGGCCTCGAACGATGCCACCTTCGTGGTCGATGCCACGCGGCCCAAGGGATGGACCCTGCGAATGCACGCGAGCCCGCTCGACGACACCCGGCGGGAGGAGAACCACCGCTGCATGCTGCAGGCCATCCTGCTGGACACCATCGCGCGAGGCTGAACAGCGGCGTTCAGCGCGGCGCCCGCGCGTGCTTCAGACGGCGTGCATCCAGAGCGCGCACAGCGAGGCCGCATCCGGGCGCATTTCGGTTTCCACGCAGATGGCCATCGCGCGCTCCTGCGCGTCCAGCGGCTCCTGGAACGCAAACTGCCGCTCCAATACCTCCGGGCCTGCCTCGGACGCGTCGGTGCCTTCGGCCCGGCGCAATGCGACACGGTGGCGCAACTGGGCCGGGCTGGCGCGCAGGTCGAGGATCGCGAACGGCAACCGAAGGGAGGCGGCCAGCGCGTGGAACGCGGCCCGTTCGGCACGGCGCAGGAAGGCCGCGTCCACGATCACCGGATAGCCCGCCTGCAATGCCAGGCGCGCCGCGTCGGCCAGGCGGGCAAAGGTGCGGCGCGTGGCTTCGGGCGTGTAGATGTCGATGGCGTGGTCGGCCGAGCGCGCGAGCGCGTCCAGTCCGAACAGGCGCTTGCGCTCGACGTCGGAACGCACGCGCACCGCTCCCGCCAGTTCCAGCAACTGGCCGGCGACGGTCGACTTGCCGGAGCCCGACAAGCCGTGCGTGATCAGCAGCCGCGGCGTGCGTTCGGCGCGGCGCACGATGTCCTCGGCGCAGCACAGGTAGTCCTCGACGCCGGGTCGGCCCTCGCCCGGCGCAGCGCGCAGGCTGGCGACGTGCGCCCGGACGAGCGCCCTGTAGACCTCGTAGAAGCGCAGCACGGGCACGCCTTCGTGGTCGCCCGCGTGTTGCAGGTAGCTGTCGAGGAAGCGGAATGCCAGGTCGGTGTGACCGTGTGCCTTCAGGTCCATCGAGAGGAAGGCGACGTCGCTCATCACGTCGATCCAGCGCAGCGCTGGATCGAACTCGATGCAGTCGAAGGGTTGCAGGCCGCCGTCGAGCCGTACCACGTTGGCAAGGTGCAGGTCGCCATGGCATTCGCGCACGGCACCCGTCCGCTGGCGCAGCAGCCAGGCCATGCGCAGGCCCACCGCCCGGTCCTCGACCCAGCGCCGCAACGCTGCGAGACGCGCCGTGCCGCATGCGGCTTCCAGGCCGGCCAGTGCCGCCATGACCGACCGCTCGATGCGCTTCGGCGCACCGAAGCCCGAGTCCGCCGCCGCAACCGGCGCGGCACGGTGAAAGGACGCGAGCCGCTGTGCAAGGCCATCGAGCTCGACAGGTTCCAGTTGCCCCGCCGACAGCAGTTCGCCCAGCAGCATCCCGTCCGGGAAGCGCCGCATGCGGACCACATAGTCGATCGGTTCGCCATCGTCGTCAGTTGAGCCGATGCGCGGTGCCTGCGACGTGCCAGTCACAGGCCTGACGTCGCGATACAGGCCGGGTGCCAGTCGCCGATTGAGCCGAAGCTCT
This sequence comes from Variovorax sp. dw_954, assembly GCF_018449755.1. NCBI lineage: Bacteria > Pseudomonadati > Pseudomonadota > Betaproteobacteria > Burkholderiales > Comamonadaceae > Variovorax > Variovorax sp. dw_954. The sequence continues at coordinate 34,483 of NZ_JAAVVD010000003.1, read as the reverse complement.
TCCTCGCAGAAGTGCTTTCGCGCCGCCAGTGTGCTGAAGTCGACGAAGGCCAGCCGAACCGGCTTCTTGAGCTTGTACGCCATCGACGATGCCAGCAGCACCCAGGAGATGTGCGTCTCGACCAGTGCCACCGCCAGCCCCGACTCGGCCTGCAATCGCTCGCGCAATGCCAGGACCAGCGAGGCGTCCGCAAGTTCAGGGGTGGACTCTGGCCGGTTCATACCTGCGACTGTGCCACCGGCCCGCGTCCATTCCTTGATCCAGGGCAAGGCGTGGTCCGGCGTCGCGCCCTACATTGAATTCCTTCCTTCATCTGCGGAGTCAGTGATGAGCCATTGGCCTGATCGCCACGACAAGGGACCCCTCATGAAAAGCCTGATCACCCGGTGGCATGCCGATCACGTCCATTTCTCGCGCCTCCTGGACCTGCTGAAGCAGCAGGTCGCCGAGTTCCACGACGACGGCGAGCCCGACTACAACCTGATGCTCGACATCGTCTCGTACCTTCGCGAATACGGCGACCGCGTCCACCATCCCCTGGAGGACGCGGCGTTCGAGCTGCTGGTCCTGCGCGCGCCCGAACTGCGCCTGCCCGTCAACCGCCTGAAGCAGGAGCACCGGGCCATTGCCATTGCCGGCGAGGAGCTGGTCGGCCTGCTGAACGGCATCATCGGCGACGCGGTGATCGCGCGCGACAAGGTCGAGGCGGCAGCGGCGCTCTACCTTGCCTACTACCGACATCACCTGGCGACCGAGGAGCGCGACATCCTGCCGCGTGCGGCGCGCCTGCTGGACGAGCACGACTGGAAGTCCGTGGCCAGGACCGTGCCGCCCCAGCCGGACCCGTTGTTCGGCACCATGCAGGGCACCGGATACCGCAACCTGCGGGACGCGCTGAACCAGCACGCCTGATGATCGGCACGCCGCGAGGCCGAAAGCGCCGTCATCGAGCGGGATACCGGCCGTCGCGTATGCCGATATGGCGCAAGCAGCGCGCCCGCACTACTATCCGCGCGTGAATATTCCCACCCACCTGGCCGTCCTCGACGACGAAGTCGACATCACCCAACTGTTGGCAACCTACCTCGGCAACCATGGCTTTCGCGTCAGCCAGGTGCATTCCGGCAAGGCACTCATGGAACTGATGGCGCGCGACGCGCCGGCGCTGGTGCTGCTCGACCTGGGCCTGCCCGGCGAAGACGGCTTCTCCATTGCGCGCGCGTTGCGCGAACACTGGCGCTGCGGGCTGGTGATCGTGACCGGCCGTGGCGATGCCGTGGACAAGGTGGTCGGGCTGGAAGTCGGCGCGGACGACTACGTCACCAAGCCTTTCGACCTGCGCGAGTTGCTGGCACGCATCAAGGCGGTGTTGCGGCGGCTCACGCCCGCCAGTGCGCCGCCTGCGCCCGCGCCCGCGGAACCGGCAGCGTCCACGTCGCTGCGCTTTGCACAGTGGCAGCTCGACACCGCTGCCCGCCGCTTGCTCGACCCGAGCGGCGCCGAGGTGGCGCTCACCGCCGGCGAGTTCGACCTGCTGACCACGTTGGTCACGCATCCCGGCCGCGTGCTGTCGCGCGACTTCCTGCTGGTGCACACGCGTGGCCGCGATGGCGGCCCTTTCGACCGGACCATCGACGTGCAGATCGGACGCCTGCGCCGCAAGGTCGAGGCCGACCCCGACAACCCGCAGATCATCAAGTCGGTGCGCGGCGCCGGCTACATCCTGGTGCCCAGGGTCGAGGCCGGATGATGACGCCGTTGCCGTCGTTGCCGGAAATGGACGACGGCGCCTTGTTCCGGACGCTCTTCGGCGCCTATCCTGACGCGCTGCTGCTGGTCGACCGGCAAGGCACGATCCGGCTGGCCAACCCCGCGGCGCTCGACCTGCTCGGCTATTCGATGGACCAGCTCACCGGTCTGTCGATCGAGCAACTGGTGCCTGATGCGATACGGCCCCGCCATGCCGCATGGCGCGGCGCCTATGCCGAGCAGCCGCGCGCCCGTGCGATGGGCACGCAGATGGACCTGGTCGCGCGGCGCCGCGATGGCAGCGAGGTGATGGTCGAGATCGGCCTGAGCCCGCTCCAGGACCATGGCCTGCCCTATGTGGTGGCGGCCATCCGCAGCGTGGGCGACTACCCGCGCGTCAGGCAGGCCTTGCAACGGGCGCGCTATGCGGAGCACCTGGCCCGCTTCGGCCGCCTGGCGGTGGAGGCGCGCGGCTCGCAGCAGCTGCTGGAACTGGTGCCGGTCATTGCATCCGAAGCGCTGCAGGTCGAGATGGCCAAGGTGCTGCTGCTCGAGGCCAGCGGACTGGAGTTCCGCATCGCGGCGGGCGTCGGCCTGCTGCCGGAAGAGTCCGCCGGGCGACGCATTCCGAACACCCCCGGATCGCCTTCGGGCCATGTGGTGGCGACCGGCGAATCCGTGCTGATGCGGGACTATGCGAGCGAGCATCGCTTCACCATCCCGGCGCACTACATCAAGGCCGGCATGGTGTGCGAGCTCTCGGTGGCGCTGGGCGACCGGGGCCGCACCATCGGCACGCTGGCGGTGCGCTCGCGCACGCCACAGCGCTTCGGCGATGACGAGGTGCGCTTCCTGGAGTCGCTGTCGAGCATGCTGGCCACCGTGATGCAGCGCACCGCCAGCGAGGAGGCGCTCAATCACGCGCAGCGGCTGGAGACGGTGGGCCAACTCACCGGCGGCGTGGCGCACGACTTCAACAACCTCTTGACCGTGATCTCCGGCAACCTGCAGGTGCTGGAAGAGCTGCCCGCCTGCGCCGACGACGACATGGTCCGGCAACTGGTCGCGGCAGCACACCGGGCCACGCGGCGGGGCGCCGAGCTGACGAGCAAGCTGCTGGCCTTCTCCAGACGGCAGGTGTTGCAGCCGACCGTCGTCGACACGCTGGCCCTGCTGACGTCGCTGACCGGCATGCTCACGCGCACGCTCGACCAGCGCATTGCCATCACGCTCGACGCGCAGCAGGTCCTGTGCATGGCCGACCCGGTGCAACTCGAGTCCGCATTGCTGAACGTGGCCATCAACGCCCGGGACGCCATGCCGCACGGCGGGACGATCGCCTTCGCATGCGCGCCCGCGGCAACGCTGCCCGCCGAACTCCGCGCGGACCCCAGCCCCGCGGCCGAAGGCTACGTTGCCATCGCCATCACCGACACGGGCACGGGCATGCCGGAGTCCATCATGGAACGCGCCTTCGAGCCCTTCTTCACCACCAAGGAAGCCGGCCGCGGCACTGGCCTGGGCCTGTCGACGGTCTACGGTTTCGCCCGGCAGTCACACGGCGGGATCACGCTGCGCAGTGTCCCCGGTGCCGGCACGACGGTGACGCTGTACCTGCCCCGCGTCGAGAAGCGCACGAGCTTGGATCCGAACAGCGACGCCGCCCCGCCCCGCCGCGTCCCCTCGGGCCTCCACGTCCTGCTGGTCGAGGACGATGCGGAGGTGCGCAAGGTGGTCGAGGCGTTCCTGGCCGCCATGGCCTGCGAGGTGGTCGTCTGCGCGGATGCCGAGGAAGCATTGCGGGCGCTCGACGAGAACACACCGTTCGACCTGCTGCTGACCGACATCGTGCTCGGCCACGGCATGCGCGGCACCGAACTGGCCGAAGTGGCACGCGCGCAGCGGCCAGGGTTGCCGGTGCTGCTGATGTCGGGCTATTCCAGCGACCTGCTGGGCGAGCCCTACAAGTGGGACCTGCTGCGCAAGCCCTACACCCGCGCTGAACTGGAACGCGCGATGGCCAGGCTGCTGAACAGCGCTCAGTGAAGGGCTTCGGCGCCTACGGCGGGCGTGCTGACGTCCCGGATGAAACTCGTCAGCGCCTCGACGCGCGGAATGTGGATGTCGCGCCGACCCTTCTCGACGAAGCGGATCACGTCGCCGCGCGCCAGCCGCGACAGCGCCCGACTCACGGTCTCCAGCGTCATGCCGAGGTAGTTGCCGATCTCGGCACGCGTCATGCGCAGGGTGAACTGGTCGGTACGCAGGCCGCGCTGGTCGAGCGCATCGGCCCAGTAGCGCAGGAAGCCCGCGACCCGCGCATCGGCCGGCTGCGAGCACAGGGACAGCATCGAGTCGTGGTCGCGCACCAGCTCGCGGCTCATGGCGCCATGCATCGCGGTCAAGAGCGCAGGTGTGCGCACGGCGGCCTGGATCAGCGCGTCATAGCGGATGGCCCACACCTCGCCCGTGTCCATGGCGATGGCGTCGCAGCCGTACTGGTTCTCGGCGATGCCGTCCAGGCCCATCCAGTCGCCCTTGAAATGCAGGCTGACCACCTGCTCGCGGCCATCGCCCGACAGGTTGACCATCTTGAAGAAACCGGAGCTGACGACATAGAGGCAATTGAATTGCTGGCCCACCTGGTAGACCACGTCGCCACTGCGAACGACCCGCCGCTGGATCGGCACGCTGTCCTGGAGCAGCTGGAGCATCGCTGCAATGCGGCTGACGCCGGAGGTGTGGTTCGGCGTGATGGTGGGCGCTTCGTTCATCGCTGGCTCCTTGCGGTTGGATGAACAAAGCTTAGAAAGCGGGTGTAACTGGCAGGCGACGGCGGGAGCGGCCTGGGTAACAGTGGGTGAATGCCTTGTGTCCGCTGTGTAACCACGAAGATCCGCGATGCAGTTGCCGGATGCAGGCACGCCTTTCATTTCGCTGGCATTTGAGTGCTTCGGAAGGTGTGAGATTTCGTAGCGAGGGCGCCAAGGTCGGGTTGAGGACCGGAACCGTACACCCGTACGGTGAGGACCGCAGACCCGGGATTGGCGTCCGCAGTAGAAAGATTCACACCTTCTCAGCGGCACCAGTCGCCGATGGCCTGCCCCATGTCCATCCACAGCGCCTGCAAGGCCAGGGCGGCCAGCAGCAGGCCTGCAACGCGGGCGCCCCAGCCTTCGCGCGATGGCCCGAGCCTGTGGCCCACCGCCGCGTACAGCCATGGCGCCGCTGCCAACGACAACCCGCTTCCCAGCGCGAACAGGACCATGGCCATGGCCCCGTCCAGCGCGCCGTTGCCCAGGCTCGCCAGCGCGAGCGCCGAATAGAGCAAGCCGCAAGGCATCAGGATCCACAGCGCCCCCGTCGCGAACACGCCGAAGCCCGACCGCGTGTGCGGCCGCACGCGCAAGGCCAGCGCCTTGCCGAAGCGATGCGCCCAGGCCGGCTGGCGACCTTGCACGATCAGCGCGAGCCCCCAGGCCAGCGTGGCCGCGTGCAGCAGCACCCACAGCGGTTTCAGGGCCGTCACGTGCGCGCCCGCGAACGCGAGCGATTGCGCCGCCAGCGCCACCGCGGCCCCGCCCAGCGCATAGCTCGCGATGCGACCCGCATGGAACGCCAGGGTGGTGGACGGCGCCCCCACGGATGCCGCCCCGGCGGCGCCGGTTGTCGGCGCCCGCACCAGCCGGATCACCCCGGCCGTCGGCGCGCCGCACATGGCCGCGCAATGCGGTCCGCCGGCAAGGCCCATCAGCAACGCGGCGGCGGCGAGGCCGGCCTGCATCACACGATCCGCGAATAGCGCGTCCTGTTGCGATCGGCTTGCAGGTAGCGGTCGAACACCATGGCGATGGCGCGCACGAAGAACCAACCCGTCGGCGTGACTTCGAGCGCGTGGTCGCTCAGGTGCACGAGGCCGTGCGCGATCAGCGGGCCGAGCACGGCGAACTCGGGCGCGAAGTGGTCGCGGAAGTCGATGAAGTGGGCCTGCCCCAGCGCCTCGAAGTCGAGGTGCCCCTGGCACATCAGGGCCATGATGACCGAGCGTCTCAGCAGGTCGTCGCGCGACAGCGCCAGGCCACGCACGACCGGCAGGCGACGCTGGTCGAGATGGTCGAAGTACTCCTCCAGCGACTTCGCGTTCTGGCTGTAGGTCGCGCCGATGCGTCCGATGGCCGACACGCCGAGCGCCAGCAGGTCGCAATCCGGCTGCGTGCTGTAGCCCTGGAAATTGCGATGCAGCCGGCCCTGGCGCCTGGCGACGGCCAGCGCATCCTGCGGCAATGCGAAATGGTCCATGCCGATGTGGACGTACCCGGCCGCACTCAGCACCGCGATCGATCGCGCCAGCATCTGCACCTTCTCCTCGGCAGGCGGGAGCTGCTCGACATGGATGCGGCGCTGGGCCTTGAACCGGTCGGGCAGGTGCGCATAGGCATACAGGGCGACGCGGTCGGGCCGCAGCTCGCACACCTGCTCCAGCGTGCGCTCGAAGGATTCCACGGTCTGCAGCGGCAATCCGTAGATCAGGTCGACGTTGACCGACTTGAAGCCCAGCGCCCGCGCGGCCGCCACGAGCTCGAACACCTGCATGGCGGGTTGGACACGGTGGATGGCCTTCTGCACGTCGTGGTCGAAATCCTGCACGCCGAAGCTCAGGCGGTTGAAGCCGAGCACCGCCAGGTTCGCAAGGCGTTCGGCGTCGACGGTGCGCGGATCGACTTCGATCGAGCGCTCGCAATCCGGTATGAAGGTGAAGGCGCCGTAGAGGATGCCCATCAGTTCGGCCAGTTGCGCGTCGTCCAGGAAGGTCGGCGAGCCGCCCCCGAGGTGCAGCTGGCTCACCGACGCGCCTTGGCCCACCTGCGCCATCTGCAGCTCGACCTCTCGCGCGAGGTAGTCGAGGTATTGCCCTGCCCGCTCGTGGTGGCGCGTGACGATCTTGTTGCAGGCACAGAAGTAGCACAGCGACTCGCAGAACGGCACATGGACGTAGAGCGACAGCGGCTGCGCGCGGGCGCCCATGCTGCGGCGCTGGCGCAGTGCCTGCGCATAGTCCGCAGCGTCGAAGGCTTCGACGAACCGGTCGGCGGTCGGATAGGAGGTGTAGCGCGGGCCGGCCACCCCGAAGCGCCGCAGCAGGGCGACCGACGGCAGCGTCGGACGGACCGGCAGCGGTGCGGGTGGGGAGTTCGAAGACATCGGCGTGGCTCGGGCAATGGAACCCACGCAATGTGCCTCCCCAGGCCGTTCTGCGTCTTGATGTGCATCAAGCCCACGGCAGGTGGCGCCGGCCAGAATCCCGCCAACCAAACGACGCGCCCATGACCATTCCACAGCCCATCCAGGTCGCCTGCTCCAACTGCAACCTCCGGGAGCTCTGCATGCCCCCCGGCCTGCAACCCCACGAACTCCAGCGCATCGACGGCCTGGTCAAGACACGGCGCAAGCTGCGCCGCCGCGAGACGCTGTTCCACAACGGCGAGCGCTTCACCTCGCTCTACGCCATTCGCACCGGCGTGTTCAAGACCCGCGTGGCAAGCGACGACGGGCGCGACCAGGTCACCGGCTTCCAGATGGCCGGCGAGATCATGGGGCTGGATGGCATCGTCAACGAGCACCACAACTGCGACGCCGTCGCACTCGAGGACGCGGAGGTCTGCGTGATTCCGTTCGAGCGGGTCGAGGCACTGTCGCGCGAAGTCCCGGCGCTGCAACGCCACGTGCACCAGATCATGAGCCGCGAGATCGTGCGCGAGAACGGCGTCATGCTGCTGCTGGGCAGCATGCGGGCGGAAGAACGGCTCGCCGCGTTCCTGCTCAACCTGGTCCAGCGGCTGCACGCGCGTGGCTTCTCGCGCTCGGAGGTGGTCCTGCGCATGACGCGCGGGGAAATCGGCAGCTACCTCGGCCTCAAGCTGGAAACCATCAGCCGGACGCTGTCGAGATTCGTGGTGGACGGCATCGTCGAGGTGCGGCATCGCAACCTGCGCATCCTCGACCCGCAGGCGCTGCAATGCATCGTCAATCCGCCCGGGCGTTGAAGCGCCGCGCCAGGGGATCGTCCTCGGGCGGCTCCAAGGTCAGTGCCACCGAGAGCGCGCACGCGGCAGCCGACATCGCCCAGAAAGCGAAGAAGCTGGCGGTGTAGACGGCCTGCCGCGTCAGCCCGAGTCCTTCCCTGCCCCAGCGCATGTCGGACGGATCGATGATGGCGAACACCACCAGTTCCATCAGGCTCGCCAGGATGAATGCGGGCCACAGGATCGCGATCCATCTGCGCGCACTCATGGCTTGGCCTTGGGGCGCACCGGGACGTCCTCGGCGGGCGTCATCGCGTGGTTGCGGCCCATCTGGGCGGGAACCGGGCTCTTGTCGGCCAGGGTGCGGTTGATCTCGATGCCCTTGCGGTAGTAGTCCTCCTCGACCACCGTGTCGGTGGTGTGCATGGCGAGCCACGCGGAGGCCAGGCTGGCCACGATGACGGCCGCCGGCAGGCCGATCACCAGCCACACCAGCGGGTAGCGCCACCAGGGCGGCGGCGCCGATGCTTGTTCGTACGCTGTCATGCTTTCTCCTTGCTTGTTCATCGGGGCACCAGGAACACGGCCTTCTCGGAGACGTGTGCGCCGCCATCGGCAGTGCCCACTTCGAAGTGCACCGTGTGCGAGCCGGGCGGAGCCTTGTCGGCCGGCAATTGCAGGCGCACCGCGACCCAGCGCGACTGGGCCGCGCCGACTTCGACAAGCTCGTCCGAGGCCACGTGCAAGCCGTCCAGGCCGGTGGCCGCGATGCGGTAGGCCTGCTGTTTCTCGGTGGCGTTCATGATCTGCAGGCGGTAGACGTTCTCGAGCTGTCCGCCCTCCGCGATGCGGGCGAGCGATCCCCTGTCGCGCACCACGTCGACCTTCAGCGGCACCCGCAGGACCAGGCTCGCGAGCAGGCCGATCGTCAAGGCGAGGAGCACGCATCCATAGACCAGCACCCGCGGCCGGAAGACGCGTCGCCACACCTGCGACGAGGACCAGCCCTTCGCGAGCCCGTTCTCGGTCGCGTAGCGGATCAGGCCGGGCGGCAGCGCCATGCGGTCCATCACGGTGTTGCACGCGTCCACGCAGAGGCCGCAGCCGATGCACTCGTATTGCAGCCCCTGCCGGATGTCGATTCCGGTCGGGCACACCTGCACGCACAGCCCGCAATCGATGCAGTCGCCCAGTCCGAGCGCCTTGCCGTCCCGGCCCTTGGCGCGCACGCCGCGCGGCTCGCCACGCCCGGTGTCGTAGCTCGCGATCAGCGTGTCGCGGTCGAACATCGCGCTCTGGAAGCGGGCGTAGGGACACATGTACTTGCAGACCTGCTCGCGCATGAAGCCGGCGTTGCCATAGGTCGCGAAGCCATAGAAGACGACCCAGAACACTTCCCACGAGCCCATGCGCGTCTGCAGGAATTCCATGCCTAGCTCGCGGATCGGCGTGAAGTAGCCGACGAAGGTGAAGCCGGTCCACATCGCGATGCCGATCCAGACGACGTGCTTGAACCACTTCTTCACCAGTTTCTCGAGCGAGAAGGGTTCGCCGTCCAGGCGCATGCGCGCGATGCGGTTGCCCTCGATCTTGTGCTCGACCCACATGAAGATTTCCGTGTAGACCGTCTGCGGACAGGCGAAGCCGCACCACAGTCGACCGGCCACCGCCGTGAAGAGGAACAGCGACAACGCCGACAGCACCAGCAGGCCCGAGAGGTAGATCAGGTCCTGCGGATACAGCACCAGCCTGAAGATGTAGAAGCGCCGCGTCGCCAGGTCGAACAGCAGCGACTGGCGCCCGCCCCATTGGACCCACGGCATCGCGTAGAAGAAGAGCTGGGTGGCGAAGACCAGGGCCCAGCGCCAGCGGGCGAACTTGCCACGCACCGTGCGCGGGTAGATCTTCTTCGACGCCTCGTACAGGCCGACCGACTCCCCGGCCCCGCCCGCCGCGACAGGCACGATGGGGATGGTCTTGCGGGGCCGCACGGCGTCGGTCATGGCCAATTGCCCGGTTCAGGGCGCGGCCTTGGCGGCCGACTGCGGCTTGTTCGACAAGCCCCACACATACGACGCCACCACCTTGATCTGCGCCTCGGTCAGGCGCCCTTCCTGCGGCGGCATCACGTTGTGCTTGCCGTTGTTGATCATCGCGATGATGGCTTCCTGGCCAAAGCCGTGCAGCCACACCTTGTCGTTCAGCGCGGGCGCGCCGAGGGCCTGGTTGCCGACGCCGCCGATGCCGTGGCAGGCGGCGCAGGCCGTGAACTTCGACTTGCCCAGCTCGGCGCGCAACGAATCCGTCGAACTGCCCGACAGGCTCAGCACGTACTGCGCGACGTTCTTGACGTCCTCTGGCGTACCGACCGCCGCGGCCATCGGCGGCATCACGCCGATGCGGCCCTTGGTGATCGTCTCGATGATCTTGTCGGGCGCGCCGCCGTGCAGCCAATCGGTGTCGGTGAGGTTCGGAAACCCCTTGCTGCCGCGCGCGTCGGAGCCGTGGCATTGCGCGCAGTTATTCATGAAGATGCGCTCGCCGATGGCCATGGCCTTCGCATCCCCGGCGATCTGTTCCACCGGCATGGCCGTGTAGGCGGCGTAGACCGGCACCAGTTCCTTGTCAGCCTGTGCCACCTCCGCCTCGTACTGCCCGCCGGCGCTCCATCCGAGCTTGCCGTTGAAACTGCCGAGGCCGGGAAAGAAGGCCAGGTAGGCGAAGCCGAACAGGATGGTGATCACGAACAGCCCGACCCACCACAGCGGCAGCGGATTGTTGGCCTCGCGCAGGTCTTCGTCCCAGACGTGGCCGGTGGTGTTGTCGTCGCTGGCCACCACGCGCTTGCGCGCCGTCAGCCACAGCAGCAAGGCGCAGGCGAGGATGCTGACCACGGCAGCCCCGGCGACGTAGTTGGCCCAGAAGTCGTTGATGAAGTCGTTCATGGCGTGCTCGCTTCAGTCCTGTTCGAAAGGAAGCTGCGAGGCCTCTTCGAAACGGCGCGTGTTGCGGGGCGAGAAGGTCCAGGCCAGGATGCCCATGAAGACGAGGAAGCAGGCGACGGTGGCGCCGATGCGAAGCGTTGTGAGGTCCACGGCTCAGGCTCCTTTACTTGAGCGCGAGGCCCAGTGATTGCAGGTAGGCGACGGTGGCATCCATCTCGGTTTTGCCCTCGACATCCTTGGCGGCCGAGGCGATTTCCTCGTCCGTGTAGGGAACGCCGACACGACGCAGCGCACGCATGTGCGCCGGCAGCGAGGCCGCGTCGACCGGGTTCTTCTCGAGCCACGAATAGGCTGGCATGTTCGACTCGGGCACCAGGTCGCGCGGCTCGTTCAGGTGGATGCGGTGCCACTCGTCGCTGTACTTGCCGCCGACGCGCTGGAGGTCCGGCCCGGTGCGCTTGCTGCCCCACTGGAACGGATGGTCGTAGACGAACTCGCCGGCCACCGAGTAGTGGCCGTAGCGCAGCGTCTCGGAGCGGAAGGGCCGGATCATCTGCGAGTGGCAGCCGTAGCAGCCCTCGCGCTGGTAGATGTCGCGCCCCGCCAGTTGCAACGCGGTGTAGGGCTTGAGGCCCTTGATCGGCTCGGTCGTCGACTTCTGGAAGAAGAGCGGCACGATCTCGACCGCACCGCCGATCGCGACGACCAGCAGGATCAGCACGATCATCAGCAGGTTGTTGGTCTCGATCTTCTCGTGCGTGAAGCCGCTGGAGGATTTCGGGTTCGAAGACATGGTGTTGTTTCCTCAGGCGTGGGCCATCGCGAGCGGCGGAATCTGCGCGCGGGCCGAGATGCCGGTGACCACGGTCATCCAGACGTTCCAGGCCATGACCAGCATGCCGCCGAGATACATCAGGCCGCCGACGAGGCGCACGACGTAGAACGGAAAGGTCGCCTTCACGCTCTCGACGAAGGTGTAGGTGAGCGTGCCATCGGGGTTGATGGAGCGCCACATGAGCCCCTGCATGACACCTGCGATCCACATCGCGGCGATGTAGAGCACCACGCCGATGGTGGCCGTCCAGAAGTGGACCTCGATGGCCTGCACGCTGTACATCTCGGTGCGGCCGTACATCCGCGGGATCAGGTAGTAGAGCGAGCCCATCGTGATGAACCCGACCCAGCCGAGCGCGCCCGAATGCACGTGGGCGATGCCCCAGTCGGTGTAGTGGCTCAGCGCGTTGACCGTCTTGATCGACATCATCGGCCCCTCGAAGGTCGCCATGCCGTAGAAGGACAGCGCCACGATCAGGAAGCGAAGGATCGGGTCGGTGCGCAGCTTGTGCCAGGCGCCCGAGAGCGTCATCACGCCGTTGATCATCCCGCCCCAGCTCGGGGCCAGCAGGATCAGCGAGAACACCATGCCGAGCGACTGCGTCCAGTCGGGCAAGGCGGTGTAGTGCAGGTGGTGCGGCCCGGCCCACATGTAGGTGAAGATCAGCGCCCAGAAGTGCACGATCGACAGGCGGTACGAGTACACCGGCCGCTCGGCCTGCTTGGGGATGTAGTAGTACATCATCCCGAGGAAGCCGGCCGTGAGGAAGAAGCCCACCGCGTTATGGCCGTACCACCACTGCACCATCGCGTCCTGCACGCCCGCATACAGCGAGTAGCTCTTCATCCAGCCCGCCGGCATCGACATGCCGTTGACGATGTGCAGCAGCGCCACCGCGATGATGAAGGCGCCGAAGAACCAGTTGGCCACGTAGATGTGCCGCACCTTGCGCTTGCCGATGGTGCCGAAGAACACGATGGCATAAGCCACCCACACCACGGCGATGAGGATGGTGATGGGCCATTCGAGCTCGGCGTATTCCTTGCCGCGCGTGAAGCCCATCGGCAGGCTGATGGCCGCCGCGACGATCACCGCCTGCCAGCCCCAGAACACGAAGGACGCCAGCTTCGGCGCGAAGAGCCGGACCTGGCAAGTGCGCTGCACGACATGAAAGCTCGTCGCCATCAAGGCGCAGCCACCGAAGGCGAAGATCACCGCGTTGGTGTGCAGCGGACGCAGCCGCCCGTAGCTCAGCCACGGGACGCCGAGGTTGAGTTCCGGCCAGGCCAGCTGCGACGCGATGATGACGCCGACCAGCATGCCGACGACGCCCCACACGACCGACATGAGCGCGAACTGCCGCACCACGGTGTCGCTGTAGACCGCTGCGGGAGGGGTTGGAGATTGCATCGCGGATCCTTCTTTTCCTTGGATGCGCGCAGTGTCCGAGGCCGGCCTGCGAGGATGCTTGATACAGATCAATCGTTGCGCAGAATGCGCTGCCCCTCTGCATCGACGTCCTCGAACTGCCCACGGTCCACGGCCCACCAGAGGGCGACGAGGATCAGCAGCACCAGCGCGACGGAGAGCGGAATGAGCAGGAAAAGGATGTCCATCAATGCCCCGCTTCGCTGCGGCCTGCAAGTCGCGCCGCATTGAGCACGACCACCAGCGAGCTCGCGGCCATGCCCAGGCCTGCCAGCCACGCAGGCAGCATGCCCGTCGCCGCGAGCGGCACGCACAGCGCGTTGTAGCCCGAGGCCCACCACAGGTTCTGGCGGACCACGCGCATCGTGCGCTTCGCTTGTGCATGGGCGGCGGGAATCGCACCGAGGTCCTCGCTCATCACGATGAAGTCCGCACGCGCCTTGGCGAGCGGCACGGCGTTGCCGAGGGCGAAGGACGCATCGGCGCGGGCCAGCACAGGGCCGTCGTTGAGCCCATCGCCCACCATCGCCACGCCATGGCCCTCGTCCTGCAAGGCCTTCATGAAGGCCAGCTTGGCCTCGGGCGTGCAATCGCCGTGCACGCTGCGGATACCGGTCTGCTGCGCGACTGCGCGCGCAGCGGCGGCGCGATCGCCGGAAAGCAGGTGCACCGACAGGCCTTGCGACCGGAGCGCATCGATCGCGGCTGTCGCCTCGGCACGCACGTTCTCGTCGAGGACAAAGCTCGCGACCCATCCTTGCGCATCGCTCAGATGGACCTGCGGCGCGTCGGCACCCAACGGGACCACGCCGCAAAAGGCAGCCGAGCCCAGCAGCATGCGGCGCGTCCCGGCCTCTTCCTTCCCCTGTTCGACCATGCGAGCTTCCACGCCCATGCCGACATGCTCGATGGCCTGCACGAGCTTCCATGAAGAGGCAGGACGCGACGCGGCATTCCATGCGTCGACGAGGGCCTGTGACGCCGGATGGAGCGACTGCGCGGCGATGGCCGCTGCACGATCGAGCGCTTCACCGGCCTGCATCCCCGGCCGGCATCGGATGTCCAAGTGGCATGGCGTGTCCAGGGTCAACGTGCCCGTCTTGTCGAAGATCACCGTATCGACGGCCGCCAATTCCTCCAGCCCCTGGAGGTTGCGCACCAGCACGCCGTGCCGGGCCAGCATGCCCGCGCTGGCCAGCGTGGCCGCCGGCGTGGCCAGCGAGAGCGCACAGGGGCAGGTGACGATCAACACGGCGACCGCGACCATCAGCGCCTTGCCATGGTCCACCGGCCACCAGAAAGCCGCAGCCATCATGGCCGCGCACAGCACGAAAAACAGGAACGGTCGTGCCGCGCGGTCGGCCATCGAGGCGAGCCGGGGCTTGTGCAGCGAAGCGCTTTCCATCAGCGACACGATCTGCGCGAAGCGCGTGCCCTGCCCCACCGACTCGACCCGCACCTCCACCGTCGACGACAGGTTGTGGCTGCCGGCCAGCACGCGCGCGCCCCGGTCGCGCACCACCGGACGCGATTCGCCCGTGAGCAGGGCCTCATCCGCGGTGGTGCTGCCGAGGCTGATCACGCCGTCGGCCGGGAAACTCTCGCCGGGCCGCACGCGGACCACGTCGCCGCGCAGCAGGCGCCGGACCGCCACGCGCTCGAAGGCGCCGCTCATCGTCAGCCTGTCCGCGCTGTCGGGCTGGCGGTTCATCAGCGCCTCCAACGCGCCCGCGGTGCGGCCGCGCAGGCGCGACTCGAGCCAGCGGCCAGTGAGCAGGAAGAACACGAACATCGTGAGCGAATCGAAGTACACCTCGCCACCCAAGGTGCCCGAAGGATCGAAGGTGGCCGCGCTGCTCACGGCAAAGGTGATGACGATGCCAAGCGCGACAGGCAGCTCCATGCCGATGCGCAAGCCAGCGACATCGCGCAGCGCGGCAGCGAAGAAGGGCTTGCACGAGAAGAGCAGCACCGGCAGCGTCAGCACCCACGACGCCCACCGCAGCAACTGCGCCGAGTCGGCCGACATGTCGCCCGGCAGCGCGACGTACGCGGGATACGCGTACATCATCACCTGCATCATGCAGAGACCGGCCACCAGCCATCGCCACAATGCCAGGCGCTCTTCGTGCAGGCGGCGTTCGCGCACGAAGGTGTCGCCAGCGGGCACGAGCCGGTAACCCGCTGCCTCGGAGGCCCGGAACCAGGCGGACGGTGCAACCTGCGCTGCCGACCAGGTGAGGCGGGCGCGCCGGCTTGCGGCGTTCACCTCGACCTGCTCGACGCCGGGCACCCGGAGGAGCGCCGCCTCGACGGCGAACGCGCACGCGGCGCAATGCATGCCTTCGACCATGGCGTGCGATTCCCACCGGCCCGCATGCGGATCGCCGTCGAGCAGGCGGCTGAACGCCGACCATTCGGCAGGGTCGTCCAACACGGCTTCCAGCCCTCCCCCCGCTTGGGCGGCAGGGAATTCATCGGGTCCTGCCTGTTCGAGCGGGAGCGCAGCAGCTTGCATCCTGCAAGGCTAGGATCATCCACGTGACTCAAGCTTGACCTGCATCAAGCCTGCGCGATGCGGACGGCCTACGCTGGCAGCCATCAACACTTGGAGCATCCGAACATGTTCAAGCGCATCCTCGTCGCCACCGACGGTTCGACACTTTCGAAGAAGGCGGTGAGCAGCGCCATCTCGCTAGCGGCGCAGAACGATGCCGACCTGGTCGCCATCACCGTCGTGCCCCGCTATCCGAAGAATTATTTCGAAGGCGCGATGGCCTTCACGCCGGACGACATCGCACGCGTCGAGGGCGCATGGGCAGCGAAAGCCCAGGGCCAGCTCGACCAGGTCAGCAGCCTGGCCAAGGCGGCGGGCGTCCGCATCAAGACTGCGGCGATGAGCTCGGACCTCGTGGCCGAATCGGTCATTGCCGCGGCGAAGAAGCACAAGTGCGACCTGATCGTCATTGCCTCGCACGGGCGAAAGGGGATCAAGCGGCTGCTTCTGGGGAGCGAGACGCAGCACGTGCTGACGCATTCGACGTTGCCGGTGCTGGTGCTTCGGTAGATGAAGCCGGGCTTGGGGCAAGGCCTTCCGGACACCCAAAGCAAAAGCGGTGGGGAAAGATCTCCTGCAACTCGCATGGATGCTTGATTCTCAAGCAGAGTCTTTGAATTTGTACCCCCGTCTGTACCCCCAACTTGGTCGCGGTACCCCCTTCTCGCGCAATCACGGTCCGGCCAACCGGGCCCGCCTCATCTCGAGTCCAGTACACAGCGCCATCATGGCCCGCGCGCGCCGCCGTGGGCCGCCTTGGCGCACTCGGGGGCGCCAGACGGCACTGCAAGGAGCCAAAGAGTGCCGTTTGACCCGGTATTTTTGATGGTTTGGGTGTGTACTCATACCGAAATCTCAAAAAATAGACAAGAATCTGGCCACTATGTTGCTCAAGATGTCCTTCTCCAACTTCGGCAGCTTCGTCGAGCAGACGGACCTGTCCCTGCGCCTGACGCGTCGCGACGCGGTCCTCGGCTGGGACCGTACGACGAAGTCTGGACAACGCGTCAGCACAGCGATGGCCGCGCTAGGTGCTAACGGTTCCGGCAAGACCACCATGCTGAACGTCGGCGCCTTCCTGGCGCGGTTCATCCGCGACTCCTTCGAAGCCAAGCCAGACACGCGCCTGCCGTTCGTCAACCACCTGTCGCATGCCAAAGAGCCCTCGCGCTTCGAACTCGTGACGGAGGACTCAGAAGGCACGCAGTGGGACTACAACCTGGTCTGCACCACCACGCGGGTGATCAGCGAATCGCTCAAGCGCCGCCCGCTCGAAGGCAACAGGCGCGCGGTGTTCACGCGCGAGTGGAATGAGAAGACCAGCGCCTACGTGATCACGCAGCCCGGCGTCGAAGGCCTTCCCCTCAGCGAGGCGAAGAAGGTACGCGGCAACTCGTCATTCATCAGTTGGGCGCGCCAGTACGGCGTCGAGGTCGCACCAGGCCTTCTTGAGGGCCGCGCAGTCACCAACCTGTTGCGCAACAGGACTCGCGCAACTGGCGAATTTGCCTCACTCGTCGAGGCCTCGAACCAGTTCCAAGCGGCACCCTCGACCTTGCAGAGCGCGAGAGACCTGCTGTTGCGTCTGGACCTTGGCTTGAGCGATCTGCAGCTCCAGGCGCTGAGCCCATTGCCGACGGCAGCGAAGGTCGCGGGCGGCAGCCCGGCCGAGGAGCCGCAGTCTTACTTCCCGTATGGTGAGCACGCCTCGGCGGGCAACGTCTTCCTGCTGCCGTTCTCGATGGAGTCGGCGGGCACACGGTCGGCCTTTGTGCTACTGCGCTTCCTGCTGGAGGCGCTGGAGACGGGCGCGCCGGCCTTCATCGACGAGTTCGATGCGACACTTCACCCTCACATGCTGGAGCCGCTGCTGCGCCTGTTCAGCGACGAGGCGACGAACCCGCTCGGCGCGCAACTCATCTTCACCGTGCAGAGCCCCGAGGTCCTGGCGCTCCTCAAGCCACCGCAGGTGACCTTCGTCGAGAAGATCGATTGCGTGAGCAGTGCTTATCGCGGCGACGAGATCGGCGGCCTGCGCGCCACAGACAACATGCACGGCAAGTACATGGCCGGCGCTCTCGGCGCGGTGCCCCAGCTGTAGTGGCAGCGTCGAAGCAAGCCAAGCCCAGGCGCTGGGCCTCGAACGCCGTGCTCGCGGTCGGCGAAGGGCAGGCCGAGTACATCTTCATGCGACACGTCAAGGCGCTGTATCTCCCGCGCGCCTGCGGCACAACTGCCACCATCAAAGCGGCCACCGGCAAAGGAGCCGCCCGGGTCGTTGCCTACACAGCGTCGATCAGCAAGCTCGCCACCCACAACCGCGTCATCGCGCTTCTGGACACCGACACCGCCTGGACCGCCGCGGTCCGGGCACAGGCAAAGGCGGCCGGCATCATCGTGATCGAGGCGACGCCTTGCCTGGAAGCCGTGCTGCTGCACATCTCAGGCAACTCGGGAGAGCGAACGACGGCGCAGCACAAGGGCGAATTCAAGAAGGCCTTCGGCATGGAAGCACACGATGAGCGCATGCTGCGCGACGTCTATCCGAAGGGCTTCGACAAGGCCGCGCTCGAAGCGGCAAAGAGCAAAGTGCCCGCGCTTCTTGCACTCCTCGCGGCATTGACCGGAGCCTGACTACCGCGCCGATGCCACGCCCTGCGCCCAGCGGCTCTTCCAATGCGGCGAGGTAGCTCGCCGCGACCGCGGGGTCGTTCCGGACCAGCAGCACGCCCTCCGAGTTCGAGCGCGCCGCTGCCTGGCTGTAGTTGAACGAGGGCCCCATCCCCTCCGGCGGTCGAGGCACCGAGTGCGACGGGCACGCGCCCGGCGGTGATGGCGCGTGCGGACCGCTTCGGACCTATGCCTATATTCGCCGATGGACTTCACCGGCTTCCTTCTCTGGAAAGCGATCGCGCTGGTAGTGATCGCGTTCGTCGGCAACTTCCTTCACACGCTGATCACTGGCCGGTCGATAGAAGAGGCGCGGCGCGAACGCCGAGACTGAATGAAGCACGTGAATTTGCACGACCTGCGCCATTCCTGCGTCTCGATCCCGATCGCCAGCAGGGGCGGCCTCTACACCCGTCAGCACGATCCTCGGGCACGCGGCAGTGACCACGACGCAGCGCTACGCTCACATGCAGGTTGAACAGCAGCGCGTTGCGTTGGACAAGGCTTTCGCATGATTTTGCACAGCGGATTACACAGGGCAGACGCCGAATCGATCTGCTAAACGCTGTTTCTCGAATGGTGGGCGGTGGAGGTTTCGAACCTCCGACCCCAGCAGTGTGAATGCTGTGCTCTACCCCTGAGCTAACCGCCCTGATCGGAACCTGTGCAACCGCTTGGGTTGTTGGCACCGTCAGTATTGCTTCGCACGTTCATGCGAAGCCTCAGATTATGCCACAGAATTTTCAGCGTTCTGGCGAAACAGCGTGCGGCCGTTGCTGGCCTTGTCGAGTTGAAGCAACGCGGCCTCGTGTGCAGCGAGTTCCTGTTCGCCCGCCATCAACACCGGCAGAGTGAACTGGCGCAGGTCGATGGCGACGACCGTGCCGATCTCGGGTTCGTCCTGACCCACGTCGATCAGCAGCGCGTCCTGGCCGCGCGTGAGGTTGATGTAGACGTCGGCGAGCAACTGCGCGTCGAGCTTCGCACCGTGGAAGGTGCGGTTGGAGCGGTCGACACCGTAGCGGTCGCACAGCGCGTCGAGCGAGTTGCGCTTGCCGGGATACAGCTGCTTGGCCATGGCCAGCGTGTCGGTGACTTCGCCGACGAAGGTGTGCAACGGCGGCAGGCCGGCGAGTTCGAGTTCCTTGTTGAGGAAGCCGACGTCGAAAGCCGCGTTGTGAATGATCAACTCCGCGCCGCGCAGGTATTCGACGACATCGTTCGCAAGAATGCCGAACTTGGGCTTGTCGCGCAGGAAGTCCGTCGTCAGGCCGTGCACCTTGAGGGCGTCCTCATGGCTGTCGCGCTCGGGATTGAAGTAGAGATGGAGGTCATTGCCGGTGAGCTTGCGCGCGTACAACTCCACGCAGCCCAGTTCGATCACGCGGTCGCCGTTTTCCGCGGACAGGCCCGTCGTTTCGGTGTCTAGGACGATCTGGCGACTCACAGGCCTCTCCCGACTTGGCGCCGTGTGTCCTGGCCGCGCTCCCAGGGGCTGCGCGCTTGCTCGGCTGCGCTCATCAGTGATTTTCCTTGGCGTGGTTGATCGAATACTTCGGGATCTCGACGGTCACGTCCTGCTGCGCGAGGATGGCCTGGCAACTCAGGCGCGATTGGGGTTCAAGCCCCCAGGCGCGGTCGAGCAGGTCTTCCTCGGCTTCATCGGCTTCGTTCAGGGAGTTGAGGCCCTGGCGCACGATCACGTGGCAGGTGGTGCAGGCGCAGCTCATGTCGCAGGCATGCTCGATGTTGATCTTGTGGTCGAGCAAAGCCTCGCAGATCGAGGTGCCGGCGGGTGCGCTGATTTCGGCGCCTTGCGGACAGTACTCGGCGTGGGGAAGGATCTTGATCGTGGGCATTCGTTTTTTCTAGAGAGACTCGAGCTTGCGGCCCGACAGGGCGCGTGCGATGCCCTGGTTCATGCGCTGTGCGGCGAAGGCTTCGGTGCCGTCCGCGAGCGCCTTGGTGGCGGCTTCGACGACTGCGGCCTCATCGGCACCGCGTGCGTCGCGCAGCGCGTTCATCAGCGCTTCGATGGCGGCGCGTTCATCGGCATCGAGCAGGTCGCCGTCGGCATCGAGCGCGCTTTGCGTGGCCAGCAACATGCGATCCGCATCGACGCGGGCCTCGACGAGGGCACGCGCCTGCATGTCGGCGGCGGCGGTCGAGAAACTCTCCTGCAGCATCGTGGCGATCTGGTCGTCCGACAGGCCGTACGAGGGCTTGACCGTGACATGCGCTTCCACGCCGCTGCCCTGCTCCTTCGCGCCAACGCTGAGCAGGCCATCGGCATCGACGGTGAAGGTCACGCGGATGCGCGCGGCGCCAGCGGCCATCGGCGGGATGCCGCGCAGTTCGAAGCGTGCGAGGCTGCGGCAGTCGGCGACCAGGTCGCGTTCGCCTTGCACGACGTGCAGGGCCAGCGCGGTCTGGCCGTCCTGGTAGGTGGTGAAGTCCTGCGCCATCGCGGTCGGGATGGTCTGGTTGCGCGGCACGATGCGCTCGACCAGGCCGCCCATGGTCTCGATGCCGAGGGACAGCGGGATGACGTCGAGCAGCAGCAGGTCGCCGGAGCCGCCGTTGCCCGCCAGCTGGTTCGCCTGGATCGCCGCGCCGAGCGCCACGACTTCATCCGGATTGAGGTTCGTGAGCGGCTCGCGACCGAAGAACGTGGCCATGGCGCGGCGGACCTGCGGCATGCGGGTGGCGCCGCCGACCAGCACGACGCCCTGGAGGTCGTCCGGCTTGAGCTTCGCGTCGCGCAAGGTCTTGCGCACGGCCGCAACGGTGCGGTCCGTGAGCGGCCGGGTTGCCGCGTCGAACTG
Organism: Variovorax sp. dw_954; assembly: GCF_018449755.1. Lineage (NCBI taxonomy): Bacteria > Pseudomonadati > Pseudomonadota > Betaproteobacteria > Burkholderiales > Comamonadaceae > Variovorax > Variovorax sp. dw_954. Next base: position 13,451 of record NZ_JAAVVD010000003.1, on the reverse strand, counting down.
ATCGCGCGTCAGGCGCTGGTTGATGGTCCCGACCGACAAGCCCGCATGAAAGTTGACCGACTCGCCGGCAGTCAACGCCTCCTTGGCCGCACGTGCCGCGATCAGCAAGGCTGCCTTGTCGGCGCCGCTTTCGACCGTCAGGCCGGCCTGGGCCAGCACGTGATCGGCCAGCGCGTGGTCGTAGTCGTCGCCACCGAGTGCGGAGTCGCCGCCGGTGGCAATCACTTCGAACACGCCTTGGGTGAGCCGCAGGATCGATATGTCGAAGGTGCCGCCGCCGAGGTCGTACACCGCGTAGGCGCCTTCGCTGGCGTTGTCCAGGCCATAGGCGATCGCGGCGGCGGTCGGCTCGCTGATGAGGCGCAGCACGTTGAGGCCGGCCAGTTCGGCCGCATCCTTGGTGGCCTGCCGCTGGCCCTCGTCGAAATAGGCCGGCACGGTGATGACGGCGCCGTAGAGCTCGTCGTCGAAGCTGTCCTCGGCGCGATAGCGCAAGGTGGCGAGGATCTCGGCGCTGATTTCGACCGGCGACTTCACGCCGGCGATGGTGTCGAGCTTGACCATGCCGCCTTCGTCCACCAGGGTGTACGACATGGCATGGCGGTTGGCGATGTCCGCCATGCCGCGGCCCATCAGGCGCTTGGCGGAGGTGATCGTGTTGCCGGGGTCGTCGGTGCGAGCGGCCAGTGCGTCGTAGCCAATCTGGCGACGCTCGCGATCGAGGTAGCGCACCGCCGAAGGCAGCAGCACGCGCCCCTCGGTATCAGGAAGGCACTCGGCCACGCCGTTGCGGATCGCGGCAACGAGCGAGTGCGTCGTGCCCAGGTCGATCCCGACCGCGATGCGTCGTTGATGCGGGTCAGGCGCCTGGCCCGGTTCTGAAATCTGGAGCAGTGCCATCAGGCCTCCCGCCTGCGAGGCAGCAAATGCATGAAGTAGTGAGCGTGGGGGCGGTACATGCGTCTATTGTCCCCACTGTGCCGACCGGGCATCGATGTCTTCGGCGAAGCGCTCGATGAACATGAGGGCTCTGACCTGCCTGGCCGCGCCCGGGTAGTCGGCCTTTTCGTCGATGAGCCTATCGAGCGAGGACAGCGCCCGCGCGCGGTTCGCGTCCACCTCGTCGCGCAGCTTGTCGGCGCCAGCTTCATCATGGACCTCGTCAAGTTCCTCGCGCCATTCCATCTGCTGCATCAGGAAGTCGGCGGGCATGGCGGTGTTGTTCTCGGCATCGATCGGCGAGCCGTTCAGCGCGCACAGGTAGCTCGCACGCTTGATCGGGTCCTTGAGCCGCTGGTAGGCCTCGTTGATGCGCACCGACCACTGCATGGCCACGCGTTGCGCGGCCGCGCCCTGGGCTGCGAAACGGTCGGGGTGCGCCTCGCGCTGGAGCTCCTTCCAGCGCGCGTCCAGCCAGGCACGGTCCTGCGCGAACGTGGCGGGCACGTCGAACAGTTGGAAATCGGTATCGTTGAGTTGCATGGCAATAAAAAGCCGCCAGCACATGACATGTTGGCGGCTCGTGGCTCCGGGAGCCGTGAATCAGATCCTGAAACTCTCTCCGCAGCCGCAACGGTCGCGCTCGTTCGGGTTCAGGAACTTGAAGCCTTCGTTCAATCCTTCACGCACGAAATCGAGCTGGGTGCCGTCGATGTAGGCCAGGCTCTTGGGGTCCACCAAGACCTTCACGCCGCGGTCCTCGAAAACGACATCCTCGGGCGCCAATTCGTCCACATACTCGAGCTTGTAGGCCAGGCCAGAGCAGCCCGTGGTCTTGACGCCCAGCCGCACACCCACGCCCTTGCCCCGTTTACCGAGATAGCGGGTGACATGGCGCGCGGCTGATTCAGTGAGCGTAACGGCCATTTCAGTGCGTCGCTTCCGTCGCGGCAACGGCCGCGCCGTGTTTCGCCTTGTAGTCGTTGACAGCGGCCTTGATGGCGTCTTCCGCGAGGATCGAGCAATGGATCTTGACCGGCGGCAACGCCAGTTCCTCGGCGATCTGCGCGTTCTTGAGAGCAGCCGCTTCGTCGAGCGTCTTGCCCTTGACCCACTCCGTCACGAGCGAGGACGAGGCGATGGCCGAACCGCAACCGTAGGTCTTGAAGCGAGCGTCCTCGATCACGCCGGTCTCAGGGTTGACCTTGATCTGCAGCTTCATGACGTCGCCGCAAGCCGGCGCGCCGACCATGCCGGTGCCTACCGTGTCGTCGCCCTTTTCGAAGGAGCCGACGTTGCGGGGATTCTCATAGTGGTCGATGACCTTGGATGAATATGCCATGGGGTTACCTCTTTTGATTCTGCGGGTTCAGTGCATCGCGATCAATGCGCTGCCCATTGAATGGTGCTGATGTCGATGCCGTCCTTGAACATCTCCCACAAGGGGCTGAGTTCGCGCAGCTTCGCCACGTTGTGCTTGATGGTGGAGATCGCATAGTCGATCTCTTCCTCGGTCGTGAAGCGGCCGATGGTCATGCGCAGGCTGCTGTGGGCCAGTTCGTCGCTGCGGCCGAGGGCGCGCAGCACATAGCTGGGCTCCAGGCTGGCCGAGGTGCAAGCCGAGCCCGACGACACTGCCAGGCCCTTGATGCCCATGATCAGCGACTCGCCTTCGACATAGTTGAAGCTCATGTTCAGGTTGTGCGGCACGCGATGTTCCATGTCGCCATTGATGAACACTTGCTCCACGTCCTTGAGGCCGTCGAGCAAGCGCTTCTGCAGCGCGGCAGCCTTGGCGATGTCGTCCGCCATTTCCAGCTTGGCGATGCGGAAGGCCTCACCCATGCCGACGATCTGGTGCGTGGGCAGCGTGCCGGAACGCATGCCGCGTTCATGGCCGCCGCCGTGCATCTGCGCTTCGAGGCGGATGCGGGGCTTGCGGCGCACGTACAGCGCGCCGATGCCCTTGGGGCCATAGGTCTTGTGCGAGGCCAGACTCATCAGGTCGATCGGCAGCTTGGCCATGTCGATGTGGACCTTGCCGGTGGCTTGCGCCGCGTCGACGTGGAAGATCACGCCCTTCTCGCGGCAGGTGTTGCCCAGCGCAACCATGTCCTGCACCACGCCGATCTCGTTGTTCACGAACATGACGCTGGCGAGGATGGTGTCGGGGCGGATCGCCGCCTTGAACTTGTCCAGGTCGAGCAGGCCGTTGTCCTCGACGTCGAGATAGGTGACCTCGAAGCCCTGGCGCTCCAGTTCGCGCATGGTGTCGAGCACGGCCTTGTGCTCGGTCTTCACCGTGATCAGGTGCTTGCCCTTGCCCTTGTAGAAGTGCGCGGCACCCTTGAGCGCGAGGTTGTTCGACTCGGTCGCGCCGGATGTCCAGACGATCTCGCGCGGATCGGCGCCGATCAGGTCGGCCACTTCGGCGCGGGCCTTCTCGACGGCCTCTTCCGCCTCCCAGCCCCACGCATGGCTGCGGGACGCCGGATTGCCGAAGTGCTCGCGCAGCCAGGGGATCATCGCGTCGACGACGCGCGGGTCCACCGGCGTGGTGGCGCCGTAATCAAGGTAGATCGGGAAATGAGGAGTGACGTCCATGGCTGGCTCGGGCTGGCGAAGGATGGGGTTGATGATGTCGTCAGAGACAGCGCCCGCAGGCGCCGGCCCGGTCAGGATTTGGCGAAGACGTTGCCGAGCGCGAACACCGAGTTGGGTGCGTTGACACGGATCGGCTTGACCACCGGTTGCGGCGAAATCGCACGCTTCACGACCGGCTTGTTCTCGACCTGCACGCCCTTGGCGAGTTGGTCGTCGACGAGCTTCTGTAGCGTGACCGAGTCCAGGAACTCGACCATGCGCTGGTTCAGCGAGGCCCAGAGTTCGTGCGTCATGCAGCGACCGGCTTCGCCGAGGCAGTTTTCCTTGCCCCCGCACTGGGTGGCGTCGATCGGTTCGTCGACCGACACGATGATGTCGGCCACGGTGATTTCAGAGGCCTTGCGGCCGAGCGAGTAGCCGCCGCCGGGGCCGCGGGTCGATTCGACCAGTTCGTGGCGACGCAGCTTGCCGAACAGCTGTTCCAGGTAGGACAGCGAAATCTGCTGCCGTTGGCTGATCGCGGCCAGCGTGACCGGACCCGTGTTCTGGCGGAGTGCCAGGTCGATCATCGCAGTGACCGCAAAACGGCCTTTGGTGGTGAGGCGCATCGCAAGCTCCTTGTGTGCTTACCGTTGAAATGACACCGTGCCGGGTAGGCTCGGTAGCGTCGTCTCCGCCCTTCCCGGCTCTTAACCATTGGTGTTGCCATCCGGTTGGAGCCGACCCTTCATCGGGAGTTCGGTTGTTGTTGACTATTTCGGTCAAGTATACCAGAAAGCCCTCCGGCTTGCTCGGGTAAACCCCGATCGGCCGCGGGGAAGATTCAGGCGCGCGATTCGCCGGGCGTCAGCACGGCGATGTTGTCGCCGCCGCGCGCGCCGAAAGCCTGCTCGCGCAGCAGCGCCAACTGGTCGCGCACACGGGCCGCCTTCTCGAATTCGAGGTTGCGTGCGTGCTCGAGCATGAGCTTCTCGAGCCGCTTGATTTCGCGGGAAACGTCCTTCTCGCTCATGTCCTCGACCCTGGCGCGCTCCAGTTCCTGCTTGGCCATTTCCTTGCCGGTCTTCTCGCTGTAGACGCCATCGATCAGGTCGCGCACCTGCTTGACGATGCTGCGCGGCGTGATGCCGTTCGCCTCGTTGTGGGCGACCTGCCGGGCGCGACGGCGCTCGGTCTCGTCGATGGCCTTCCTCATCGAGTCGGTCATCTTGTCGGCATAGAGGATCGCCTTGCCGTTCAGGTTGCGCGCGGCCCGGCCGATGGTCTGGATCAGCGAGCGCTCCGCGCGCAGGAAGCCTTCCTTGTCGGCATCGAGGATGGCCACCAGCGACACCTCGGGGATGTCCAGCCCTTCCCGCAGCAGGTTGATGCCGACCAGCACGTCGAACGAGCCCAGGCGCAGGTCGCGCAGGATTTCCACGCGCTCCACCGTGTCGATGTCGCTGTGCAGGTAGCGCACCTTCACGCCGTTGTCGCTCAGGTAGTCGGTAAGCTGCTCGGCCATGCGCTTGGTCAGCGTGGTGATCAGAACGCGTTCGTTCTTCTCGACGCGCAGCCGGATCTCGCCGAGCACGTCGTCGACCTGGTGCGTGGCCGGGCGCACTTCGACCTCGGGATCGATCAGGCCGGTCGGTCGCACCAACTGCTCGACCACGTTGCCGGCATGGTCCTTCTCGTACTGCGCAGGCGTGGCCGAAACAAAGATGGCCTGCCGCATGCGCGTTTCGAACTCGTCGAACTTGAGCGGCCGGTTGTCCAGCGCCGACGGCAGGCGGAAGCCGTATTCGACCAGCGTGGTCTTGCGCGCGCGGTCGCCGTTGTACATGCCGCCGAGCTGGCCGATCATCTGGTGACTCTCGTCGAGGAACATCAGTGCGTCCTTCGGCAGGTAATCGGTCAGCGTGGCGGGCGGGTCGCCGGGTGCCGCACCCGAGAGATGGCGCGAGTAGTTCTCGATGCCCTTGCAGTGGCCGATCTCGGCGAGCATTTCGAGGTCGAATCTGGTGCGCTGTTCCAGACGCTGCGCCTCGACCAGCTTGCCTGCGCCGACCAGTTCCTTGAGCCGGCCGGCGAGTTCGATCTTGATCGTCTCGACGGCGGTCATCACCTTGTCGCGTGGCGTCACGTAGTGGCTCGACGGGTAGACGGTGAAGCGCGGGATCTTCTGGCGGATGCGCCCGGTGAGCGGGTCGAACAGTTGGAGGGTCTCGATCTCGTCATCGAAGAGTTCGATGCGGATCGCAAGCTCGCTGTGCTCGGCCGGGAACACGTCGATGGTGTCGCCACGCACGCGGAAGGTGCCGCGCGAAAAATCCTGCTCATTGCGCGTGTACTGCATGCGAATCAGTCGGCCGATCACGTCGCGCTGGCCGATCTTGTCCCCCACGCGCATGATGAATCGCATCTGCGTGTAGTCCTCTGGCGTGCCGATGCCGTAGATGGCGCTCACCGTGGCCACGATCACCGTGTCGCGACGCTCCAGCACGCTCTTGGTGGCCGACAGTCGCATCTGCTCGATGTGCTCGTTGATGGACGAGTCCTTCTCGATGAACAGGTCGCGCTGCGGCACGTAGGCCTCGGGCTGGTAGTAGTCGTAGTAGCTGACGAAATACTCGATCGCGTTGTGCGGGAAGAACTCGCGGAACTCGCTGTAAAGCTGGGCGGCCAGCGTCTTGTTGGGCGCGAACACGATCGCCGGGCGACCCAACCGGGCGATCACGTTGGCCATCGTGAAAGTCTTGCCCGAACCCGTGACGCCGAGCAGCGTCTGGAACACCTCGCCGTCCTCCACGCCGGTGACGAGGCCTTCGATGGCCGTGGGCTGGTCGCCGGCCGGTGGGTAAGGCTGGAACAGCTCGAAGGGGGACCCGGGAAACTTGACGAACTCGCCCTCTTTCACAGGGCCGACAGGCTCGGCGTGTTGCCGTTCAGGGATGACTTCGGTGATTTCAGGCATGGGGTTCGGGAGAAATGCGGCCCGGTCGGTAAAATTCAAGCGAACTCGTTAGGCTAACCGAGTACGCCGGGATCCGTGCCGGTGTACTGGCCCCGAGCACCTGCGCAAGCCGGGCGACACCCCGGCTGCATCGAATTTCATCCGAAGGACTTTTCTCCATGTCTCTGTTCACCGCCGTCGAAATGGCGCCGCGCGACCCGATCCTGGGCCTCAACGAACAATTTGCCGCCGACAGCAATCCCAACAAGGTCAACCTGGGCGTCGGCGTCTATTACGACGACAACGGCAAGCTTCCCCTGCTGAACTGCGTGAAAGACGCGGAAGCCGACATGATGAAGGCGCAGACAGCGCGCGGCTACCTTCCCATCGATGGCATCGTGGCCTATGACAACGCGGTCAAGGGCCTGGTGTTCGGCGCCGACAGCGAGCCGGTGAAGTCCGGTCGCGTGGCCACCATCCAGGCCATCGGCGGCACCGGCGGCCTCAAGGTGGGCGCGGACTTCCTGAAGAAGCTGAGCCCGGACGCCACCGTGCTGATCAGCGATCCCAGCTGGGAAAACCACCGCGCGCTGTTCACCAACGCCGGCTTCCCGGTGGAAAGCTACCCCTACTACGACGCAGCCACGCGCGGCATCGACTTCTACGGCATGCTGGCTGCGCTCAACGCCGCGGCCCCGGGCACCATCGTCGTGCTGCACGCCTGCTGCCACAACCCGACCGGCTATGACATCACCGCGGCGCAGTGGGACCAGGTCATCGCCGCCGTGAAGGAGCGCAATCTCACGCCCTTCCTCGACATGGCCTACCAGGGCTTCGGCAACGGCATCGCCGAAGACGGCGCGGTGATCGGCAAGTTCGTCGAGGCCGGCCTGACCTTCTTCGTCTCGACCTCGTTCTCCAAGAGCTTCAGCCTGTACGGCGAGCGCGTCGGCGCCCTGTCGGTCCTGTGCGAGAGCAAGGAAGAAGCCGCCCGCGTGCTGTCGCAACTCAAGATCGCGATCCGCACGAACTACAGCAATCCGCCGATCCACGGCGGCGCCGTGGTTGCGGCCGTGCTCAACGACCCGGCCCGCCGCGCGGTCTGGGAAGCCGAACTGGCGGAAATGCGCGTCCGCATCAAGGCCATGCGCCAGAAGTTCGTCGACGGCCTCAAGGCCGCCGGCGTGCAACAGGACATGAGCTTCATCACGACGCAGATCGGCATGTTCAGCTACTCTGGGCTCAGCAAGGACCAGATGGTGCGTCTGCGCAATGAATTCGGCGTCTACGGCACGGACACTGGCCGCATGTGCGTTGCTGCGCTGAACAGCAAGAACATCGAATATGTGTGTAGATGTGTCGCCGAGGTGATCTAAACAATCACTTTTTGTAGGATTCACCCTACACGCATCGCGGCGCACGCTGATACATTGCACTGCAACATTTACATAACAGGGTGCCCCCGATGCTTTATCAGTTCTACGAAGCGCAGCGCTCCTTGATGGAGCCCTTCTCGGACTTCGCGCAAGCCGCCTCCAAGCTTTATGCCCCCGGCGCCATCTGGGGCCAGTTGCCGATGGCGCAACGCATGGCGGCGGGCTATGACCTGCTCTATCGCCTCGGCAAGGATTACGAAAAGCCCGAGTTCAACATCAAGGGCGTGAAGGTCGAAGGCGACGACGTCGTGATTCAGGAGGTCATCGAACTCGACAAGCCCTTCTGCCAGCTGCGCCGCTTCAAGCGCTTCACCGACGACCCGCAAACCCTCCAGACGCTGAAGGCGCAGCCTGTGGTGCTGGTGGTGGCGCCGCTGTCGGGTCACTACTCGACCCTTCTGCGCGACACCGTGCGCACCCTGCTGCAGGGCCACAAGGTCTACATCACCGATTGGAAGAACGCGCGCATCGTGCCGATGTCCGAGGGTGAATTCCACCTCGACGACTACGTCAACTATGTGCAGGAGTTCATCCGCCTGCTCCAAGGCGAGTACGGCAACTGCCACGTGGTGAGCGTGTGCCAGCCGACGGTGCCGGTCCTCGCTGCGGTCTCGCTGATGGCCAGCCGCGGCGAACAGACCCCGCTCACGATGACGATGATGGGCGGCCCCATCGACGCGCGCAAGTCACCGACCGCCGTCAACAACCTCGCGACCAACAAGAGCTTCGAATGGTTCGAGAACAACGTGATCTACCGTGTGCCGCAGGGCTTCCCGGGCGAAGGCCGGCGCGTGTATCCCGGCTTCCTGCAGCACACCGGCTTCGTGGCGATGAACCCCGACCGCCACGCCAGCAGCCACTATGACTACTTCAAGGACCTGATCAAGGGCGACGACGCCAGCGCCGAGGCGCATCGCAATTTCTACGACGAGTACAACGCCGTGCTGGACATGGACGCGGACTACTACCTCGAAACCATCCGCACGGTGTTCCAGGAGTTCGGCCTGGTCAACGGCACCTGGGACGTGAAGAACCCGCAAGGACAGGTGGAACGTGTGCGGCCGCAGGACATCCGCACCACCGCGCTCCTGACCGTCGAAGGCGAACTGGACGACATCTCCGGCTCGGGCCAGACCAAGGCGGCGCATGCGCTCTGCACCGGCATCCCGTCGGCCCAACAAGAGCACTACGAAGCCAAGGGCGCGGGCCACTACGGCATCTTCAGTGGTCGCCGCTGGCGCGACATGGTGTATCCGAAGGCCGCGGCGTTCATCGCGGCGCATGACCAGCCGCAGAAGCGCGCCGGCTCGACCACGCCCATCACCGCCGAAGACACCATTCGCGCGCCGCAGAAGCGCGTGGCGCAAGCGGCGACGAAGGCTGTGCGCAAGAGCGCTGCGGCGCCAGCGAAGACGCGCCGCGCCGCGCGCTGATTCCTTTCGGCTGCCGGTTGACATGACGCCGCTGGCAGTGCGCATCCACGCCGCACTGCCGCAGACGCAGTGCACCCGCTGCGGCTACCCCGATTGCGCCGGTTATGCCGAGGCCGTCGCCAGCGGCGAAGCCGGCATCCACCAATGCCCGCCGGGCGGCGCCGAAGGCATCGAGCGACTGGCCGCGATCACGGGCCAGCCGGTTCGCCCGCTCGGTGCGGAGTTCGGCGTCGAAGGGCCGCGGCGCATGGCCGTGATCGATGAGGCCTGGTGCATCGGTTGCACCTTGTGCCTGGATGCCTGCCCCACCGATGCCATCCTGGGCATCCACAAGCGCATGCACACCGTGATCGAGCCGCATTGCACTGGCTGCGAATTGTGCATTCCGGCATGCCCGGTCGACTGCATCTCGCTCGAGGACGTGACGCCGGGGCGCAGCGGCTGGCAGGCCTGGTCGCAACGCCAGGCCGAGGACGCGCTGAAGCGCTATGCCCTCCATGCCGCTCATCGACCAGCGCGTGGACAGCAAGAATTGACTGAACCAGACGAGGCGCCCGAGCCCGCCGTGGACCGCAAGCGCGCCATCGTCGAAGCGGCCCTGGCGCGCGCGCGTGCGACCGCCGCGAAAAGACCATGACCCTCGACACCCTGCTGCTCTTCTTCTTCACCTCCTTGCTGCTGGCGATCACGCCGGGGCCGACCATGCTGCTGGCGCTGTCGAACGGCATCTCGGGTGGCATGCGGCGCGCAGGCTGGGGCATCGCGGGTGCTTCGATGGGCAGCGCGACGGTGATCACCGCCGTGGCGCTGGGCCTGGGTTCGTTGATGGCGGCGTCGGAGTTGCTGTTCAACGCGCTGCGGGTGGCGGGGGTGATCTATCTCGTGTGGCTGGGCGTGAAGCTCTGGCGCACACCGCCGCCAGACGTGCATGCCGCGCTGGCCGAACAAGGCCAGTCGCCGCAAGGCGGACGCGCCCTGCTGCGCAGCCTTGCGGTGGCCTTGTCGAACCCCAAGTCCGTGTTGTTCTTCGCGGCCTTCCTGCCGCAGTTCATCGATACCGCGCAGCCGCAGGTCCACCAGTACATGGTGCTCGGCGCGATCTTCGTGTCGCTCGACACCTGCGTGATGCTGGCCTATGCAGGCGCCGGAACGCAGGCCATGCGCTGGCTGTCCAGGCGCAGCCTGCAGCGGCTCAACCGCGGCTGCGCGGCGGGGATGTGGGCGCTGGCCGCGATGCTCGCGTTCTGGCGCCGGCCTGGCGTCTGAACGCGGGGGCCTTCAGGCGCGCGGCTTCCACAGCAGCAGGAGCACGCCCGACAGCACAACCGTGACGGCGCCCCATTCGAACGGCGTGACCGTCTCGCCTGCGATCAGCACACCGAGCAGCATCGCGATGACAGGGTTGACGAAGGTGTAACTCGACGCGAGCGCAGCGGGTGCGCGGGCCAGCAGGACCATGTACGCATTGAACGCGACCAGCGAGCCGAACACCACGAGGTAGGCCCAGGCCGCCACGGCCAGCGGTTGCGGCGGCCAATCGAAGGATTCGCCGTGCAATGCAGACAGCAGCATCAGCACGGCGCCGCCGCAGATCATCTCGCTGGCGAAGCCCATCGCGCCGTCGGCCAACGGCAGGGTTCGCTGGCTCAATACGCTGCCGACGGACCAGCAGATGCAGGCCGTGGCGATGGCCGCCAGGCCGGCAGGAGAGGCCTGGAATCCGCTGCCCTGCGTGAGCAGCAAGACGCCGGCCAGACCCAAAGCGATCCCGACCGCTTCGAGCTTGCGCGGCACCACGCCCCAGAACAGGTTCAGCAGCGCGATCATCAGCGGCACGACGGCAATGAAGGCCACGACCAGCCCGGAGCCCACCGATACCTCGGCGAAGGCCGTGCCGCCCATGCCGCCGCCCAGCATCAGGCCGCCGATGACCAGCGCGTTGCGCCACTGCTTGCGCGTCGGCCATGCGGCGCCACGCCAACGCATCCAGGCGGCCAGCAAGGCGCCCGCGACCAGGAATCGCGTGCCCATTTGCAGGAAGGGCGCAAAGCTCAGCAACGCGTACTTGATGGCCAGGTAGGTCGAGCCCCAGACCAGCCACGTGGCGGCAAGGCAAAGCACCAGCAGCGGCGGCAGGCCGGGGCGCGCGGCAATGGGCGCCCGCTCGTCGGCGGGCGTGAGTGAATCCAAGGCAGGCATCCGGTTCAATTCCTTGCAGGCAGCATAGGCCTCCAATGCTATGAAGGCCGGGTGCGCAAAACCATGTGCGACTCACGGTCCTTCATTCAGAATGCCGTGAATTCAAAGGAGATTCATGGACGTGACCTTGAACCCCGCAATGGACGCCTACGACACCCGCATCCTCGCCGAACTGCAGGCCGATGCGCGCCTCACCATGGCCGAACTCGGCCGCCGCGTCCACCTGAGCCAGCCGGCGGTCACCGAACGCGTGCGCAAGCTCGAAGCCTGCGGCGTGATCAGCGGCTATCGCACGACGGTGGATCTATCGAAGCTCGGCTATGGCATTCGCGCCATCATCCGCGTCGGGCGCGCGGAGTACGCGCGCGTCGTCAAGCTGGTGCAGCAGACCCCCGAATGCATCAATGCCTACAACGTGACGGGCGACGACAGCTGGGTGCTGGAGATCGCGGTGATCGACGTTGCGCACCTCGATGCGGTGGTCACGAAGTTCTGCCTGCTGACCGAGACCGCGACCTCGATCATCCTGAATCCGGCGCGCGAGCATCAACCGATGCTGCCGCCGCAGCGCTCGGATGTGAAGCCACCGATCCGGAAAGTGACGAATGCCTGAAATCGGCGCGGGGGCAATACCGACGGCCCGGCAAAGCCGGTTCCGTGGTGTTTCTGGAAAACGGTTCAGGCTGCCGGTGCTGATTGCAACGCGCCGAAGGCCGCGACCACCTCGGGCGGCGCCTGGACGAGTTCGATCAGGACGCCCTCCCCGGCGATCGGGAATTCGTCGTTCGCCTTCGGGTGGAGGAAGCAGATGTCGAAGCCGGCGGCCCCCTTGCGGATGCCCCCGGGGGCGAAGCGCACGCCCTTGGCGCTCAGCCATCCGACGGCCACGGGCAGGTCGTCGATCCAAAGGCCGATGTGATTGAGCGGCGTGGTGTGCACCGCCGGCTTCTTGTCGGGGTCGAGCGGCTGCATCAGGTCGACCTCGACCTTGAACGGGCCGCTGCCGATGGCGCAGATGTCTTCATCGACGTTCTCGCGTTCGCTGCGGAAGGTGCCGGTGACCTCGAGGCCGAGCATCTCGACCCAGAGCTTCTGCAGGCGCAGCTTGTCCGGGCCGCCGATCGCGATCTGCTGGATGCCCAGCACCTTGAAGGGGCGCAGGAGCGTTGCCCCCACGAGCGGGCTGCTCGCGCCTTGGTTCGTGCTCGTGTTCGTGTTCATGCGAACTCCAGGATCACCTGGTCCACCGCGAGCGACTCGCCCTTGTCCGCCGAGATCGTACCGACCACGCCATCGTGCGAGGCAAACAGCACGTTCTCCATCTTCATCGCCTCGATCACCGCGAGCTTCTCGCCCGCCTGCACCTTCTGGCCCGGCTTCACGGCCACTTCGACCAGCAGGCCCGGCATCGGCGACATCAGGTACTTGCTCAGGTCCGGCGGCGCCTTGTAGGGCATGAGCTTCTGCAGCCGCGCACCGAGCGGCGACAGCACCATCGCCTCGATCTGCGTACCGTCATGCGACACGCGCAGCGCAAGCGGATTCTTGCCAGCGCCGCGCTCGACCTGGGCGGTGAACGGCTTGTCGTTGACCGTGCCTTCCACGCGCACGCTGCCGAGGTGCGCGGGGCTGCAGATCCGGTAGATGGTGTCGCCCACCTGCACTGCGCTGGAGCCGGTCTTGCCGTGGAAATCGGTGACAGAGACCGGCGTGTGCACATGCTCGCCTTCCGCGCCGAGCGTGACGACCACGAACTGTTCGCCGACCTTGACGCCGTGGCCATCAAGCTGCCCGCTGATGCCCGAGGCCCGCGCGCGGTAGCGGCGGTGCATGAAGGCAACCAGCGCGACCAGGAAGTTCGGGTCATCATGCGGCACGTCCTCCGCATGGAAGCCCTTGCCGTAG